>CAOJVE010000153.1 GCA_948444865.1 uncultured Lachnospiraceae bacterium
CCCTTTTCCCACTTTCTATATTGCGCCGACCGCCCTTTTGCAATCGACTTTTTTATATGTATGACCGAAAGTCATTTTCTATACTATGTAATACATCAGAAATGACTTATAGTCAATATGTATTTCGTAAAAAAAGTGACTAAAAGTCATTCCTTTATTTGTGAAAAATCATGGTTTGATTTTTGGCTGACCGCACATTATAATGAAGACATACAAGAAAAGAGGTTTGCCCATGAACAAAATCGATTACAACAAACAACAAAAAAGGATTTCTCTGCTGGATTCCGCTTTTTCTCTTTTTATCAACAACGGATTTCACAAGACTTCCATCTCGGACATCGTAAAGGACGCGGGGGTGGCCAAAGGCACTTTCTACCTGTACTTCAAGGATAAATACGATATCCGCAACCACCTGATCTCCCGAAAAGCCAATCAGGTGTTCCTAAACGCCTACACAGCGCTTCAGACCCATGCGGAAAAAACAGACTTTGAAGAGCAGGTCCTCTTCATCATTGACCATATCCTGAACCAGTTCACCGCCAATCACAATCTGGTGACTCTGCTGTCCAAACACTTGAGCTGGGGATTTTTCAAAAATTTCCTCCTTTTTACCCCGGAACCGGACGCCCCTTCCATCTTTGCCATTTATGAATCCATGCTTTCCAAAGCCCAGTACGCGTATCGGTCACCTGAACTTATGATGTATCTGATTTTGGAGCTGATCAGTGGGTCCAGTTACAACGCCGTCCTGTACGACCAGCCGGTTTCTCTGAACGAGTTAAAGCCCCATCTGTACCAGACTGTCCGGCAGATTTTTGGGCAGTATCGGATTTGAAAAATGCGCGGCGCATTCCGAAAACCCATATGCTATAGCGTCCGTAGCAAAAAGGGATTGCGATTTCCACACTAAACGCCTCTTCCCGTTGCCGGGTATTGATTGGACAACAACACAACCATATCATATATCCCATAACCCGACAATAATACAACCTCTTTGAGCTTACAATATAAGGAAAGAATTGTTGACGCACCCCCAAAAGAGTATTATGATAAACGTATAAGATGTATGTTTATATGCCTTTTTAAGACAGGAGGAATTTCAAATATGACTATGGGGATGGAAGACATCAAAAAATCAATCCAAAATGGCAATACCGCACTGGGCATTGAGTTCGGCTCTACCCGGATCAAGGCCGTGCTGGTAGGCGAAGACAACACGCCCATCGCGTCGGGCGCCCACGACTGGGAAAACCGGCTGGAGAACGGCATCTGGACTTACGCGCTGGAAGACGTATGGACGGGCCTGCAGGACAGTTATAGCAAGATGGCCGCGGACGTACAGGCGAAATACGGCCTGACCCTGGAGACAATCGGCGCCATCGGCTTCAGCGCCATGATGCATGGCTACATGCCTTTCGATAAAGAAGGAAAGCTTCTGGTTCCTTTCCGCACCTGGCGAAACAACATCACCGAGCCGGCCTGCGAGAAGCTGTCCGCTCTGTTCGGGCCCCACATTCCCCAGCGGTGGAGCATCGCCCATCTGTACCAGGCGATTTTAAACGGTGAGGAGCATGTGAAAGACATCGACTATATGACCACCCTGGACGGCTACGTGCACTGGAAACTGACCGGACAGCGGGTCGTTGGCATCGGCCAGGTATCTGGTATGTTCCCCATCGACTCAAACACCAAAACCTACCATGCCAGAATGGTGGAACAGTTTGACGAACTGGTGGCAGAGTATAATTATCCCTGGAAGATGCTGGATATTTTCCCGAAGACGCTGGTGGCCGGAGAAGACGCGGGCTCCCTCACCGAAGAGGGCGCGAAGCTTCTGGACGTGAGCGGACATCTGAAAGCCGGTATTCCTCTGTGCCCGCCGGAAGGCGACGCAGGCACGGGCATGGCCGCCACCAACAGCGTGGGCGTGCGCACCGGAAACGTATCGGCGGGGACTTCCGTTTTCGCCATGATCGTGCTGGAAAAAGACCTTTCCCGCCATTACCCGGAGATCGACCTGGTGACTACGCCCTCCGGCGACCCGGTGGCCATGGTGCACTGCCAGAACTGCACATCGGATCTGAACGCCTGGGTGGGCCTGTTCAAGGAATTTGCCGACGCCTTCGGCATGGACGCAGACATGGACAAGCTGTTCGGCACGCTGTATAAAAAAGCCATGGAAGGCGACCCGGACTGCGGCGGTCTGCTGTCCTACTGCTATTTCTCAGGAGAGCACATCACCAACTTTGAGGAAGGCCGGCCGCTGTTCGTCCGCTCACCGGAGAGCAAATTCAACCTGGCCAACTTCATGCGCGCCCACCTGTTCACCACATTCGGCGCCTTAAATACAGGTATGAAAATCCTGAATAAGGAAAACGTAAAAATAGACCGGATCACCGGCCACGGCGGAATCTTCAAGACCAAAGGCGTGGCGCAGAAAATCTTAGCCGCCGCCGTACAGGCCCCCGTGTCCGTCATGGAAACCGCCGGGGAAGGCGGGGCCTGGGGCATCGCGCTTCTGGCTTCCTATATGAAGAATAGAAAAGACGGTGAATCCGTGGAAGATTATCTGGAGAAAAACGTATTTTCCGGGGACGCGGGCATGGAAGAAAAACCAGACCCCGCCGACGTGGCCGGATACGAGAAATTCATGGAACGGTACACCGAAGGCCTTGCCATCGAGCGGGCGGCGGTAGACCATCTGCTGCAGTAATTTTATGCGCCCGGAACCTTTCGCCGCAGAGCGGCTGAGAATTTCCGGGCGCCTATGACTCAGGAAAGGAAACTAGCATGTTAGAAGAACTCAAGCAAAAAGTATACGAAGCCAACATGGCGCTCCCCAAACACGGTCTGGTGACGTTCACCTGGGGAAACGTCAGCGCCATAGACCGGGAAACCGGCTATTTCGCCATCAAGCCCAGCGGCGTGGCCTACGAAGAACTGAAACCGGAGGACATGGTCATCATGGATCTGTGCATGAACCGCATCGAAGGCGACCTGAATCCTTCCTCCGACACAGCCACCCACTGCGAACTGTACAAAGCGTTTCCGTCCATCGGCGGCATCGTGCACACCCACTCCCCCTGGGCCACCAGCTGGGCGCAGGCCGGGCGAGGCATCCCCTGCTACGGAACCACCCACGCCGACTACATTTACGGGGAAGTTCCCTGCGTGCGCAATCTGACCAAGGAAGAGCTGGAAGACTACGAAGCCAACACGGGAAGATTGATCGTGGAATACTTCAAGAACGCCGACGTAGAGGCGGTCCCCTGCGTCCTCTGCAAAAACCACGGGCCCTTCGCCTGGGGCAAAGACGCCAACGAAGCGGTGCATAACGCCGTGGTGCTGGAAGAAGTGGCAAAAATGGCCGCCCGCTGTGAAATCTTAAATCCCCAGGCGCAGTCCGCGCCCCAGGAGCTGCAGGACAAACACTATTTCCGCAAACACGGCGCAGGCGCCTACTATGGCCAAAAATAAAAGGAGGGCAAAGACATGCGGACAGGAATTGGTTACGACGTGCACCGGCTGGAGCCGGACCGGGATTTAATTTTAGGCGGCGTGAAAATCCCCTATGAAAAAGGTCTGCTGGGGCACTCCGACGCGGACGTGCTGCTCCACGCAATCATGGACGCGCTTTTAGGCGCCGCCGCCCTGGGCGACATCGGCGTGCATTTTCCAGACACTGAAGAAAAATACCGGGGCATATCCAGCTTAAAGCTTCTGGCGCGGGTGGGACAAATGCTGGAGGAACACCTCTATATCATCGAAAACATAGACGCCACCATCATCGCCCAGCAGCCGAAAATGGCCCCCTACATTCCCCAGATGAAAGAAAACATCGCCACCGCCCTTTTTCTGGATCCCGGCCAGGTGAACGTAAAAGCCACCACGGAAGAACGGCTGGGATTTACCGGCCGGGGAGAAGGCATCTCCGCCCAGGCCATCTGCTCCATCCGTCCGGCCCTGGACGCGCTCCCCGACGACCGGCTGCCGCCGAAATGCCGCGGCTGCGAAATAAACCGCGCATAAAATTTTTCAAAAAAGGCCACCCTAATCCCAGAAAATAAATTTTTCAGAAAGGAATCGGGAAAAATGGCCTTGCATATTATGGATGAGTCAAGCCGGTGCTTGAACTGTAAGAAACCCAGGTGTCAGCAGGGATGCCCTGCCCATACGCCCATACCGCAGATCATACAGCTTTTCAAAGAAAACAAACTGATGGAGGCGGGGGAAATCCTTTTCGAGAACAATCCCCTGTCCGTCATCTGTTCCGCCGTCTGCAACCATGAGATGCAGTGCGCCGGCCACTGCGTCCTCGGAAAAAAGGGCAACCCCATTCACTTCTCCAGCGTGGAAAACTTCATATCCGACGCTTACTTAGACCGCATGACCTGGAAGGCTCCCGCCAAGACAGGCAAAAATGTGGCTGTCATCGGCAGCGGCCCCGCAGGCATGACTGCCGCCATGCTCCTGGCAAAAAAAGGCTACGGCGTCACCATCTTCGAAGCCAAAGAAAAAATCGGCGGCATCCTCCAGTACGGAATCCCCGAATTCAGGCTTCCCAAATCCATCCTCATCCGCTACAAAAACAAAATGCTGGAAATGGGCATCCAGATCCGCCCCAACACAACCATCGGCGGCGCCCTAAAAATCGAAGACCTGTTCCGGGACGGTTACGCCTGCGTGTTCATCGGAACCGGCGTCTGGCGGCCCAAGACCCTGGGCATCCACGGAGAAAGCTTAGGCAACGTCCACTTTGGCCTGGACTATCTGGCGGACCCTTCCGTCTACAACCTGGGGGAGACCGTCGCCGTCATCGGCATGGGAAACGCGGCCATGGACGTGGCTAGAACGGCGCTGCGGCGGGGCTCGAAGAAAGCCATGCTGTTCGCCCGGGGCAAAGAAGCCGCCGCCAGCTCCCATGAAATGTCCTACGCCCGTTTGGAAGGCGCGGAATTTATTTATGGAAAAGCCATCGAGCGTATCACGCCCCAGGGCCCCGTATTTAAGACATCCATCTTCGATGAAGACGACAACGTGATTGGATACGAAGACAAAACCGAATTGATTTACGCCGATTCCACCATCATCTCCATCAGCCAGGGGCCAAAGAACAAACTGATCCTGACCACCAAAGGACTGAAAGGCTCTGACAAGGGCCTTCTGATCGTGGACGAGCGCCAAATGACCACCTGCGAAGGCGTGTTCGCCGCCGGCGACGTGGTGCACGGCCCCAGCACGGTCGTGGCCGCAGTGGAAGAGGCAAAACGGGCCGTAAATTCTATGGTTGCATATATGGAGGGGGCTTAAAAAGCTTCCCCCTTGTATGATTGGTTGTGATTCAAAATCCACTCTGCCGCTTCGCGGACGGCGCCATGGCCGCCTTTGGCCTTGAGAACATAATCCGCCGCTTCTTTTACCTCCTCAATGGCGTCGGCAACGGCAATGCCAACCCCCGCCGAACGGATACATTCCAGATCATTGCAGTCATCTCCAATATAGGCCACCTGGGATAAAGGAATCGCCTCTTTTTCCGCCGCTTCCCGCAGGATAGGCAGCTTGTCTTTTACCCCCTTATAGAGATAATCCAACTCCAGCTTACGGGCGCGGTTTGCCACGATCTGCGTGTCTTCCCCAGTAATGACGCCCCGTTTGACGCCCGCTTCCTTCAGGCGCTGCAGACCCATGCCGTCCTTTGTATTGAACTTTTTACATTCATCCCCCGTTTCCGAATAATACATCCCCCCGTCGGTAAGAACGCCGTCGCAATCCGTCAGCAGCAGCTTCACAGGCCCGCCCCCGCCCGCCGTCTTTTTCTCCTTTTCCCTTCTCTTCAGCAGGTTTTCAACAATCACCCAGTCCGAAGGCTCGTCTATCTCATAATAGGCCTCTTGCGCCATTTCATAAATGCCGACTCGGCCGGACAGGCGGCACCGGCTCATTTGAAACGCCTGGGCCGAAGTGATATAAAAAGCGCCGTTTTCCACCAGAAAACCGTCAAATTCCTGCCGCCTGGGCCGACGGCTGTAATCGTAATTGGACGCAACGCAGTTCCCCTCACCGTCTTTTCTCCAGGTAAACCGTTTCTGGCGGACCGCCGAGAGAACGCTGTCGTAACCGCCCTGCTCGTAAAGC
>CAOJVE010000154.1 GCA_948444865.1 uncultured Lachnospiraceae bacterium
ACAGCCGTTTCAAAAAAACCAAGCTGTCGGGGCAGCCGCACGCTTAAATCCAGATACCGGTGATTCACCGTCTTTAATTCTATGGTAAATTTATGGTTTTCGTCCAAAACCTCCGCCCGGCCAAAACCAGTCATACTCTTTATCATGCCTGTTCTCCAAAATAGCAATCCTCATGCTGATAGAAGTATTATAGTGCATTCTAAAACTTCCGTCAAGTTACTAATTCGCCGCCCTTTATCTTCCGCCGGGCTTTGCGGACGCATAAAAAACTTATGGAGCATTCTCATTTGCGCAGTATCTTATCCATGGATTTGCCCCTGGCAAGCTCATCGATCAGCTTATCCAGACAGCGTATTTCCCGCATCAGCGGCTCCTCCACGTTTTCCACCCTTACGCCGCAGACCACGCCTTTGATCAGAAGCCTGTTCTCATTTAGCTGGGGCGCTTTCTGAAAAAACTCCCCATAAGGCATGGATTTTTCAATCAGCTCTTCCAGCTGACTCTGGCTGTACCCGGTCAGCCACCGGATGACCGTATCCACTTCCTCCTTCGTCCGGCCTTTTTTCATGGCCTTGTCCGCCAGCAGATGATAAATCTTTGAAAAATCCATCTGGTACACTTTTTCATTGGTCATGATTTTCCCTCCCGCAAGGATTCCTCGTCAAATGGGTTTACGACGCAGCTCATCTCATACCACTGATTCCCGCCCCAGGAGGAATTGGCAATCTTCGCATCCTGAAATCCCATCTTCTCGTACATCTTCACCTTCGATTCCACGCAGGTCAGCAAAACGCGCCGCCGGCCATTTTCCCGCTCCCGCTTTAAGTAATTACGCATAATCTCCCGCGCCAGCCCCTGCCCGCGATACGCAGGCAGCACCGCCAGGCTTAAAAGCATCACATTGGGGCCCTGATGATCATGCAGATCCGCGTTCAGAAAGAACTCGTCCCGGAAGGACTCTTCTTCTGTGGCAATTCCCGTGAGAAATCCCGCTATCCGGCCCGTGCGCCTGTCCTCCGCCACCAAAAATAATTCCCGCGCCTTCGCCGCCCGTTTTAGCATCATCTTTTTCGTGCACGCCTCCTTGGGAGGAAAACAGGCCTGCTCAATGGCGGCCGCCTGCTCCCCTTCCTCTGACCGGATATTCCTGAACGCAAACCGTTCGTGCAAATCGCTTTTCTTTTCCTCTCTCATTTTTTCTCCATCCCTCTTTGATTTTCCCGCATGAAAACCGTTTTATACAGTATACCCTAACCCCCGGTGAATGGCAAGCCGCCCGGCGTAAAGTTTGGATAAATGGATTCAAAAAGATTTTACATATTTTATAAGTTGTATTTTGAAAATTGCTGTCGTATAATGTTACGAGGAATCCACACAACAATCTCAGGAAGGAGAAGAATTATTTATGCAAAACCTTACGCTTGGGATCGATATTGGTTCAACCACGGTTAAAATCGCGGTTTTAGACGAAAGCCATGAACTTTTATTTGCCGATTACAAACGGCATTATGCAAATATACAAGAAGCTCTCTCCCAGCTTTTGGGCAAAGCCCGGCAGGAACTGGGGGAACAGACCGTAAGTCCCGTGATCACCGGCTCCGGCGGACTGACGCTGGCCAAGCATCTAAACGTTCCATTTGTCCAGGAAGTGATCGCCGTGTCCGCCGCTTTGCAGGAAGCCGCGCCGCAAACGGACGTGGCCATTGAGCTGGGCGGCGAGGACGCCAAAATTATTTACTTTGAGGGCGGCAACATCGAACAGCGCATGAACGGCATCTGCGCCGGGGGCACCGGGTCCTTCATCGACCAGATGGCCTCCCTTTTGCAGACCGACGCGGCCGGCTTAAACGATTACGCCAGGGATTATAAGGCGCTGTACCCCATCGCGGCCCGCTGCGGCGTTTTCGCCAAATCCGACATCCAGCCCCTCATCAACGAAGGCGCCACCCGGGAGGACTTGTCGGCCTCCATTTTCCAGGCGGTGGTGAACCAGACCATCAGCGGCCTGGCCTGCGGCAAGCCCATACGGGGCCATGTGGCTTTTCTGGGGGGACCGCTGCATTTCATGTCCGAACTAAAAGAAGCGTTTATCCGCACCTTAAACCTGGACGAAGCGCATGCCATCGTGCCGGAAAATTCCCACCTGTTCGCGGCCATCGGCTCCGCCTTAAACGCGGATCTGTCCGTGACCAACACCCTGGCTTCCATGGAAGAAAGACTGGCGGGAACCATTCAGATGGACTTCGAGGTGGCCCGCATGGAGCCTCTTTTTTCGTCCCAGAAAGATTACGACGCCTTTCATGCGCGGCAGTCCCGCTACCATGTGAAGACCAGGACGCTTTCCGATTACCAGGGAAACTGCTTTTTGGGCATTGACGCGGGCTCCACCACCACAAAGGCGGCTCTGGTGGGCGAAGACGGCAGTCTTTTGTATTCTTTTTACAGCAACAACGACGGCAGTCCTCTGGCGACGACCCTCCGGGCCATGGAAGAAATCTATGCGCGCCTGCCCGACGACGCTCGCATCGCCTATTCCTGTTCCACCGGATACGGCGAAGCGCTGATCCAGTCGGCGCTGATGCTGGACGAGGGCGAGGTGGAAACGGTTTCACACTATTACGCCGCCGCCTTCTTTGACCCGGAAGTGGACTGCATCCTGGACATCGGCGGCCAGGACATGAAATGCATCAAAATCAAAGACCGCACTGTGGACAGCGTGCAGCTAAACGAGGCCTGCTCATCCGGCTGCGGCTCTTTCATCGAAACCTTCGCCAAATCCCTGAACTATTCGGTGGAGGATTTCGCCCAGGCGGCTTTATTTGCCCAAAATCCCATTGATCTTGGAACCCGCTGCACGGTTTTCATGAACTCCAAGGTAAAGCAGGCCCAGAAAGAAGGGGCGGAAGTGGCGGATATTTCCGCCGGGCTGGCCTACTCCGTCATCAAGAACGCCTTATATAAGGTAATCAAGGTGTCGGACGCTACGGAGCTGGGAAAACACATCGTGGTACAGGGCGGGACCTTTTACAACGACGCGGTTTTAAGAAGCTTTGAGAAAATCGCGGACTGCCAGGCCATCCGGCCGGACATTGCAGGCATCATGGGCGCCTTCGGCGCGGCCTTAATCGCCCGGGAGCGGTTCAGCGAAGGCGACGCGCCCAAGGAGACTTCCATGCTCTCCTACGAGAATATACATAATTTAAAATATTCCACCTCCATGGCCAACTGCAAAGGCTGCACCAACAACTGCCGTCTGACCATCAACAAATTCAGCGGCGGCCGCCAGTTCATCAGCGGAAACCGCTGTGAGAAGGGCATCGGCAAACAGAAGAACAAAGACAACATCCCCAATCTGTTTGACTACAAATATAAGCGGATTTTCGGGTACGAGCCCCTCTCGCCGGACCTGGCTGTGCGGGGGGATATTGGGATTCCCAGGGTTTTGAATATGTTCGAGAACTATCCGTTCTGGCATACCTTTTTCACGCTGCTGAAATACCGGGTTGTGCTCTCTCCCACCTCCACCCGGAAGGTCTACGAGCTGGGCATCGAATCCATTCCCAGCGAGTCGGAATGCTACCCGGCCAAGCTGGCCCACGGCCATGTGACCTGGCTTTTGAAAAAAGGGGTGAAATTCATCTTCTATCCCTGCATTCCCTACGAACGGACGGAATTTGAAGGCGCGGTAAACCACTACAACTGCCCCATCGTCACCTCCTACCCGGAGAACATCAAGAACAACGTGGAGCAGCTCGGCGACCCTTCCATTAATTTCCGCAATCCGTTTTTGTCCTTCGGCAGTCTGGATGTGCTGACGAAAGGGCTTATAAAGGCTTTCCCGGAAATTCCGAGGCAGGAGGTCACCCAGGCGGCGCAGGCGGCCTGGACGGAGCTTGAATTCGCCCGCCAGGACCTGATGCGAAAAGGCGAGGAAACCCTTCGTTATCTGAAGGAAACCGGGCGGCACGGCATCGTGCTGGCGGGGCGGCCTTACCACATTGACCCGGAGATCCACCACGGCATCCCGGAACTGATTAACAGCTATGGCATGGCCGTGCTCACCGAGGATTCCATCTCCCACCTGAAGGATCTGGAACGGCCTTTGCGGGTCAACGACCAATGGATGTACCACACCCGGCTGTACGCCGCCGCCAATTTTGTGAAAACCAGAGACGACCTGGACCTGATCCAGCTGAACTCTTTTGGCTGCGGCCTGGACGCGGTGACCACCGACCAGGTGCATGAAATCCTGGAGCAAAGCGGCAAGATTTACACCTGCCTGAAAATTGACGAGGTGAACAACCTGGGCGCCGCCCGCATCCGCATCCGCTCCCTAATCGCCGCCATCCGGGTAAAAAAGCAACAGACAGGCGCGCGGAAAATAAGGCCCTCCGCCATCAAAAAAAGGCCTTTTACCAAGGACATGCGCCAGAAATACACCATTCTGTGTCCGCAGATGTCGCCCATACATTTTTCTATTTTGCAGGCGGCGTTCAACTCCTGCGGCTATTGCCTGCAGGTGCTGCCAAACGACAACAAAGAAGCCGTGGACGTGGGCCTAAAATATGTCAACAACGACGCCTGCTACCCGTCCCTGATGGTGGTGGGGCAGATTATGCAGGCCCTGTTATCCGGCAAATACGACTTAAACAAAGTGGCCATTATCATGTCCCAGACAGGCGGCGGCTGCCGCGCCTCCAATTACATCGGGTTCATCCGCCGGGCGCTGAAAAAAGCGGGCATGGCCCACATTCCGGTCATCTCCATCAACTTAAGCGGCCTGGAGAGCAACCCCGGATTCAAAATCACCCTGCCGCTTATCATGCGGCTTACATACGGCGCGGTGTTCGGAGACATCCTGATGAAATGCGTCTACCGGATGCGCCCCTACGAGCGGAAAAAAGGCTCCGTCAACCGAATGCACAGAAAATGGGAAAAACGCTGCATCCGCTTCCTCTCCGAGAAACACTGCCCCTATCCGGTATTCCAGAAAATATGCCGGATGATGATCCGGGATTTTGACCAGATTCCCATCTCCCACGAGAGAAAGCCCCGGGTAGGCATTGTGGGGGAAATCCTGGTGAAATTCCTGCCCGCCGCCAACAACTACCTGGCTGAGCTGCTGGAAAAAGAAGGCGCGGAGGCGGTGGTGCCGGATCTCATCGACTTTATGAGTTACAGCTTCTATAACCAGAACTTTAAGGCGGAACACCTGGGCGCCAAAAAGCGGACTGCGCAGATGGCCAACCTGGCGATCTGGGGCATCGACCGCGTCCGCGGCGCGGCCAACGACGCGTTCAGAAAAAGCCGCCACTTCACCCCTTCCGCCAACATCGCGGACCTGGCCAAAATGGCCGGCCCCATCGTATCCGAGGGCAACCAGACCGGGGAAGGGTGGTTTCTCACTGGAGAAATGCTGGAACTGATTCACAGCGGCACGCCCAACATCGTCTGCACCCAGCCCTTTGCCTGCCTGCCCAACCACGTGGTAGGAAAAGGAGTCATCAAGGAACTGCGCAGACGCTACCCCCAGTCCAACATCGTGGCCATCGACTACGACCCGGGGGCCAGCGAAGTGAACCAGCTAAACCGCATCAAACTGATGCTGTCCACCGCGCGGAAAAATATGCAGAAGGCTCAGGGAAATCCCTGAGCCTTCGGTTTTTAATTTTTACAGACAGTCCTTCAATCGTTCATTTTTTCTTCTTATTTTCCTGATTTCGGTTTTATTATTTGTAATAAATTTAACATTTCCTTCATATTTCTGCCTATCCCGTAATTTTATCAGGGATATCCGTTCGGATATTCCTCTGTTTCGTCGTAATCGTCATTGGATATGTAAGTTCCATTGTTATACGCATCAAAAAGCGTCGCCGTAATGGAACCGTCCTCATTTAATACGAATGTGTCCGTTCCATTTTCATTGACGGCTCTCAGCTCATTTTCCTGAATTGAATACTCCGTGTAACGATTTCCCATCCAGCCGCCATGATAACTGTTTCCGGCGCTGTAATGCAGCAGTCCGTCTTCCTCGGAAGTGGATAAGATCAACGCAAT
>CAOJVE010000155.1 GCA_948444865.1 uncultured Lachnospiraceae bacterium
CCTTGAAGCAGAAATAAGGACCCTGTTCATTGCCCTCCGCCGTGTGATTGAACACCACGTCCAGGAATACTTCAATGCCGTTTTCGTTAAGCTCTTTTACCAGGGATTTTAACTCGTACCCTTCATGGTTGTATTCATCCTCGGCGGCGTAGCTGGTGTTGGGTGCGAAAAAGCTTACGGTGTTGTATCCCCAGTAATCCAGGAGCTTTTTGCCGTCCACCTCCCGGATTCCCATGGTTTCATCAAATTCAAAGATGGGCATCAGCTCCACGGCCGTCACGCCTAGCTCCTTGAGGTAAGGGATTTTCTCCCGGATGCCGGAAAAAGTGCCCGGATGTTTTACGCCGGAGGATTCGTGCATGGTGAATCCGCGGACGTGCAGTTCATAGATAATCAGATCCTGCATGGGAAGCAGCGGGCGCACCGCCGTCTCCCAGTCAAAGTTGTTTAAAACGACCCGCCCATGGTAAGGGGACAGCCGATTGGGGCACTGTCCCCAGACGCTCTGCCCGCTGACGGCTTTTGCGTAAGGGTCCAGCAGGGTTTTGGTTTTGTCAAAGATAACGCCGTTTTCCGGGTCGTAAGGTCCGTCCAGCCGATAGGCATACTCAAAATCCTGCACGTTTAAGTGGAAAACGATCATGGAATACACATCCCCAATGCGGTAGTTGTCCGGAAATGGAAGAACGGCAAAGGGCTCGTCTTCCTCTCTGTGAAAAAGCAGCAGCTCACAGGAAGTGGCGTTGCGGGAATGCACGGTGAAATTGACGGCGTTGGCGGAGAGGGCAGTGGCCCCGTTCATTTCATAGAGTCCGGGGCGCACCTCGAAGCCGGAAATTTTATCCAGGGGCATCAAATGATATTCTTGCGCTGGAACGGTAGGCGCAGCGGGAAAGGATCTCATATCTGTTACCTGCTTTCTTAAGATTTTTGAATCAGTGAAATGGGTCAGTTACTGTTCTGCGATTCTCAGTATTTTTTGCATATCAGAAATCAATTCTCTGGAGTAAGATTCCGCCTCATGGTAAATCTGCAAAGCCTTGCTGTAGTCTTCGTTTTGCAAAGCGGCGACCACAGACTGGCCAAACTGGTGGAATCGCTTATGTTTGGGTCCCAGTCCTTTCCAGATGGGAAGAGCTTCCGGTATGGCTGGCGTTATGGCGTAGTAAAAATGGCCAAAGCCGCATTTGGAGGAATCCATCTGCAAAGGCGTCACTTTGCGCTCGTCGACCATTTTTTTCAGATTGCCGAGCCAGGCATGGTGGGAGTTGATGGCGCGGCTCATGTAACTGGCGAATTCTTTGTTTTCCATGTGGAAAAACGCGTCCTGCGTCATGTTTCCCATTTGTTTTAGGTTGGCGTCCAGAGTCTTCTCGATCTCGACCACAGGCTTTACGGCTTTTTTCAAAGCGTGACTGACATTGTTCATAAAGCTTGTGCTGTTTTTGATCTGGTTTTCCATCTCGGCCATGGAGCTGCTGATTTCCTGGCTGACGGCGGCAATGGAGCTGATAGACTCGTTGACTTTGGAGACATGGCGCTGGCTTTCGTCGGTCAGATCCCAGACGTTTTTTATCTTGTCCGTCATGGAGTCCAGGGAGGTTATGGTGTTCGTGGCGCTGTCGATGCTCTTCTGGGAAGCCTTGATGATATTTTCCACAAAGTCGTTCATATTTTTGGTCATTTTCTGGGTTTCTTCCGCCAGGCCGCGGATCTCGTTGGCCACCACGGCGAATCCTTTTCCGGCTTCCCCGGCCCGGGCGGCCTCTGTGGAAGCGTTCAGCGCCAGCAGGTTGGTCTGCATGGAGATAGAGTCGATCCCTGCGATGACGTTGCTCATGCGTTTGATGACCTGGGCCAGATCGTCCATGTCTTTTTGCATTTCCCGGGATGTGTCGATGGTCTGGGTGGACAAATCCCGGATATTGGTCAGCTCATCTTGGCCGGCTTTTATTTTCTGGTACACGTTCTCTGTCTCGGAAGCTACCTGAATGATGGTGTTGGTCATCTCTTCGTGCTGGTTGCTGGATTTTCCGGCCATGGCAGGGCCGTCCTGGGCGCTTCCGAAAATAGTCTGGGTGGCTTTGGTGATCTCTTCGGAGATGTCCAGGATCTTATCCGTTTCGTGCTGCATCGTCAAATCCAGGGAGCTGATATTCATAACCGCATTGATATTCTTTTCAAAAACCGCCGCGAATTGTTCCCGCCCCTTGCACAGTCTTTGATACATGCTTTCCAGTTCCGGTTCTTTGGAGTAATCGGCTTTTTCCAGTTGGGAAACAGCCTTTATAAGCGTTGCTGTCTGTTTTTTATTTCTATTTAACATCGGTGAATCCTCTCTTTTTTTATATACTTCTATGATACGGGATTTTCAGGTTTTTGCAAGCTTTTTTCATGATTTTTTTCGATTGTCGGACACCGCCGCGCAGCCAATCGCGGCGGGCGTCCGAAAATATTGTTTATCGGAGGTCTTCACTTGCGTCTTCATTTGCCAGGATTTCCCCGCAGGCGATTTTTTCACCGGAGGCGCCGGAGGGCTGGCTCTTAAGATCGTCGGGCATGGCGTGTATAACCAGCGTGTGGCCTACCGCTTCTTCCGGCATGAAGCCGCGGGTGTAAAAAAGCGACAGCGCATAGCCGCAGCTGCCGAACAGGGGCGGCAGATCCCCTGCGTGGGAGGGGTGCGGGCAGTGGCCGGGATTCCAGTGGGCGCCTGTCTGGGGAAAAGGCTCTTTTGCATCGGAGCGGCAGGAATCCCCTTCGTGGATATGAAAACCGTAGATCGCCGGAGCGCAGGGGTCGAGGCTCTGGGGCAGCCCCTGTATTTCCGCCAGGAATAGCGTGCCGTCCAGATAGGGGTACATAAGCGCGACGCCCCATATGTCCGGGCAGTCGGAGCGTCCTTCAATAAAGGCGTATGCCTGGGGCGGCACGTTAAAGAGGCAGCGCATAGCCCGGCGCAGGTCGTTGGACATCTGAAGTTTCACCATGGGCTTATTCACACTTGGTCGGCGCATCGAAACTGGGATTGAAGGCGTAGAAGTTTTTGGCGTCAAGTTCTTCCTGCAAGGAGCGCAGCGCTTCCCCAAACCGCTGGAAGTGAACCACTTCCCGCGCCCGCAGGAAACGGATGGGATCGGCCACTTCCGGCATGTTTTTCACCACCCGCAGAATGTTGTCGTAAGTGGAACGCGCTTTTTGCTCGGCGGCCAGGTTTTCAAATAAGTCCGTGATGGGATCGCCCTTGGACTGGAATTCGCAGGCGTTTAAGGGGACGCCGCCCGCGGCCTGGGGCCATACGCCGATGGTGTGATCGATATAGTAGGGGCCGAATCCAGAGTTTTCGATTTCATCCATGGACAGGTTCTGGGTCAGCTGGTGAACGATGGTGGAGACGATTTCCAGGTGTGCCAGTTCTTCGGTGCCCACAGAAGCAGCGGAAATGTTCCGCTTTGCCAGGTCTGTGGTGGGAATCGGGCTTACGATCATCGGTTTATTTCTCTCAGAAAGGAAAAATAAATGAAAACCGGACGGGCTTTGCATTGGGCGTTTCGCGGATCGGTTCCAGAAATATCTAACAAACGGCAGACGCGCGGGGGACGCTTACGCCGCTGCATGATTCCAAATATCACCCCATCGGATTTTTACAAAGACCGTTGGCCTGACCGTCCATGATTATGCAAAAAGGCGGCGGCTCACAAAAAGGCGTTTACAGATGTTTTCAAAGGGATGTATAAGGCGTCTCTGGCCAAATTCCGGGAGGCGAAGGAGTTTTACCCGCTGCAGCTTGGAAATCTGTCTGCATGAGGAGAATATTAGGGAAAATCTCACAAAACACAATGTAAAATTTGCCGAGCCTTCCGACGTGGACGACTGGATGGCGTTGGCGCGGCTTGCCATTGACGGGTATCCGCGGCTTAAGAAGGCGGCGGTTGCGGAATATGCGCTGGTAAGATAAGGGCTTTCCCGCGCGTTCTATGGTACGGCCATTGACGCATATTGTGGAAGTGAGGGGGTGTTTGGGAGATGAAACACAGAGAGTTTGTTTATGCGGGCGAGCCTGTTCCCGCGTTTGACGAGCGGGAGTGCGCCGCGTTTTTTTTGCATGTGCAGGAAGCAATCCTTTTCTCCTTGGAGAAACAGAAATTATTGACCCCGTCGCAGCGAAAGCGCGCCGCTTTGCTTTTGGCTGAAAATATTGACGAGAACAGAGAAGAATTTTATAAAAATATTTCAGACGGTTGCGAAATAGTTGATCCGTGTTGAAGAGAAACTGACCGATGAAAATAAAACAGCCATTGGGTTTCCGATTTTTTAGGAAAACGGAAACTCAACGGCTGTTGTTAATTTAACAGATAGATGGAAAAGTTTAAGTAGCCCGCGAAAGTTACCCACAGCAGATATGGGATCATCAGATATCCGGCCGGTTTTGAGATTTGATAGAATAGAAGGGCTGTTTTGAGGATCAGCAGCCATAACAGAACAAGCCAGATAAACGCAAACAAATATAACTTTAGATTGAAGAAGATGATGGGCCAGAAAAAGTTAAATGCGAGCTGAACGGCGTATACGGTCAGGGCCGCGTTGTTTGGTTTTTTGGATGTAAGCGCCAGATAGGACGCAATGCCCATAAGGATATACAGGATCGTCCAGACAACCGGAAACAGCCAGTCCGGCGGCGTCAGGTCCGGTTTGGCGATGGAATCAAAAGCATCCATGCTGTTCCGGGTCAGAAGCGCGGACAGACCGCCGACTGCAAGCGGTATGGCAATGCAGGAAATCAGATTTTTCCATTGAATTTTCAAAAAGTATCACCCCCTACTAACCATATGACCGGATTTTTAATTCCAGAATGGTTTTGCACGGTTTTTTGCCTTGCATAAAACCGTAAAATTTTTCAAAAAAATATTGACACTATGTCAGAGTCCGCCTATAATAGATGTACTGACATAGTGTCAGAATACGAGCCGACGGCGCGGGAGGAGCGCGATGCCAAAGGGGTCAAAAGAACGGACGGCGGCCAGGAGAGATGAGATCATCACGGCCTGCGCCGAATTATACAAGACGATGAGTTTTAAAGAAATCACCATGAAGGAAATCGCAAACGCCACTTCCTTTACCCGAACCTCTATTTATAACTACTTCCAGACCAAAGAGGAGATCTTTTTGGCTCTGCTGCAAAAAGAGTATGAACGGTGGAATGAAAGCCTGCGGCGGATTTGGACGGAGCATGAGGCCATGGGAGCGGAAGCGTTTGCCGACGCGCTGGCGCATTCCCTTAAAGAGCGGAAAACTTTGCTGAAGATCCTCTCCATGAACCATTACGACATGGAGGAGAACAGCCGTATTGAGCGGCTGACGGATTTTAAAAGGGCATACGGCCAGTCGCTGGCGGAGGTCCGAAACTGCCTGGATAAATTTTTTGAGGAAATGACGGCGCAGGATAAGCAGGACTTTATCTATTCTTTTTTTCCGTTTATGTTTGGGATCTATCCGTACACGATGGTGACGGAGAAACAAAAAGAAGCCATGGAACAGGCGGAGGTGGGCTATGTATGCATGTCCATCTATGAGATCGCTTTCAACCAGGTAAAAAGATTGTTGGGCGCGTGAGATGCGAGATCTAAGTTTCAAAACGCCGCTTCGGCGGCAAAAGAAAAACACGTTTCGTCCACCGAAAATCTGTGGATGGAAAAGACAGGAGGATTGAATTATGGTAAAACAGACGGCAGGCAGAGAGCGGCTGGGAGATTTCGCTCCGAAATTTGCCCAGTTAAACGACGATGTGTTATTCAAAGAAGTGTGGAGCCGGGAGGATAAGCTTTCCTTGAGGGACCGTTCCCTTGTGACGGTGGTTTCGCTGCTGGCGCAGGGGCTGGTGGACTCTT
>CAOJVE010000156.1 GCA_948444865.1 uncultured Lachnospiraceae bacterium
AGTTTGCCTGCGGCAAAGAGGCGGATTCTTGGCCATTTTACACTGCTGGCTGCTGCCTGCGCAGCCAGTGCGCCGCCGCAAGTTGAACGGTTACCTTCATTTCTATGCATCAAATCCAATCTTCACTATTTCCGTCGTCTCGATGGCCCGATCCACTAGTTCCTGTATGCGTTCCTTAAGATTCCGCTCGGATTTCTCAATGGATTTTAAGGTCGGCTTCGTCACCGGATGCTTGGCCACGAAAATCGTGCAGCAATCCTCATAGGGCAGCACAGAAGTCTCGTAGGTGCCAATCTTCTCAGCGATTTCCACTATATCCTGCTTGTCAAAAGCAATCAGCGGCCGATACACTGGCAGGGTGCACACCTGATTTGTGGCGGTCAGGCTCTGCATGGTCTGGCTGGCCACTTGCCCGATGCTCTCTCCGGTGACGAGCGCCTGGCATTTATTTTCCACGGCAAAATGCTCCGCGATGCGCATCATATAGCGGCGCATGTGAATGGTCAGCTCGTCGTGGGGGCACTTGTCGTAAATATACAGCTGAATGTCCGTAAAATTCACCACGTGCAGGCGCACCGGGCCGCAGTATTTGGACACCTGCTTTGCCAGATCCACGACTTTCTGCCTGGCGCGGTCGCTGGTGTAGGGCGGCGCGTGAAAGTATGCCGCGTCGATGG
This sequence comes from uncultured Lachnospiraceae bacterium, assembly GCA_948444865.1. Classification (GTDB taxonomy): domain Bacteria; phylum Bacillota; class Clostridia; order Lachnospirales; family Lachnospiraceae; genus MGBC164599. The sequence continues at coordinate 678 of CAOJVE010000156.1, forward strand.
CCACGCCCCGCCGGGAAATCATATAACCGGCCACCGGGCTGTCAATCCCGCCGGACAGCAGCAGCATGGCCTTGCCGTTGCACCCGGCCGGCATTCCGCCAGGCCCCGGGATCTCCTGCGAATAGATATAGATTTTCTCCCGGATTTCCACATTTAACATCAGCTCGGGGTGGTGCACGTCTACCTTCATGCCGCCAAAAGCGTCCAGCACGGCCTCTCCCAGCTTGGCGTTGATTTCCATGGACTGCAGCGGGTAGGACTTTTTGGCCCGACGGGCGTTCACCTTGAATGTCTGACTGCAGTGCGGGTAAAATTTTTCTATATAATCAAGCGCGTCCGCTTTCAACTGTTCAAATCCCCCATCTTCCAGAATCACCACCGGACAGATGCGCACAATCCCAAACACCCGCTGCAGCGCCTCCAGGCATTCCTCGTAATCATAGAAATCCGAACGGCATTCCACATAGACCCGCCCCTGTTCCTTGCGCACATGAAAATCCCCTTCAACTCTTTTCAACGCCCGGCGAATCTGATCCACCAGCGCATTCTCGAACAGATAGCGGTTTTTTCCCTTTAACGCTATCTCTGCATATTTTATCAAAAAAGCGCGATATTCCATCGGCTTCCTCCTTCCATATTTAATGGCGGGCATATTTTCGCAGCATCGGCGTCAGTTCCCCCAGCGCCTGCAGGCAAAGGCGGATTTCCTCTTCGGAAGTTTCCTCGCAGAAACTGAAGCGAATGGCGGATTCCCGCTCTTTTGGGCCGACGCCCATGGCGGCCAGCGTGCCGCTTTTGACCTTTTTATGGACAGAGCAGGCCGCCCCCGCCGACACATAGATTCCCTTATCCTCCAGCGCGTGAAGCAGCACTTCGCTGCGGATTCCTGTAAAGCTGGCGTTTACGATATGCGGCGCCCCCTGTCGAACCGGCATTCCGTGGATGACGACGCCTTCCAGATTTTCCAGCCCTTCTGTGAGCTGCTCTTTGATTCGATACATATGTTCTGTCTTTTCCTGAAAATTCTGGTAGACTTCTTCCACCGCGGCGCCCAGGCCCGCGATTCCCGGCACGTTGTCTGTGCCGGAGCGCATGCCGCCCTGCTGCCCGCCTCCCAGAATCTGCGGCTGCACCTTCGCCTGCTCCCGGATATAGAGAAATCCCACGCCTTTGGGTCCGTGGATCTTATGGCCGCTGGCCGAAAGAAGGTCAATGTCCATCCGCCCCGGATAAATCCGAAATTTGCCCAGCGCCTGTATGGCGTCCGCGTGGAGCAGCGCCCCGGGGGCCTTTTCACGCACCAGCGCGGCGATTTCTTTCATGGGCTGCACCGACCCCACCTCGTTGTTCACAAGCATCACGGATGCCAGGATGGTTTCCGGGGTTAACTCTTTTTCCAGGGCGTGAAGCGACGTGACTCCCTGGCTGTCCACGGGTATTTCCCGAACCTCGAATCCCATCTCCTTTAGCCGCTTTGCCGGCTCTTTGACCGCCGCGTGCTCCACCGCCGAAAGCAGAATCCGCCGCCCCCTTCTCTGGTTGGCCGCAGCCGCCCCCAAAAGGGCCAGGTTGTTGGACTCCGTGCCGCCGGAGGTGAAGAAAATCTCTTTGTCTTTCGCCTTTAGCTGGCGGGCGATGGCCTCCCGGGCTTTTTTTACGTAGGCTTCCGCCTCCACGCCTTTGCGGTGCATGGAAGAGGGATTGCCGTAATCTTCCATCATGGTCCGCACAACGATGTCCCGAACGCTCTTATAACACCAGGTAGTGGCTGCGTGATCCAAATATATTTCCATGTTACTGCCCTCCCCCGTCCGGGTCCGTATCCAGATGAAACATCAGCACAGACAAAAGCGCCAGCCCAGCCGTTTCCGTGCGCAGAATCCTTCTTCCCAGTGTGATGGGCGCATAGCCCATTTCTTCCGCCTTCTGGATTTCCCGTTCGTCAAATCCGCCCTCCGGGCCAATGAAGACAGCCACCGACTGTCCCGGCCGCAGCTCGCGGATTCGCCGCCGGGTCGCGTCCATGCCCTGGGCCCGCTCATAGGGAATCCATTTCACCGGACAGGCGTTTCCGCGCTCCAATGCTTTTTCAAAACTGCAGATCGGGTGAATCCGGGGAACAAAACCCCGGCCGGACTGTTTCGCCGCGCCCTCGGCGATCTGCTGCCACCGCTGCGCCTTTTTGGCCGCCTTCTTTTCGTCCAGTTTCACCACCGTGCGCATGGTTTCCATGGGAATCACCTCGTAGACGCCCAGCTCCACCGCTTTCTGGATAATCCACTCCATCTTATCGCTTTTGGGCAGCCCCTGGAACAAGTAAATCTTGCTGGGCAACTCTGCTTGAGAGTCCTGTACGTACATAATGTGCGCCGTCACTTCCCGCTCGGTTATCCCCTCGATGTAACAGGCGTACTCCTTCCCGTCCGGAGCCGCCACTGTCAGCTTGTCCCCCGGCCCCATGCGCAGCACATGGCAAATATGGTTCACGTCGCCGCCTTTGATATGAATCACGGACTCCTCAATCTGTTCCGGCTGTACAAAAAAACGCCGCATATGGTCTCTCCTCTATTTGCGGGCGGTCAGGGACACCCATTCTCCCTGCGCCGCCGCTTCCACGATTTTCAGTCCGGCCCGCTCCAGCGCCTGGCGCACTTCCGCCTCCTTCTGGTCCAGAATCCCGGACATTATGCAGATCCCGCCGTCTTTCATGCAGCGGGCCGCCACCGGCGCCAGCGGGACCAGCACGTCCGCCAGGATGTTGGCCGTCACCAGGTCAAAGGGCGTCTCCTGCGCTTTTTTCTGCACGGCTTCCTCTGTGAGAATGTTGCCGATGAGCATCTCGAATCCCGCGTCCGCCAGATCATTGACCTGGAGATTTTCTTCCACCGCCGAGGCGGCGCAGGGGTCCAGGTCCGTCCCCAGCACATATTCGGCCCCCAGCTTGCAGCCGATCATGCCCAGAATGCCGCTGCCCGTGCCCACGTCCAGCATCCGCATGCCCGGGCGAATGTGTTTTTTGATCTGCCGGATGCAGAGCTGGGTCGTCTCGTGCATCCCGGTTCCAAACGCCGTCCCTGGGTCCATGCGCAGCAGCATGGCGCCTGGTTTGATTTCCTCGGACTCCTCCCAGGAGGGGACGATCAGGATGTCGTCCACGTAGAACTGATGAAAATATTCTTTCCAGTTGTTCATCCAGTCCTTGTCCTCGGTCTGGGAGCTTGCGATGGCGCCGGAGCCGATGTCCGCGTATTTTTTCAAATCCCGCAAAGCCTCCTGCGCCCGGGCAAATATCTCCCGGGATTCCTCCTCGTCGTCCAGGTAAAAGCTCACATAAGCCACGCCGTCATCCTCACACCCTTCCGGCGCCAGATCCACGAACATCTGCTGACACTCCTCCTGGGTCAGCGGCTGCTTGTCCTGAATCTCCACGCCCTGCACGCCCGCTTCCGCCAGCGTGGCCGCCACCAGGTCTTCCGCCTCCGTCGTTGTTTCTATGGTAAAGCGATTCCATTTCATTGATCTATACCCGCCCTTTCCAGATTATTTTCACGATTATGCCACTCCGTAGGCCACCAAGGGGATCGTGACCAGGGAAAACAGCGTGCTTAGGACAATTCCTTTGGACAGAAGCGCGCCGTCCACGCCGCTTTCCTCGCACATCATCAGCGGCATATTGGCCGCCGGCATGGCGATCAGAAGCACAAACGCGGCCACCATCTCCGTGTCGTGAATCAGGCCCTTCAGCGCCCAGCCCATGGCGATGGGGATCAGAATCTGCCGCGCCAGAATGTAGGCGTACAGCCGCGTTTCCTTAAAAATCTTCCCCAGCGGCATATTGGCCAGGGAAATCCCGATGACGGACATACTTAAGAAAGTGGTGGCCGATCCCACGTAATCCACGCTTTTTACCAGAACTTCCGGCAGACTGGGCTTTAAGAGAAAAATGACCACACAGGCCACGCCCGTCACCGTGCCCGGATTGACAATGCCGCCGGTTTTCGCCGCGCTTTCGCCGCTGTGCCGGCATACCAGCCGCCTGCCATACGTGTAAATCAGAATGTTAAAGATTATATTACAGATAATCACATAAATCAAGACCTCTGTTCCCAAAACGGCCGAGATCACCGGTATGCCGATGAATCCAATGTTTCCAAACAGGACCATCAGCGCATATTGGTCCCGCTCCAGCGGATTTTTCCCCAGGAAAACAGGCAGCGCTTTTCCGATGAGCAGCAGACACACGTAAATCCCCACGCCCGCTACTGCCGCCTGCAAAAGCTTCTCATTGCCGATTCCGCCGCCGTTTTCCAGCACGCTGGTCAGCATCAGCGCCGGGTTGCAGATATTGACCACCAGAGCCGAAATGACCTTCCCCGCCCGGCCATCTGCAATCCCACGCCTGCAGGCCACGTAACCCACGGCGATCAGAAGAAATATCATGCACATCTGCCGGAAAATCACACTTGCGTCCATCCTGTTTTTTCCCCTTCGTAATGTCTCATCTTTCGCAGTTCTCCTATTTCACGGTTATCTTACAGGAAGCCTTTTTGCCGCTTCCGTCCCGGGCGGCGGCCGTGATCGTCGCTTTCCCCTTTTTCAGCGCGCGCACATTTCCACGGGCGTCCACCCGGACTGTTTTCGGGTCGCTGCTTTTCCAGGAAACGGCCTTTTTGTAGGCGTTTACCGGGGAAACTGTCGCGGTCAGTTTGAATTTTTTTCCTTTTCGCAGGGTCAGCTTCTTTTTATTCAGCGTCACTCTTTGCACCATGCGGTCGATTTCCGCGTATTTTTTGTAGCGGAACACCGATACGCTGGAGGACGTGCCGGTCCACAGCGGCTGGTTATTCCAGCTCCACAGATGATGGTACCAGACCCGGTTGTAGTCGTTTCCAAAGTTCGCCTCATACACCTGGATTCCCAGGCTGCTTTTCTTTAAAAAAATCGCCTGGTGTCTTCCGCCGCCGCCCGTCCAGCGGATCACGTCGCCTATTTTCGCCCGGGAAAAAAGGCGCTTCATAGCCTTTGTGTTCTTCGTGCTGACGGCCTTGCCCACCTGGCGGTAGCTGGGCGAGCCGGTGTAATAGGGCTCCTGAAATACCTGCCTGGTCACAAACATCACGAAGCCCGCGCACTCATGCCCGACGATGGACTGCATAATGCCGTTCTTTTTTATGGTGACTGTCTCATAGCTGTTATAATAAGATTTA
>CAOJVE010000157.1 GCA_948444865.1 uncultured Lachnospiraceae bacterium
TCCAAAAAAATTCAAAATACCTCTTGCATTTTTTTGAAAGATTGTATAAAATAGAATACAGAGTTTGAGGGGGCGTAGCTCAGTTGGGAGAGCGTCTGACTGGCAGTCAGAAGGTCATGGGTTCAAGTCCCACCGTCTCCATTTACCAAAATATAGCCGTAATGCCGTGAAAGTTGAGGATTTCAAGGGCTTACGGCTATTTTTAACGCTGTTTTTAAAACACGGCCTTGTGCGCAACAATGGCCATTGGTGAAGTTTTTTGTCATGAATTTGTCATGAAAAAAGAGCGTTTTTCAGCTTTTTTGCTGCGTCCCTTTTTGCGTTTTCCTCTTTGTCCATCATGGAGTGCCGGTATACGGATTTCATCACGTGGTCTGTTTCCCATCCGCCCATTTTCAGGATGTCCGCTTCTGGCACATGCATAGCGCTCATTTTGGACGCGAAGTAATGGCGGAGTTTGTGTAGGGGAAATCTTTGAATGCCCAGAGAGTCTTCGACTTTTTTCAGATACCTTGTGATGTTGTTTGGGTATCCTTTGTATACGTACCCTTTTTCTCTGATCTGATCCGCTACGTTTAGCGGTATGACGACTTTCCTTGTGCTTGATGCGGTCTTTGTGGATTTTATCACCCATTCTTTGTTTTCATTTTGCACTTTGGCTTTTGTGACGCTTACCACATCCCCCTCTATATCGTCCACCGCCAGCGCACAGATCTCCGATCGCCTAAGCCCGTAGCAGGCTAAGATGAGCGGGATCTCGTATTCCGTTCCCTTTGCGCATTCCAGTATTTTCCGCACCTCTTCGTCCGATGGTATGTAGGGCTCTTTTTTGACTTTTTGAGGAAGCGTGGTGTAAATCTTCAGGCTTGGACAAAACACGCTTAAAACGGCGGAAATAAAGCCATGGTAGTTGCGTACAGTTTTGGGGCTGTGGTCCTTCGCCAGATGATTGATTTCCGCCTGTATGTCTGCGGCCGTAATATCATGAATGTTCTTGTCCATGATTTTGCCGGATATAGTGCGCATGGCGCTTTTGTATCCCCGAACAGTAGTGGGGGATAGGACGTTTCTTTTTGATTCGATGTATGCGTCGCAGGCATTCTTAAATGTCTTCCTTCCGCGCTTTTCCTGCACTTTGTCCAGCTCGTCCGCCATAAGCTGGATGGCTTCTTTTTGGGTGGGTTTGTAATCCGTGACGACTGTGTATGTTTTCCCTTTGTACATTTTCCGTATCCGGTAGGAGCCGGACGGAAGTTTTTCAATCTTCATATGCATCATCCTCCTTAAAAATAGGTATAAAAATAACGTCCGTTCAAATGTTCTGGATTGACTGGACGCCCCGCAGGATGATATATTGATTTTGTTAGGAATCATATCTCTGCGGAGGTATATAAAGCCGTTCCTGTTGGCGCAGGGGCGGTTTTTATTATGCGTACATTAAACGTCCTTTGGGTTCCGGCACTTCAAGCCCTCGTTCTTTTGTGACTTCGATCCATTCTTTGATTATCACTTCGGCGTTCGCGATCGCCTCCTGAACTGTTTCGCCATCCGCCATGCAACCAGGCAACTCCGGCACCTCTACAATAAAAGCGTTATCGTCGTCAGACCAGTAAATAATGCGTTCATATTTATACATTTTGCTCCTCCTATAATCCTAAATGATATTTTAATAGATATTCTCTTACCTGTTTTACCTGATAAGGTTTCGCCATGCCCCCAGATGGCTGAATATTTATATTTTCAGGCAGTTTATGATAATAGTATATAAAATGATCGCCTTTTATACGGCATTCAAATCCAAGTATGTTAAGCAGCTTCTGTAGGTCTCTAAATTTTATATTCTTATCTTGCGTACCGCACATGATAGATTGAAAAAGTTTTTCGGCAGTCGCCACGTTTTATCATCTCCTTCAAATTTTCCAGCGGCTATTAAATTTTTGTTAGGCAATGCCCGTGAATGTTTTTTATAATCCGAATGAATCGTCGCTGTCAGCTGTCAAAGTAAGCGTATTGTGTTGTTGGGGCTATTCCTGTTGACGCAGGGGCGGTTTTTCCTTAGTTATAACATTTTTTACATGGCTCTTTCCCAGCTTGCTGGGCTTGCGATAACGGAACTTGGTATGCTTCAGCTGATTTTGTGTTTCCGCAGTTATTTGTACTATGGTATTTAGAACCAGTTTCAGTCAACCAAACCATGCCTTCGGCGGGCGGCTGAGGGTTTGCGTTTGCCTGTTCCTGTGCAATTCGCTCTTGTTCTGCCTGTTGTGCGGCAGCCTGTTCCTGCGCAATACGCTGTTGCTCCGCCTGCTCCCGTGCGATTCTTTCTTGCTCCGCCTGTTGTGCTGCCACCTGTTCTTGGGCGATGCGCTCCTGTTCGGCTTTAGCGGCGGCCTCTTCTTGGGCGATGCGCTCTTGTTCGGCTTTAGCGACGGCTTGCTCTTGCGCAATTCTCTCCTGTTCTGCCTGTGCTGCAGCCTGCTCCTGTGCGATGCGTTTTTGTTCTGCCTGCTCCCGCGCGATGCGTTCCTGCTCTTCGCGTTTTGCCTGTTCCTGGGCCGCGCGTTCCGCTTCTTCTTTTTCGGCCTTTTCTTTCGCGGCTTCTTTTTCTTCAGCGGATTTTTCCGTTTGTTTTTTAGCGGATGCCTTGGTCTGTTTTTTGACGGAAGCCGCAGGGGCCTCTTGTTTTTCAGCGACCTTTTTGGGCTCTGTGTCCGTTGTCGGCGCCGTGACCATGCCTGCAATAAACAAGACGACAACCAAGGGAATCCAGATTTTACCGGATATGTATACACGGTTCCGGAATATGGGATTGATTAAAAGGGCGGCGAGCAAAAAAATTATAAGCGACGCGCCTCCGGTTGCCAATCCAAATATGAGAAATAAGACGCAAAACGTCCAGCCGATGATGGCTGCCACTTTTCCCATGCCGCGGCGTTCGCCTTCGTCGTCTTCGTTTGGTTCAGGCGGCGGGGGCGCAGATCGGTGGCTTTGCGGTTGTGCCTGTGGCTGCGGCGCGTGATTTTTCAGATCATGCCGGGTGAAAAGGGCGCCGCATTTGTCGCATTGGGCGTAACTCTTACCGTCCTTTATAACGGGATGGAGTTCGCCGTCGCATTTTAAACATTTCATGCAATTTTCCTCCTTTTTTGCCTATTATAAAGAATACGGTAAAAAAATAGAATGCTAATCAATAATATGAAAAAATATAAATTTTTGTCGTCTATTTCAGCCTTAATTCAATGAGTTTCTGGTGATAGCCCATAATCCGGGACAGCTGCTCCAATGTATAGCCTTTGTATTCTTCCACATCTTCATCGGATACAAGCAGATGCATGGCGAATAAATCAGCCTCCATCTCAAAACTGGAGGTTTTTAGGCATGTCCGGGTGTCCATGAAAATAGCGTTGCTTTTCTTATGTAAAACCATGTGCCCGAGTTCATGGGCAAGCACGAATTTTTTATCAAAATCAGAAAGCGACTCATCTATGTAAATGATATTATTCCGTTTGAAATACTGATAAAATCCACGCACGCCCACCAGCGGATAGTATACCAGGATGGCGTTCATGCCTTTTACCATTTCAAAGGGGTCTCTGGTCTTGTAAAATCGCACAAGTTTGTCTACCTTTGACTTAATATCTTTCATAGGCGTCAATCCTTTTTGTATTTTTTAGGGGTGTATTTCTCTTTATTCTTTTTCTTGGCCATTTCCATCCCGATCTGCATCGCGGCGAGGATGGATTCTATTGCCTCAGGGCTGGCCGGATCGCCGTCGAACATCAGGCCCTCTTGGGAGAGGAGTTTTTCGCGAGTCTGGTCAAGGATTTTCTCTATGTCGCGTTCGTCTTTGCGGGTCAGAGTAGCAGTGTCTTTTTCTTCCCATCCCATTAAATAAGCAGGTGTTGTTCCAAGGGCTTCTGACACTTTTAATATTTTATCACGCTTCATATTTGCTATCATGCCGTTTTCCCATTTTCTTACAGTGCTTTTTCCTACCCCTACCATATTGCCTAACTCTTCGAGCGTAAGGCCTTTTTGCGTGCGGAGCGAATGTATTTTTTGCCCCATATTCATGTTGTTCACCTCTCTTTTGTAAAATTGATTATATACTAAATGTGTCATTTATGCAACATAAAAATCGAGAATAAATAAAAAAGTGTCATAAAAGACAAAAAAGTGGTTGACAACGGCGTAGGTTTATGATAATCTGTTAGTGTCTTAAATGACACAAAGCGAGGTGAGTAAAATGGATAGGTATAAATTAGAATATGAAATGCGTTCCAGAGGAATATCCACCAAGAAATTGTGTGCCGATTTAAACATAAGTCGTTCGGCTTTTTATCGCAAATGTAATGGTATTTCCGAGTTTACGCAAGGTGAAATTCAGCGTATTGTTGACTACATAGGTCTGGATTCACCAATGGGAATTTTTTTTGCAGACAAAGTGTCTTAAAAGACACAAACAATACAGGAAACCGCAGTGTGAAGGGAGGGGAGAGGATGAATGAGGAAAAAGCGCCCCACCCCAAAAGAAGAGAGCGGGGTGCAAAATTCACAGTTAAATCGTATGCTGTTGGGGTATCTGACATTTCTTTTCGACTGCCGACCCACGATTGGGAGAAATTTGAAGAGTCAGAGTTGTGGGGTCAAGTATGTCGATTTCTGGAGGAAGTTCAAAAAGGATATAGCCCGATGTACCCATGAGGCCTAAAAGACTTATTGGAATATCCAAGTTGTAATAATTAGCTTGTCCCGTGATTGTTTTGCCTGAACGGTATGTATCCCACCGTATCCTTGTGGGGGTTTCAACGCAAGGATAATATGAGTTATCAATCTTTACACATATCTTTCCGATAGATATGGGCAAACGAGATTTGTTTTGGATTATCAGATAAGCTACTATTTTATTCTCTTTGTAAGAGTATTCGGCGATCCGTATATCAAATTTTGTTCTATTTTGGATGATTGCCCATACGGTTCCTGCAGATCCGATCAGACCTAAAACAAAAGACATGTTTGTAAGAGTGATATATTGGATGGCTAATTTGCTTAGGATATGTAATGATTCAAGCATAGTTTTTCTCCCTTTAATGTATTTCAGCATAACTGTACTGATAATGCAATTATAAAGGATAGGAAAGTGAAAATCAAGAAAACAGTGTGAAGGGAGGTGATGCACGTGCCCAGAGTGACGGTTAAGAAAAGAGAGTACAAGCTGAAAGATTTAAAAGTTTGGATATGCGGGCAGATGCGAGCGCATGGGCTTAAACAAAAGGACGTTGCCCAGAAATTAGGGATAACGCAGCAGGCTTTTTCCACCAGATTGAAAATAAACCTAGGCGGAAAAGGGCGGGAATCCGATCCGTTCAGCTACTGGGATTTGATGATTCTGTTTGAGTTGTTTGAAACGTCAGATGAAGAAAAACTGCGTTTATTAAAAAATTAAGGAGGAATGACAATGGCTAACAAATTACGCGAATGCGTCTTGGAACTGCATAAAAACCACATCGGCAAAGAGGTGGCCGGGGCCTTTTCGGAGTACTTCCATACGATGGAAACCATAGCGGAGGCGTACACGGACAACGCCACCGTGCGGGACTTGGACGTGGGATACCTAAATCTGGATTTTATGCTCAATGACGAGCTGGAAACGCTTCTGGAACACGCCCAAATCTGGCGGCGTAAAGGCGATGGCCAAAAGCCGGCGCAGCCAGAGCGTGAGCCTGACAAAGCGGATGAGCGTCCGCAGGGGATGGAAGAGCTTTGCCAGAAGCGGATGGAGGAATCCCAGAGGCGGGAGGACGCGTTGCTTGCTTATGCGTATATGATTGCCAGGAACCGCCGCGATGAAACAGAGGCCCTGCTGAGCGCGTTGGCGG
>CAOJVE010000158.1 GCA_948444865.1 uncultured Lachnospiraceae bacterium
GGGCCGGTCTTGAGAAACCAACGGCCCTTAAGGCTTCCTCCAACAGAACTGCCTGTCCTTTCAGGCAGGTGGCCGCCACACAGGTTTGATCTCTGTCTGAGCTGATCACCTGTACGTCCACCGCTTCCAACTCTGGTGCATGAGTCCCTATATGTGTTAAAATCTCTTCCAGGGTCATCACGCTGTTAATACTTCCGATTAAAACCGCAGTTTTTTCTGTGCCTGCAAAATCCATAGGCACATCCAGTTTCAGCCAAGGCTCCAAAGCGTCAATCTGCGTCTGCAGCTTCAATGCGTTGGCATTTGACTCTGCAATTTTCTTATCCAGAGCAACCAGCTCATTGGCAATTCCCATTGTCGCCTGGTTATCTGCCATCGCCTTTTCAAAAACCTGCTTTTCCACCAGCTCTTTGCCTGCCAGGCTGTCTAACATGGATTTTTTCTCTGGAGCATATTTGTCCAGGATCTCCAAAGCATGGTCAGCCAGGGAAGCATTTTTCTCAAATACCTGACGTGAGTCCATGGTGTTAATGGTGTGTAAAGACTCATCCTCCACAAGGGAATTGTCGATTTCCACCACCCCCAGGGACTGCAGTCGTTCCAGAATGGCTTTTCGTTCTTTTTTCATAGCGCAGATACTAAAGCGTTGCATCTGCATAACTGCCATATCCGCATCCCTCCTTCTTAAATTTCGTAAAAAAAGCTGGCACATAAGCGCCCATACATATCAGGGGGATCTTATAACCTCCCTAATACAAATGGGAGATCACCAGATCAACTGCCTGCGCCTCTTTTTTTGTTGCTGCCGCCTTAAGAGCCTTAATTTCTTTTGCGGATGACTGTTCGGACTTCTGATAGACTTTCTGCGATTCCGCTTCCGCCTGTTCAAAAGCCGTCTTAGCCCGGGCACGGGCGTTCTCCTCCTGATCTGCCTTCAAGGTCTTCGCATCAGCCTTCGCTTTCTCTATCATAGCCTCCGCCTCGGCTGCGGCGTCTTTGATAATTTGCTCGGCTTTTGCCTCTGTTTCCTTGACAACTTTCATTGTTTCTTGTACCACTTCATCACCACCTTTTATACGTATAGTAAGATAGTACCATATTTCTCACCAAAAATCAAATAAAAATCGGTATATGCGATAAAAAGAATACGGCTCGACGAAAAGGCAGGATATTACCCCATACCCTGCCTGTAAATAATATAGATTTCTTAATCATAGAGCATACCGTTTTGCCTAATTTCCTCCAGATTTTGGCCATCCACCCAGATATAATCCATTTTTTCGCACTGCTTTAGATCCTCCGGCTGCTTGGAAAGCGCGGCGCGCACGGCAAGCCAGACGGTCTGTCCGGCGATGGCCGGGACATTCTGAACGATGGCCCCCAGCTGCCGCCCTTCAGAAATAGCCCGGATCTGCTGCTCGCCCGCGTCAAATCCTACCAAAGCGACTTGTTTTTCGGGATATTTTTCCAGGACGGACAAAACCTCTTTTGCAACGCCCTGGCTTGTGCAGAAAATCCCCTTCACCTGCCGGTTATCCAGCAAATCCAAAACCAGGGAATCCATGTCCTCTTCCCTGCCCTCCGTATATTCGCATACCGTCTCCACGCCGGGATGATTTTTCTTGATTTCCTTTACAAACCCTTTCCGACGGTCCTCGCTGGTCTGGGAATACTCCGCGAAAGCCAGCACAGCAGCCTTCCCGCTGTCTCCAAAGGCCGCGCACAGTTCCTGGGCGGCTTTCGCCCCCGCCGCATGATTGTCCGTGCCGCAAAATGCCATGTCCGTGCCGCATTTTACTTTGGAATCAAATAAAACCACGGGAATCCCGTTCTCCCGCGCCGTTTCCAGCTGCGCCTGGCAGGAATTCATGTCAATGGCCGCCAGACAGAGCGCCGACGGATTCTCCGCCAGAACCGCGTCGATGGTGTTGATCTGGTCGTTCACATTTTCCTCGGAATCCGGCCCTTCAAAAGTGACTCGTATGGCGTCTTCCCCTTCCAGGCCATAGAAACCGTTGATGTATTCCACTGTTTCCTTCATATTTTTCTTCATTTGTTTCCAGTAATTGCCCTCTGCGGACCTGGCCACAACCGCGATGTGCATCCCTTTTTCTATAACCAGATCCTGGTCAAGCTCGAGGGCAGACTGCGCTTCCTGCACAACCTGGCCGCCTCCCTGGTTCTGCGAAGCCGTCCCCAGAAAACCATCCGTTTCCCCCTGCCCGGACAGAACCGCCACAGCGGCCGAGGCCGTCTGCGTCTTCTTTCCACAACCGGTAAAAGCGCCCAGGGCCATTGCAAAGCACAAAAAAACTGCAACTGCTTTTCTCATATCCTTCCCCTTTTTGAAAATCATAATTCTCTAGCCCAATGACTTTTTCTACCCCTTAGATTATACATATTTTTGCTCATTAGTCCATAGAATTTATTTTTATTTCACACTTTTTTCAGAAAGAGGTAAGGAATTCATTCAATCCCAGATATCCCACTCTTTGCCAATGCCATAAATTAGCGCCAGCGCGATGGGACCCAGAATGAACCCGGACACTCCAAACACAAAAAATCCAAGATAAATGGCCGCCATGATCACAATGGGATACACCCCCAGCTTGTCCCCCAAAAGCCTGGGCTCCATAAATTCGCGCACCAGTGTGGTAAGCAGCTCAATGGCCAAGCACCAGACGGCCAGATTCGTCTGACCCCGCAGGAAAAACAGCAGTATGGCCGGATACAGGAAAAGACCTGTCCCGATAATAGGCAGCGCGTCCAAAATCCCCAGCCCCACGCCAAACAGCAGATAATAAGGATTTTTCATCAGCCAAAGCATGCCTGTGCAGATAAAAGCGATGGTCAGCATGATCAAAATCTGCGCTTTTAAATAGGTCACGCAGGTCTGGCGCAGGCGTTTCAGCGTCCGCTTCCACGGCGGGTAAAACCGATAGGTGCGCAAGTTTTTGCGTATATCGTCCAGGTCTTTTAAAAAAAGCACGCCGGAGATAAAGGCGATGATAATTCCGCTGACCGCCGTAATCAGCCCTTTTAAGTAATCCGTGGCTTGAAAAATAGTCTTCGGGCTGATTCCCTGGATAAAATTTTTCTGCATTTTCCCCACATTATCCAGGATGAACCTGCGGCTTTCCGCCTGGGAAATTCCCACCGTGTTTTCGATGGCGCAGCAGCATTGGTCGACAAACTGGTAAAATTTGTTCTCGATGGCCGGAAAATTCGTCATCCACGCTTTTAACTGAACAATCAATGTGTCCACGCCGATCCACAGCAGCGCCCCCACGCCTGCCAGAAGCAGCAGCATGAAAAAACCGCCCACCACGCTTTCTTTCAGATGGACTTTTTTCCCGATTTTCACCGCTATCGGATGCAGCCAGACAGCCAGCCCCCACCCAATCAAAAAAGGAATGGTGACAGGCAGCACATACCGAAGTCCGAGATAGACGCCGATCACAATCCCCGCGATGCTTATTCTCCTTTTCCACTCATAATCCACAAAACCACCATCCCTTCCTAGAGCGTGTTTGAAAATTGCTTTATGTCAACCGTGCGCCACAATTTGTACCCACAGGGCATTATAATGGGAGATTTGACCCGAATGAAGGCGGCGTAGCGGGCTACAGCAAATGAATGAGGGACAAATATACCGCAAAGTGGGGCGTGCGCTTGGCGTGAATGAATTTTCAAACACGCTCTAATAGAAGCGCACATTCTAAGTCTCAGTATGGCGGCATTGTGGATTTTTTATGCATGGCAATCGAAAAAGGCTCTCCCCTCCGGCCAGATTTCCCAGGTCATTTCCTCCCTGGAAATCGGATGGAGCAGGCGCAGGCGATGGGCGCACAGTCCAATGCCCTCAGACGCGCCGCCCGCCTGGGCGTTCGAATTGTATTTCCTGTCTCCGACCAGAGGATGGCCCCGATGGCTTAGCTGCACCCGAATCTGGTGAAAACGTCCTGTGAGCAGGCGGATTTCCAGGAGACTTTGCGCCTCCCGCCGCCTCAGCGTCCGGTAAAGGAGGCGCGCCTTTTTGGCCCCGCTGGTCCCCTCCGGGACTGCGCGCCCCATTCGGCTTTTGCTGTCTTTTATCAGCCAGTCCTCCAGCATCCCTTCCGCCGGCTCCATTTCCCCTTCCACTAAAGCCAGGTACTCCTTTCCCATCGTTCCGTCCTGCGCCTGTTTGCTCAGCTCCTTTGCCGCCTTTCTCGTCTTCGCGATGGCTAAAAGGCCTTCCACCGGCTGGTCCAGACGATGGACAATGCCCACATACGGCTGTTTCGCCGGATTCTTTCCGCTTTTGTGAAAATAATTCAGACAGGCGCACTCCAGATCCAGCGCCCCCACCCCGGCGCTCTGCACCGGAATCCCTGGCAGTTTGTGATATATCAACAGATGTTTATCCTCATATAAAATATTTTTTTCAAAGTTATCCACTTTATTTCCACCTTTCATAGCCAACCCTTTTTCTTCATATAATAATACAAAGCGCCGCTTGACAAACCATCCCTCTGGCCCCATACTTATGCTTACATATAACATTGGAGGAAAATTATATGATCAAATATTTTCTTTTATTACTGGGCTTTTTTCTGCTCATCAAAGGCGCCGACCTGTTTGTGGAGGGCAGCTCCAGCGTCGCCCGGCTTCTGCGGGTGCCAAGCATTATTATCGGACTTACCGTCGTTGCATTCGGAACCAGTCTGCCAGAAGCTTCCGTAAGCATCACCGCCGCCCTGGCCGGGAAAAACGAACTGTCTTTCAGCAACGTCATCGGCTCCAATATTTTTAACCTTCTGGTCGTGGTAGGCGTTAGCGCCATCCTGCGCCCCATGAAGGTCCAGCTCTCCGTTTTGAAGAAGGACTTCCCCTTCTCCATACTGATTGCCGTCCTGCTGCTGGTCATGAGCGTTCCCACTGCCTTTCATGGCGAAAAAGCATCCATCCTTGCCCGGACGGAAGGTTGTATATTGCTGGCCCTTTTTGTTCTTTACCTTATCCTCACTGTCCAGGAAGCCCTAAAAGCCCGATCAAACAACGCAGACGACAATTCCGAAGAAAATGCTTCTACCCCTATCCTTGCCACAATCATCTACATCATTGTGGGAATTGCCGGCATTGTGCTGGGCGGCGATTTGGTGGTGGACTGCGCTTCAGCCATCGCTCTGACGTTTGGCTGGAGTGAAACTTTCATCGGTCTGACCATCGTAGCTCTGGGCACATCCCTCCCCGAGCTGGTAACTTCCGCCGTTGCCGCGCGAAAAGGTGAGAGCGACCTTTCCTTGGGAAATGCTATTGGCTCCAACATTTTCAACATCCTGCTGGTGCTGGGCGCTTCCGCAACTGTACACCCCATCGTCGTGAACAGGCTTTCTATTTACGACACATTATTTTTAATCGTATCCAGCATCATTGTCTACCTGTTCGCCATGCACAAGAAAACCCTGGACAGAAAAGAAGGGCTGATGATGCTCCCCCTCTACACGCTTTTCTTCATCTACATCGTACTGCGGTAAAACTGCGAAAAACAAAACGGCCACCATTCTCTTTTTATAAAATGGCGGCCGTTTCAAAACTCTCCCATATTCATTTTTTCTCTTTGCGAAACAACTCTAGCGTTGCTCCTTACTTACCTCCTAAAAATAATTTTCTCCTGCTTATAGATGCAAAATAGTATTCCTCTTTTACTACCTGCTTCCTCTCAGAAAGCTTCATAACGCATATCTGACTCTTCTAATGCAAAGCTACCATCCATATCATTCTTCTTTAAAAACTCACGCCTTGTTACAAAATAATATGAATGCTAAAATGCGACTTTCACCTTCCCGCATCCTTTCCTGCTTTGTTTCTTTACACAA
>CAOJVE010000159.1 GCA_948444865.1 uncultured Lachnospiraceae bacterium
GAGCATATGACCAAACCGCTGGAGATGGACCGTCTGATGGAATGCATGGGGCGCTGGCTGCGCAGAAAATGATTTTATGGGGAATCTGTCCCAAATAAAGAAGGCGAGATTATTCCCGCAGAAATAGCGTGGATCAAATTCCAACCCCAAAGATCAAACTGCGCGGCCAGCCGAAAAACTGAAAATTTATTTCTTGACTTTCCCGGAAAATTCTTTTATAATGGCTTTAATTATCATAGTTTACTTTAAGGAGTGTTTTGTATGTCAAGGGACAGAGAAGCGAATGTACGGGCGAATCAGGCAGAGAATACATATGGCTTTTTTGGTTACTGGTACTTTTATTACGTACCAGCTCTTTTGATGCGCAAAACATTGGAGTAAGTGAACCAGTCGAAAGCTTTTATGTTTGGTAGAGATTTGGTAAAGACCGATGTTTGCGTGTGCATGCATGGGTCTTTTTTTGTACGGTGAAAGAAATTTTTTCGGAAGCGTTGTAAGCCATGGCGTGCAGTTTGGCAAAATCGGTGAGGATAGAGAACGGTCTAAGGAAAGGAGATTGACAGATGAGCGGACTTAAGATTTTGGATTGCACTTTGAGAGATGGGGGACTGACCAATAATTTCTTCTTTGAGGATTCTTTTGTAAAGGATTTATACAGGACCAACGTGGAGGCGGGCGTGGCTTACATGGAGATGGGATACCGTGCGTCCAAGGATCTTTTTAAAGAAAGCGATTTCGGAAAGTGGAAATTTTGCGACGAGGAGGCCCTGCGGGAAATCGTCGGGGAGAATCCCACCGGGATGAAGCTGTCGGTGATGGCGGATGTGGGCAGGACGAATTACGAGAGGGATATTCTGCCGAAGAAAGAAAGTGTGCTGGATATGATTCGGATCGCCACGTATTCCCGAACCATCGACGAGGCCATTGACGCGGTGGAGTTCTGCCACAGTTTGGGTTATGAGACGACGGTGAATATTATGGCCATTTCCAACGATGATCCGAAGACCGTTGCCCGCGCGCTGGAAAAATTGGCGGCCAGCAGCGTGGACGTTATCTACCTGGTGGACAGTTTTGGATCCTTTTATCCACATCAGGCGGCGGCTTTGGCCCGTCAGTATGTGGATATCGCGTTCCCCGCGGGGAAACAGGTGGGGATACATGCCCATAATAACCAGCAGCTGGCCTTCGCCAATACCATTGAGGGAATGCGAAACGGCGCGTCCATGCTGGATGTGACGGTGAACGGTCTGGGACGGGGCGCGGGGAACTGTTCAGCGGAGCTTTTGGTGGGCTATCTGATGGGCCAGGGGGTTTCCTGTCGGGAAGAGCCGCTGATTCGGTTCATTGAAAAGCATATGCTGGCGCTGAAGGAGGCGGGCGTGGTCTGGGGATACGACATTCCGTATCTGCTTACCGGACAGAGGAATCAGCATCCGTCTAAAGCCATTGAATTCATCCGGGAATGCCGCACCCAGTATACGGATTTTTTAAGGGAACTAGCCCTCTAGTAGCGAGAGGGTTCGCGCAATGCCGTTCTGGATGGTTTCTCGGGGCTGCCAGCCCAGCGCTTTTAGCTTCCCGCCGTCCAGCAGCGCCCGGGTGGCGCGGGAGTAGCCAGCGCTTTCCACTTCGTCGGGGATTTGGAAGACGACCTTCGTGCCGGCGTGTTGGGCAATGAGGGCGGCCAGGTCTTTTAAGGTGATGTCAGAGGCGGGGTCCGCCACGTTGTAGGCTTGTCCGCATTCGCCCAGCAGCAGGGCCCAAAGGATGGCGGAGGCGGCGTCTCCGGCGTAAACGTAGGAATAGTATTGGGTTCCCGCGCTTTTTAGGACGATGTCCTCTTTTGCGGCGCCTTTTTTCAGAAATTGGGCCAGGGCTTTGGAGTCGGAGGAGAGCATCGTCGGACCGTAGACTCTGGAGAGGCGCAGAATAACCGCGTCCATGGATTCCTGGGCGATGTAGGCCTGGCACAGGGCTTCTCCGGCGCGTTTGCTTTCCGGGTAGCCGGCGCGCATAGTGTTGCAGTCGATATAACCGCAGTCTTCTTCTTTAAAGCGCAGGGAATCGCTTTTGTTTTCCCCGTAGATTTCCACCGAGGAAAGGAAAAGGAACCGGCGGCAGTTGGCCGATTTGGCGAAATCTAAAAGGTGGGCGGTTCCGGTGATGTTGGTTAGGATAGTCCCGATGGGGTCTGTGGCGTAGGCCACCGGGTGGGTGTTGCTGGCGCCGTGGATGACATAATCCGCCTGAAACGCGGGCAGATCCAGCGCCTGGTTGATGTCCTGGGAAAAATATTGAAAATCCGGTCGGTCCCAGTAAGGCGCGAACCGCGCCCGCGCCCGATCTTCCCGACGGCTAATGGCGTAAACCTTGCAGTTTAAGCCGTCAAGCTGATTTTTGGCCATGAGAAGGTCGATGAGCCAGCTGCCGATCATGCCTGTGGCGCCGGAGAGAAGGATGGATTTATTTTCTAATTTTTCCCAGGGAAGGGGCAGGGATATCTGGTCTTTGATTTCCTGTTGATATTGTTTTTTTTCTAAAATGCTGCTTGAAGTCTGCATGGGCTGTCCTTTCGCTTATTTTAGCCATTCTGCGTTTTCGGATTTCAGGAAGGCTTTGAACATTTCCAGGTCGTCTTTGGTGGTCAGCTTGATGTTGCGCTCGGAGCCGGCGGCGAAATACAGGCGCTCGCCCAGCTCCACCATCATGGTGTTGGTGTAGGAGGAGCCGTGGATGCCGATTTCTTTTTCAAAGGCGATGTGATAGGATTCGTCTAATTTTTTAAATTTATACGCCTGGGGCGTGGAAACCCGCCGCAGGGATTCCCGGGGGATGTATTTGGTGGTGGAAATATCGTCGTCCATTAAGAAAATCTGCTCGTTGTAGGGCAGTGCGGTGACGGCGTTTCCGTATTGTTCGCATTTGACAATCACGTCCGACAGAACGGAGGCTTCGATTAAGGGCCGGATGCCGTCGTGGATAATAATCGTGTCGTCGGGGGCGCATTTGTCTTCCAGGAAAAAAACGCCGTTTCGGATGGATTCCTGTCCGGTTCTTCCGCCGGAGGTCACCCATTTTAGTTTGGTTATGTTGAATTGCCGGGCGTAGGCCCACAAAATGTCGTGCCATCCGTCGATGCAGACGGTCAGGATTGCGTCAATCCGTGGATGGCGCTGGAAGCTTTCCAGGGTGTAAACGATGACCGGTTTGTTGTATACGTTCAGGAATTGTTTGGGGATGTCCTGTCCCATGCGCTGCCCGGACCCCCCGGCCAGGATCAATGCTATATTCATTTCTTTTTCCTCGCTTTTTTCGGTTTGGACTGTCTGCCCAGCCGGATATCTTCCATG
This sequence comes from uncultured Lachnospiraceae bacterium, assembly GCA_948444865.1. GTDB lineage: Bacteria > Bacillota > Clostridia > Lachnospirales > Lachnospiraceae > MGBC164599. Next base: position 3,351 of record CAOJVE010000159.1, read on the forward strand.
GCGTTCGCCAGATCGTCGTCCAGATAATTAAATAGGTAGTTTTTGCCGCTTTTTCTTTTGTTTAAATATTCGCTGCGGATGAGGCTTGCCACCTGCTGGATCTCTTCTTTTAATTCTCTGGCGGAGAGCAAAAGGCATCCCTGGCCCCGGATGATGATCTGCTCCAGAGCGTCGGAGGTGGCTACGGTCACCTGGCAGGTCCTTCCGATCTGGTGAGCTGTTTTTTCTATATACTGGTCGGCTGTTTCGGCTTCTTTGGTGTAGACGATGTGTATGTTGTGGTATTTGAAAATCTCCCGGTTGTTTCCCGGCACCTTGTAGGCGTCGAATACCAGGATCAGGGTGCATTTTACATAGCCCTGGTAGTTGCTCAAAATGTCCATCAGCCGGTCCCTGGCCGCGCCCAGATCCGTCTCGGCCAGGTCTTTGAGCTCTTCCCATGCAAATATGATGTTATAGCCGTCTACCAGAAGATATGCGTCTTTTTGTTTTTTTTCCGGCGCATTTTGTTTTGGCTTGTCCGTCGAGACGTCGGTCGACGGCTTCGGCGCGTATGCAGTTGGCGGGTTGGCCGGGGCTTTCTGGATGGGGCCGTAGGTGCGCTGGAAAATTTCTTCCAGCTCTTTGTCCAGCTTCAGGGACTCGCCCTGGGGCTTGGAAGGCCTGTCGACAGGATTTTCCTGGGGCTCCTTTGGGGTCTTCTGGAAAAGTCCGCTGTTTACATGCATATAGTTTTCCACCTGATCCCAGCTTACAATGAATCCGGCGCCGTGGCTGCAGAAGACTGACCCGGTGGGGTTTTCCACATCCTGTTCCGAATCGTAGCCAAAGGAAGCGATTACTTCTTCTGGGTTGTGACAGGGAAGGTAGCCTTTCCATGCGCAGTAAAGCTGCCCTCTGCCTCTGGTGTAGGATGCCACTTGGGATTGGTAATTCTGTATGGAGACGGCGGGCACGTTTCCTGTAAGCAGGGATGTCTCCCCCTGTGTCTGGGGCGGTTCAAAGTCGCCGCCCATTTTCTGGATGTCGGACATGGCCCTTCCAATGTTCTCTTCCGGCGTTTCCAGGCGAAAGGAATACCAAGGTTCCAAAAGGACGCCGCGGGCTTTTTTCAGGCCCTGGCGGACGGCGCGATAGGTGGCTTCCCGAAAGTCGCCTCCTTCTGTGTGCTTTAGGTGGGCTTTTCCGGCGACCAGCGTGATTTTCATGTCGGTGATGGGTGAGCCGGTAAGCGTGCCGGGGTGTTCCCGTTCGCCCAGATGGGTCAGGATTAAATTTTGCCAGTTTCGGTTCAGGTCGTCTTCGCTGACTGCCGTGGAAAAAGTCAGGCCGCTGCCCGGCTTCGCGGGCTCCAGCAGCAGGTGGACTTCCGCGTAATGGCGCAGCGGTTCAAAATGCCCCACCCCTTCCACGGGCGCTTCGATGGTTTCCCGGTACAGGATGTTGCCGGAGCCGAATTCCACCGACATATGAAACCGTTCTTCTATCAGGCTTTTTAAGATCTCGATCTGGATCTCCCCCATGACCTGGGCGTGTATTTCCTGGAGACGCTCGTTCCAGACGATGTGAAGCTGCGGTTCTTCTTCTTCCAGCAGGCGCAGGTTCTGCAGCATCGTGTGCGAGTCACAGGAGTCGGGCAGAAGAATCTGATAGGTCAAAGCCGGCTGCAGGACTGGTTTCGCGCCGCCGAGCTCTCGGCCCAGCCCCTGGCCCGGAAATGTGTGGGTCAGTCCGGTGACGGCGCAGACGGTCCCGGCTTCCGCCTGGGGAATCGCTTCGTAGCGCTCGCCGGAGTAAACGCGGATCTGGGTTATTTTCTCTTCCCGGTTTTCCGTGCCTTCGACGGCGATGGCCTCCCGGGTCTTGATGGCGCCGCCGGTTACTTTTAAGTAGGTCAGGCGGTTTCCCTGCTCGTCTCGGGCGATTTTAAAGACCCGCGCGCCGAAGGATTTTCCATAGACGGGGGGCCTGGCGTATTGACGCAGGCCTTCCAGCAGCGCGTCGACGCGTTCTAATTTCAGTGCGCTTCCGAAGTAACAGGGGAACGCGCGCCGGGAGCCGATTAATCTTTCGATGGATTCTTTTGGCAAAAAGCCTTTTTCCAGATATTCATCCATGGCCGCCTCGTCACAGGTAGCCAGATTTTCCATTCGTTCTGCCTCGTCTTCGGTGAAGTCTATGCAGTTTTCATGTAATTTCTCTCTTAACTGGCGCAGCAGCAGGGTCTTGTCCGCTTTGGCCTGGTCCATTTTGTTTATAAATAAAAAAACCGGGATACGGTAGTTCTTCAGAAGTTTCCACAGAGTGCGGGTGTGTCCCTGCACGCCGTCCGCCCCGTTGATGACCAGTATCCCGTAATCCAATACCTGAAGGGTGCGCTCCATCTCGGCCGAAAAATCTACGTGCCCGGGGGTGTCTAACAGGGTAATGTCCAGGTCTTTAACCGCAAGCTGCGCCTGTTTGGAGAAGATGGTGATCCCTCTGGCTTTTTCTAA
>CAOJVE010000160.1 GCA_948444865.1 uncultured Lachnospiraceae bacterium
AAACCTTGGTATTTTCCATGTCGCGCATCTGTCTGCGGTATTTCTCCCGCACTGCCGCCGTCTCCCGGGTTTTATAAAGAAGCCTCTCCACCACAAAGCCGTCCGCCTGGTAAATCCGCAAAGACACACGCAACGCCACAGCTCCGGCCGCCATTTCCTGAATCAGAAGCTGTGGGTCTTCCTGTGTAAAATAAACCTGCTGTTCTTTTGCCAAGACTCCGTTGGACGTATATTTGGCCGGAATCTCCCGGCCTCCCTCGCAGATGAAATCCAGTTTCTCCACGCAGCAGACCCCCGGCTCCATGCCCGGGTCCAGCCGAACTGCCCGCGCGTCCGCGGGAATGGAAATCTCTGCCTCAATGGCGCCATGGTCCATGGTCAGCCGATAGGAATCCGCCGCCGAGAACCCGGCTCCCCGATCGTAAAACACCTGCAAAGTCTCGTTGCTCACGTGATAGCGCTCCCGCTCAAGCATTTCATTCAGCCTGAGCTTCCCAGCCGCAAACTCTCCGAATATTTCGTGAAGAGGCACATGGCTGCCGTTGATGTAACGCTGGAAGGACTGCTCCATTTTTTCATAAACCGGAATCTCCTCCGGCGCAATCCCCGCCCAGGAAAATAAATCAAAGTCTTCCATAACCGCCCGGCTTCCTTTGGCATGGATATAATAGTGCAAAATCCGGTAGACCAGGTAAGAGGCCGGAACCGGAAAATCAAAACACCACTCATAGTCGATGACTGTCCGCGGCTCTCCCAGAATCACGTTGCCGCAAATCAGGTCGATATCCGTCACCGCCATGCTCTCCATGCCCTCCGGCAGATCCGCCTCTCCGAACACTTCCCGAAAAGCGTCCGTCATGACGAACGGATGGCCTTTGGCCGGTCCCCGCGCCGCCTCCACAAAGGATTTAAGCTCTTCGGACGCCTCCTTGGGCCTTCCCGCGTCCAAAAGCGCGTCCAGCTTCTCCTCCAGAGTTTCCCCCTGGACGTACGCAAGCTCCACGCCGCCGTTTTCCAGGTCCTGGCCCTGGTTCAGCGCGTAGCCGTATTCCCGGTAGATTTCATCCAGGCTTTCTCTCCAGCGCTTTAAATTTCCCAGATGCTTTTTCGCCTGGGGATGCATGGGCGTTTTTCGCACGACGCGGCTTTTGTCCGCCTCCTGCCAGATGTCCGTGCGTATGGAGAAACAGTCTGCCCGGTCGTTGGAATATTTGGTAAACACGATTTTTCTCATGACTGCGCCTCCTTCTCTAAGAGAACCAGAAAGGAATTGGAAAACTGGGGCAGCAGACCGTCCTGAATCAAAGAGTCCAGCGTCCGCCCTTCCGAAAACATCAGCATCCGCTCCCGGTCAAAATTCGGGAAATTCTCTCCGATTTCCCCGGGCTTTGGCAGATATGCGTCCGAATAAATCGCCATGGGCAGCTTGTAATCCGGGAACGGATAGTAAAACTTTGCGTGAAAATCCCCTGCCTGGCGGATGATTTCACACAGGGCCGGCCGGGAAAAGGTGCGCACATGGCCCGTGTTTGGATAGCCTTCCAGCCCTTCAAAATATTCCCCCACATGGTCTTCGGTGAACCCGGTCCAGTACTTGAGGCCCAGTCGGTTTTCGATGGCGATGACAATCTGGCCGCCGGGCTTTAAGTGGCTGGCCGCCTGCCGCAGCATTTCCACATAGGGGTCTTCCCCGCCGATGTAGCCTTTGGAATATTCAAACACGCCAATCAGCGTAATCCAGTCGAATTTCCCCAGCTCCTTTTCGATGTCCTGGTAATTGCCCACCTGGATTTCGATATTCTCATGTTTCTGGTTCCGATAGGCGTTAATATGGCTGCGCTTTTTGGACAGCTCCACGCAGGTGACGCTGCCCGCCATCCCGGCCAAAGCTCCGGTGATTGCGCCGCAGCCGGAACCGATTTCCAAAACGGCATGCTCTTTTGTGATGGGCAGCCAGCTTATGATGTTCTGGCGAATCCCGGAGAAATGATACAGCACAGGCCAGCTTTTCTTTTGGGCGATGACCGCGTTATATTCCTCTTCGGTATAGTTTTGGGCGATGGAGAGAAGCTCGTCCTCCACGTCCCCGTCACTGTATAGATCCTCTCCTGGATACCATTTGTAATTCAGGGTCACGCCCCCGATTTTCTCTGTTGATTCTTTCGTCTCCATATTCTTTACTCCATTTCATCCACAACACTTTCCCGCTGTTTCGGCAATGCCATAGAGCCGCTTCCCTCCTTTTTACTCCACCTCAATCTCCGAATTCATATCATAAAAACCAATGGTGTTCTTGGTGGAAATCACCGTCAGATTGCAAATGTCGTACAAACGGTGGTACACATGAAAATCCCCGTCCCGGTAGCCTGTGCAACCCAGGGACAGCAGATACTCGCCCCCCTGCAGATCCACTTTCTGGCGAAAAGTCACCACCCGTTCGTCGCCGGCTTTCTGGGGCGGTATGTTGATATCCTCATACATGGTGTTGGTGCCGGATATTTCCGTGCCCCGCAGGTTCTTAATGGTATAGGCGAAAATCGGCTCCTGCACCGAGGCGAAAAAATGCACCTTCATGCGAATCTGGCAATAACTGCCCTTGTCCACCGCATTGGTAATCATCCCGTCCTCGTCCACAATGGCGAAGTCAATAATCTCCGCCTTCTTCTCCCCGTATTCCAATAGCTGGGGATTCACCTGGAGATGGTCCTGCCAGCGGTCCCCCGCCTGGGAAAACGCCACCCGCTCTTCTGTGAAATCCTCCTTTTGGGGCTTTTCCTGTCCCACCAGGATTTTCTTATACAAGTCCACAATTTTCTTCGGCTCGCCCTCGTCCACCTTCACGCCCTGGTTCAGCAGCACCACCTTATCGCAGTATTTGCCCACGCTGCCCAGGTCGTGGCTCACCAGCAGAATGGTTTTGCCCAGATCTTTAAATTCCTCGAACTTGTGGTAGCACTTGGCCTGGAAGAACACGTCCCCCACCGACAGCGCCTCGTCCACAATCAGGATTTCCGGGTCAATGTTAATGGCAACGGCAAAAGCCAGCCGTACAAACATACCGCTGGAATAGGTCTTCACCGGCTGGTGAATGAAGTCGCCGATATCCGCAAATTTCAGGATACTGTCCAGCTTCTGGTCAATCTCCTCCCTGGAAAATCCAATCATGGTTCCATTCAGGTAGACGTTCTCCAGGCCGGAATACTCTCCGTTAAACCCGGCCCCCAGCTCCAGAAGGGCGGAAATGCGCCCGTTGACTTCCACCTCCCCGGCGGTCTGGTTTAAAACCCCGGTGATAATCTTTAAAATCGTGGATTTCCCCGAGCCGTTGGTCCCGATGATGCCCACCGTCTCTCCCCGCTTCACCTGGAAGCTCACATCGTTTAGGGCATAATGCTCCCGGTAAAGCTTCTTTCTGGTAAGCCCTAAGGATTCCTTCAGGCGGTCCATGGGTTTATTATACAGCTTGTAGACCTTCTGCAGATGGTCCACCCGAACAGCTAAATCGCTCATCGCTCCTCCTTTGCTTTTGTAGGTCATTGGCGATTGCGGAAGGTTTTTTCCCTGGTCACGAGTTTGGACAAAACAGGCAAAACGGAGCTCAAAACCGTTTTTCATTTGCTCCTTATTTGCCTGTTTTGTCCAAACTCTGGCTGTGGTGAAACAGGCGACATTTCCGCAATCGGCTGTTTGTTTTGTTCTGCTCTGGCTGAAATACGGCCGCAAAACCGGCGCGTTTACAGCACGTCCGCGAAATGGATTTTCAGCCGTTTGAACACGGTGGTTCCCAGTCCGAACAGCGCTATGGTCACCGCCCAGAAATAGACGGTCATGTCAAAATGCTGCCAGAACCAGGCTTTCTGGTAAAAGGCGTCTCTGTAGCCGGACACAATGTAGTACATGGGGTTTAGCTTAAATGCCCAGTGGTACTTGGCCGGGAGGATATTTAGGTTCCACATGATGGGAACCATCCAGATGCCCACTTGCAACACGATGGTGATGATCTGGGACAAATCCCGAAAGAAAATCACAATGGCGCTGGTGGCATAGCAGATGCCCAGCACGAACACGAACATGCTCAGTGTATAGTAAAAGATCTGCAGCTCGTACAAATCTGGATAATAGCCATAGCAGCTAAACAAAACCACGGCGAACAGCACAAAAAAGCCGTGGACGAACAGTGCGGAAATCAGCTTCACCATGGGCAGGATGCTGATTTTAAACACCACCTTTTTCACCAGATAGCTGTACTCAATCAAAGCCCCGGTGCCGCTGCTTAAAGCGTCCTGGAAATAGAACCAGGGGATGATGCCCGCAATCAGATACAACACGAAGGGCACGTCGCCCATGTCCCCCGCCCGCAGGCCCACCTGGAACACGAACCAGTACACCAGCACGGTCACAATGGGCTGGACAAAGGCCCAGACGATTCCCAGGTAAGAGCCTGCAAACTTGGTCTTAAAATCGTTTTTCGCCAGGTTCAAAATCAACTGGCGGTTCTGGAACACCTCAATGGGCAGCGCAAGCGCCCGTGCCCGCATCTTCCAGAGAAGCAAAAAAGCCAGGTCAAAAAACACAGCCGCCGCAATGTTTTTCATCCGGTCGGACCGCCGGGTCTGGGCCTCGGCCTGGGGCCGAAACTCTGCCGCGCTGGCCGCAATCACCAGATAGGGGTCGCTTCCCTGTCCCTCGAAGGTCACCGCCTGCCCTTCATTCTGGATTTCATCTATTTGCTGGGACTGCGCCGGCTTCACAAACCTTCCCAGCGGGATTTCCGTTTTCTGGCCCTCGTAGGACAGACTGGCTCCATAAATCTTCCATTTCGCCGGACTGCCGCCGAAATCCACCCGCAGGTATTCCGTCTCCATCCCCACCGGAAATTCAAGCGTCACCTTTTGTCCCGGCTTATCGAGAGCGGCCTCCACGCTTCTGCCCGCTCCGAAAGCCTTCGCCTCGCTGTAAAACGCCTGCACATTCTGCGCCGCGTCGCCCGCGAGCTCCAGCGAAAACACGACTTTCTGGGACAGAGGCGAGCGATGGGTCAAAAGAACTATGTTTAAGGCTGCCACAAGCAGGATGAAAAGCCCCAGCAGCCCCGCTTTTTTCTTCGACATGTCTCGCTCCTAACCCCGGTGGGCCTGGTAACTTTTCAGTCCGCCCCATTTCTGGTCTTTTTCGGAGATGGTCAGCTCCATCCCCTCGGGAATGGGCCAGGCGACGCCGATGTCCGGGTCGTTGTAGGCCAGTCCGCCTTCATCGTTGGGATGATAAAAATCCGTGCACTTATAGGTGAACTCCGCCGTGTCCGAGAGCACCAGAAAACCATGGGCGAAATTTTTCGGGATGTAAAACTGCTTTTTATTTTCCGCCGAGAGCAAAACCCCGAACCACTTTCCGAATGTGGGCGAGCCTTCCCGCAAATCCACCGCCACGTCGAACACTTTCCCCTGAATTACCCGCACCAGCTTATCCTGGGGATGATGAATCTGGAAATGCAGCCCCCGCAGCACGCCTTTTTTAGACATAGACTGGTTGTCCTGCACAAATTCCAGGTCGATGCCGGCTTCTTTATAGTCGTTGTAATTATATGTTTCCATGAAATACCCCCGCTCGTCTC
>CAOJVE010000161.1 GCA_948444865.1 uncultured Lachnospiraceae bacterium
GCTGTTTGATTCGGTTCTCTATGTATTGCTGGCAATGATGACGGCATATCTCTTTTGCCGCAGCGCGTCCTCATAAGCCGCCATGTAAGCTTGGGTGGGCGCGTATTCTATGGGCAGCATTTCACAGTAATGCACGCCGGCCTGTATCCGCGCCTCCCGCTCCTGGGTGGACTGCGGCTTGACCATGCCGGTGATGTCTTTTAAAAGCAGCGTCACATCCTTTGCCCTGTATGAACTCCTCATGCGCCGCACCACCTGACCAGCGCAAGCTCGCCTTTGCATGTTTGGCGCACCGCGTTTACAAGAGAAGATACGCCCCTCTCGTCCCCGCCCTGCGCGTCGGTGATGATCCATACCGCTTCGTACGCGCCGATGTCATACAGATATGTAACCCGCTCGCCGTCGTAGAGGCTGCGCAGCTCGTAGCGGACATGCAGCGGATAACAGTCCGTACGGCTGACGGCGATGGGGCTTCTCGTAGTGGCATGGCAGCGGACTTCGATCCCCGTCTCCTGGGCCCGGGCCGCCGCGTATAGGACCGGATACATAAATTCCTCCGTGCCGATTATGAGCAGATTCTTTGTGGAAATCCCGCCTGTTTGCCGGAAAATTTCCCCATACAGTTTTTCACAGGCGGCGGCGTACTGCCGGGCATCCACAAGCCGCCGCGCGTCCATAAGGCCCCCGATTCGGATTTCCGTAAAATCCGCCGGCGGCTTTTCCACATCCGCCGGCACATACCGCCCATCCCCCGAAAAAAGCTCCGCCGCCCGGGTATACGCCGCCTGGGAGTCCGCTTTCGCCAGATAATGAAGGTCTATGCCCCGCGCCTCGTAGGCCCCCCGGCATTCTTCGTCCATGCCGTTTAGAATGGAGGCCACCGCATAGGCGGCAAAATCCGGGTACGTCTTTCTCAAAATCTCTATAATATGAAGAATCGTCCGCCCGGTGGTCACCTCGTCCTCTATGAAAATGATCCGGTCCGTCTGGCTGATCACGCGGTCTATGTCATTTTTCACCAGCTTCTGCTCGGTCGCATGACTGTGATCCTCTGAAAACCGGAGAAACTCCACGCCGGGGATCTTTTCGCGAGTGGTCTGTATATACATAGCCCCCAGCCTGGCCGCCACGGCCGCGCCGATGGCCGTCGCCGTCTCCGCAAACCCGATCAGCAGCAGCCGCTCACCCGCGTACGCCTCTTTAAGCGGCTGCGCCAGGCTCTCAAACAGCTCCATCGCTTCCTCGGGAACCACCGGCACATGTTTTCCCTGCAGCGGATTCACCAGAAGAAACTTCCGCTTCGAATTGTTCTCCCTCTTCGCAACGCGAATCAAGTCTTCCTGTCTGTACATAAAACACCTCTGTATACTTTCCTGTTTATTTTATATTAGCATTCTTCCTATGAAAATACAATCGAAATGCGAACCGCCGCTTTCTTGACATTTCGCGAAAAACGCGATATATTATAATTATAAATAGATTTGACTGCCGCCGGGCAACGCTTTGTCCCATTCCATTAGGCCATTGAAGGAATGGAGCGCAGGGCTTTTTTATTTGCTAGGGAATTCCGTTGAAATTCCCTAATAAATTAAGAACGCTGTAACAAAAAGGAATTTTGTCGCTGAAGAAAGCCCGCCACAAGCGGGAAATCTTTCTACGCGGGACTTTTTTATTCTAAGGAGGAATTGCCATGTTTCGAGAAATGAGAAGAAAAAACCAGGTTTTGACCGCCGCTGCATGCGAAGAGATTTTACGGGAGGGAACGTGCGGCGTGCTGGCTGTAGCCGGCGACGACGGCTATCCTTACGCGGTCCCTTTAAGTTACGCGCACTGCGATAACCGCATCTACTTCCACTGCGCAAAGTCCGGGCATAAGCTGGATGCCATCGCGCGAAATGAAAAAGCCTCGTTTTGCGTCATCGGCCAGGATCGAATCCTTCCAGAAGAATATACGACAGATTATAGAAGCGTAATTGTATTTGGCAAAATACGCATTCTGGAAGATGATGCTGAAAAAAGGGCCGCCATAAAAGAGATCGGCCGAAAATACGCCCCGGATGCCAGCGATGCCAGCTTGCAGGCGGAAATCGACGGCTATTGGAAGGCCTTATGCGTGTTGGAAATGACCATCGAGCATATGAGCGGTAAGAGGCGCAAACAACCGCAATGAAAACCAGGCCCTGTTTCAAAAGCTTGGTAAAATACTCGTCCCTGCATGCGCTGGGCATGCTGGGGTTGTCCTGCTATATTCTGGCGCACGCCCTCTCCCTTTTGCGGGGATTTGTCTTTTTGATCCCCATGCCTTTCCTGCTGTCCCCGGTTGGCAGCATAACTGGCGTGTGGCTTGCTTTTCCCATAACGGAGGCCCTCACAAGCCTTCTGGGCGCCGCCTGCTCTCACCGCTTTCACAAAAATCAAGTTTACGAATGCAATAATTCCTGAAGCAGGCCTTTGCAGCCGGCTTCCACATCCCGCCATGTGGCTTCAAAATCCCGGGTGTACCACGGATCCGCCACATCTCCGGGCCGGCCGGCATACTCCAGCATCAAATGAATCTTGCCGTCCGGATCGCCGCCGCAAATACGGTTCATGTTGCGGATGTTGGCGCTGTCCATGCCTATCAGGAAATCATACTCCTCATAATCCGCCGGCGTAAGCTGCCGGACCCTCTTTCCCGCGCAGCTAATGCCATGTTCCGCCAGCTTCTTCCGCGCCGGCGGATAAACCGGATTGCCCAGTTCCTCCCGGCTGGTGGCTGCGGACTCAATGTGGAATTTGGATGTGGCGTTTGCTTTTTCTGCTAAATCTTTCATTACGAACTCAGCCATTGGGCTGCGGCAGATATTGCCGTGGCAGACGAATAATATTTTAATCATGTCTTTTAAACCATTGAAAATGCTGAATTTTAAGCGTTTCTTCGCATTTTCTATCCCTTTCTATTTTATTTGATTTCCTCATAATTTAGCATAAATCCATATAGTTTAACGCCAATTTGAGGTAAAAATTGAGGTAAATCCAGAATTTATACCTCACGCATTTTCAGCGTTTGGCAGACCCCTTTTTCGGGTTTGTCCTGCATATATCGCACATTTCTTTCTTTGCGTCCTCATATTGCACATGCGTATATGTGTTAAGAGTGACTCCAATGTCGCTATGGCCCATGATATACTGCAATGTCTTCGGATTCATGCCAGACCTAGCCATATTGCTGCAGAATGTATGACGGCACACATGTGGGGTGACTTTCGGCATTTGAATTTTATAGATCTTGTTATATTTCTCCCGGATGTGCTGGAAATATTTCTCCCAGTGCAATGCCACCATCGGCATATCGTTCTTGTCGAGAAAGAGAAATCCGCTCCTTCCATCAATGATCGGCTCGACCTTTGGTCTTTTCCTGTTCCGGAGAATCGACTCAAACCGCTCATACACTTCATCCGTCATAGGTATCTCACGGACGCCGCACGTTGTCTTTGTGTCCTCAATCACATACCGCATATCCCTTGTGCGCTGTAATTGATGGTCTATGATGATCTTCCGTTCTCCCATATCCAGATCGGATATGGTCAGGCCGACAAATTCCGAAATCCGCAGACCCGTCTTAAAAAGGATGAAGATCCCTCCATAATATTTACAGAAATGCTTGTCATTCTTGACAAAATCCAGAAACTGCCTCTCCTGTTTTCTGGTAAGGGCTTCCCTCGTCACGCTGTCATTGACAACAACCGTAGCCAACTGAAACTCAAACGGATTTTTCACAAGCAGATCATCGTCCACCGCCATCTGAAACGCCGGACGCACAACTCCCCGAATAGAATGTATGGAGCTATATCCCCTTCCGGCATTTTGCAGCTTTATCAGCCATGCTTTGGCGTCGGACAGTTTAACCTTGTCAATCCGTTTCGCTCCAAACTCCTCTTTTTTTATAACATTTATGACAAAATTATAATTGGCCCGTGTATTGTGCCGGACTCCTGTTTTTTGGGATACATATCTTTCAACAAGCTCCAACACTGTCATATTTCCGCCACAGGGCGCAATCCCGCTGTTCAAAGCGTCTTTTATTTGCTTTTCTTTCTCCCTAAGCGATACGCCCTTCCGCTTTCCGGCTGGCGTTTTGTCGGATGGGAGCAGCCTCCAGCTATAGATCATTCTCCTTTTCCCAAACGCGTCCGTATACTGATAAGCGTACCTTCCATCCGTCCTCTGCGTTTCGCCGTCATTTAAGACACGACCTCTGCTATCTTTTCTCCGTACCATTTTGCTCCTTTCCATACAGAAAAGAGCATCGCAAGTAAAATAAATATACCACATACAACGCTCTTTTTCAATCTTTACGTCATATCATAATGCGCCAATTATAACTATTCAGCTTGCGGCTTCATAGTTACAGAATCCGCCTCATTTAGAAGTTTGCCTACGGTAAAGAGGCGGATTCTTGGCCGTTCTACACTACTGGCTGCTGATTGCGCAGTCGCAGGCTGAATAGTTACCGTCAATTCATATAGCGTCCACGCTTTCCAGATACCGCTCAAATCCCCTCCTTTTTATTAAGGTTTTTGTGCCATTTTTGAGGATGAAATCATAGTTTCCCTCTTTTAACCTCCCTCTGATCGTCGTTGCGCTTATCCCACTGTAGGCCGCAGCTTCTTCTATTGTCAGCAGAATCTTATCTTTGATCTCAACCTTTGGCGCCGCTTTCATCCTTCTTCCTCCTTATCCTCCATTTTTATTGCTCTTCTCAAATATAATAATAGTTTTTTTTCGAGCGGAAGTGAATATTTTTTTGTTTAAATAAAAAAATATATTTTATCTATTATAAGCGTCATACGCATAAAATATATGGTAAAATTATAAAATATCAAATTATTAGCATCCTTTCAAAAATATTATTCCACCAGCAATTCCAGAGGCTTCCTCTTAAAGCCTCTGGATTCTTTTGCTTTTGAATCATTCCACCCAATCTGGAGATATAATCACGGCATAAATTTATATGGTAAAATCTTTCATCTGTCATTCTCCTTGTTTTCATCCAAAGAACTTAACAGCCTTCTGCATTCTACAAGTTTCGACTCGGCAATGTCCAATACAATGGCCACGCTCTGGCCAGCTGTCCCAAAACACTCCATATTCCCAACAGCCAGACTCACCGTCTGCACCAACGCGGAGGCCACTCCAAGCTTATCGCTGACCGTCAATCTTATCTCTTTTTCTTCCATAACTCTGCCCTCCTACGCCTTCACGCGGATCTCGTCCGCAGCCCTATCATAATAGTACACATGATCGGACAGCCTGTCGTATGGATCCACCTGCGTGCGGTTGACCTCTTTCACCATCTGGTTTAAATCTTCCTCGTCCGTTGGATCGAAGCCAAGGCAGAGCAGCGTTTCATGCACGCTGGAAGGGATAATGCACAGATCCTTTTCCGCTTTTTTGGCAAAGGCCGCAAGCCTGTCTTTGTCCAGGATTCCAGCCGCCCCCAGGATCATTGTCCGGTTTGTAAACGCGTAGATGGAAAGCCCCTCGGCGTTTTCTAAAGGAAACGCGCCGCCAAGAAGCCTGTTTAAAATATCCTCTATCGGCTGGATGAAATACCCATCCTTGCCCATGTTTT
>CAOJVE010000162.1 GCA_948444865.1 uncultured Lachnospiraceae bacterium
ATCAGGCGGTTTCCATGGGCAATGGCGTCTTTCATGTTGTGGGTGACCATCATGGCGGTCAGGCCGTTTTCGGCTATAATTTTGTCGGAGATCTCCAGCACCTTGGCCGCCGTTTTCGGGTCCAGGGCCGCCGTGTGTTCATCCAGCAGCAAAAGCTTTGGCTTTTTCAGGGCCGCCATCAAAAGGGTAATGGCCTGGCGCTGCCCGCCGGATAAAAGCCCCACCCGGCTGCTTAGGCGCTCTTCCAGTCCCAACCCCAGCTGGCCTAACTTTTTCTTATATGCTTCCCGCTCTTTCTTGGAAATGCCCCAGCCGAAGCCTCTGTGCGCCCCGCGCCTGGCGGCAATAGCCATATTCTCTTCGATGGACATGGTGGCGGCGGTGCCGATCATGGGGTCCTGGAACACCCGCCCTAAGTAAGCGGCCCGTTTGTGCTCCGGGAGCCGGGTGATGTCCACGCCGTCCACGATAAGCTTTCCCTGATCCGCCAGCCAGACGCCCGCGATGGCATTCAGCGTCGTGGACTTTCCGGCGCCGTTTCCGCCGATAATCGTCACAAAATCGCCTTCTTTTAGCTTTAAGTTCACGCCGTCCAAGGCCACCTTTTCATTGATGGTGCCAATGTTAAAAGTCTTGTGCAAATTTTCTATTTCAAGCATATATCCCATATTATCTCGCCATCCTCCGCTTCACCGCATGTTTTTCTTTCAGATAGGGCACGGCCAGGAAACAGGCCACCACAATCGCGGAAAATAATTTCATGTAATCCGACGGCATCCGAAGCCACAGCACCAGCGTGTAAGCCACGTAGTACAGAATCGCCCCCACAAAGACGGCCGCCAGCGTGTAGGCGAATGAAAACCTCTTGCCGGAACAAAGCTTACCGAAAATCACCTCGCTGATGATCACGGCCGCCAGCCCGATCACAATGGCGCCCCGGCCCGCGTTCACATCCGCGGAGCCCTGGTACTGGGCGTAAATGCCGCCGCATAAAGCCACCAGACCATTTGAAAACATCAGCGCCGCTACAGTTGTGAAATTCGTATTGATTCCCTGGGCGCGGGCCATCTGCGGATTGCAGCCAGTGGCCCGGATGGCGGAACCGATTTCCGTGCCGAACACCCAGTAAATAAAGGCCACCAAGAGCAGACAGCCCAGAATCAATTTCAGGAAAAAGATTTCCCGGTTATCGGCGGTCACATACCTTAAGGAAGCCACCAGGTTTTTCTGGGCGATGCCGATGCTCTGGTTGGATTTGCCCATGATCCCAAGATTCACGGAATACAGCGCAATCTGGGTTAAAATGCTGGCCAAAATGCCCGGAATGCCAAAGGCCGTGTGCAAAAAGCCCGTGACGAACCCGGCCGCCAGACCCGCCAGAAAGGCGAATAAAAGCGCAACCGCCGGATGCATGCCCCCTTTGATGAGCATGACGGCCACCGCGCCCCCTGTGGCCAGGGAGCCGTCCACCGTCAGATCCGGAAAATCCAGAATGCGGAAAGTGATGTACACACCCACCGCCATGATTCCCCAGATCAGCCCCTGGGCCACATTGCCCGGAAGCGCGCGAACCAGCGCGGCAGGATTCAGAGAAATCAGATATTCCGCGATCATTCTTCTTTCGCCTCAATCGCTTCATAATCATCCAAAACGGCGATATCCAGCTCTTTGCAGATTTCTTCGTTGTACATCTTGGTTACCTGCGGCGCAAATTCGATGTCCATTGCCGAGATGTCCGCGCCGTTTGCCAGCACTTCATAAGCCATCTCGCCCGCTTTGTAGCCGATGTCGTAATAGCTGATGGACAAGGTCGCGATGCCGCATCCGGCGCAGAGGCCCTCTTCGCCGGCGATTACCGGAATCTCGGCCGGAACGCACACGTTTTTCACAATGTCCGTATTGGCCGCGATGGTGTTGTCCGTGGGAATGTAAAGCGCGTCGCACTGCTCAATGGCGCTTGTGACCACCGACTGGATTTCGTTGGAGTCAGCCGCCGTAAATTCTTTGCATTCCACATTTTTTTCCTTCATGGCTTCTGCATACAACTCCGCCTGATATTTGGAGTTCGGCTCTGCAGAGCAGTAGAGGATGCCCACGGTCTTCACGTCTGGAAGCAGTTCCATCGTCATGTCCGCCTGCTCGTCAATGGGCGCCAAGTCGCTGGTCCCGGAAACATTAATGCCTGTGGCCCCGGTCCAGTCGCTGATTTCCAAAGCGGTGGCATAGTCGGTGATGGAAGTTCCCATGATCGGAATGTCCGCCGTAGCCTGCGCCGCCGTCTGCAAAGGCAGGGTCGCGTTGGCCAGCATCAGATCCACGTCCGCCGACACGAAATTGTTGACGATGGTGCTGCACATCGCCTGCTCGCCCTGCGCGTTTTGAACGTCAAAGTCCACCTTGTCCTCGCCGAACTTGTCCTTGCAGGCCGCCTGAAAACCTTCCGTCGCCGCGTCCAGCGCCGGATGTTCCAGCATCTGGCAAATGCCGATGACATAAGCGTCTTTTTCGGAATCCGCGTCCTCTTCTTCGGCTCCTGTCGTCGCCTCCTGTTCCTCGGCCGCCGTGGTTTCTTCTGCGCCAGACGACGACTCCGAACCGGAATTTCCGCATGCCGTCATTGACAATGCCACCATTGCCGCCATCATGAATGCCATTAGTTTTTTCAGTTTCATTTTACATTTCCTCCCTAGTTGATTTTTCCGCTTCAACGCGCGAAAGTTTTCCAGGAAAATTATACTCTTGTAAAGCCAATCCGTCAAGAGTTATCCTTCCCGGCGCGCATTTGAAAACCCGCCCGCGCCGCCGGCAGATTTTGACCCTTAATAGTATATATAATAAATCAATTTTTATACGCAGTATACGATTTTGCACAAACTCCTTCGTTTTCTGAATTGGCCCGAATCCGAAAAAATAATAGAAAAAACCATATCTCCGTGTTAAAATAACATACAAACAGACAAATAATTCAAAATTGAGGGATATTCTATGACGCTTCATTCAAATCAACTGGATGCGCTGAAAAATTTCTGCGCCCTTATCCTCGGCGGACCCGACGAGAAAGTCTTTCATCGCTGTAAAGAGCATCTGGAAAACGCGACCGACGAATACGGCGGCATTCCCGCTGTCTTATATACGCTTTCCGGGCAGGACGTTGATTCGGACGACCCGTTTGGAAACGTGGCCGACGCAGACAAACAGCTGGTGACGCCGCAGTATTATTTTATTTCCTCGGACGCCGGCGCGCCGGATCTGGCAGATTTTTTCTGGTTTATCGAGAATATTCAGACGGCCAGGGGGCTTGCTTTTACGGTTGACCGGGAAAAATTCTCGCAGGAGGACTGCATCGCAGAATGGCTGGAGGAGCTTGCCGCCCAGCTAAAGGATCTGTATATTGTGAATTTCGACGGAGCCGGCGAAGATTATCACTTCACGATTCTGAATAAAGAGGACTGTGAAAGGGCCATGGACTTTTTCAGAAAAATGGCGGCTCCCATAGACGGTTACGCCTATCGCTCTTTCATAATAACGAGCGCTCTGCAAAGCCCATGAAAAACAAGCTGCAAGGGATTTTTCTTCCTTTGCAGCCCGCATGCAGACACGTCGCCTGCCAGGCGGCGGATTTTCACCGTGATTTTTAAAATTCCCGCCGCTCAAATATCCGCACAGACAACCGATAAGAAATCCCCATCACAAGCAGTCCCACCCCCAAGAAGGCAAACGTCCCGCCGTATGCCGTCTGCGTCTGAGGAAACATTTTGTCCAGCGCATCGGTAATGACGGATATCTGTATCAGCTTCACGCCGAGAAAAACTATGACCATGGGCACCACGACCAGTCCCAACATAACCACCCGGGCTTTCTCCACGCCAAACCGATAGGACACCGGTGTCAAAACGCCTACGAAAATAAGGTAAATCCCCAAAACGACCGCCATCTCCCCCAGCCAGAATTCCGTTGGCTTTTGGCTGAGCATGCGGTTTATGATCTCACCCGCGCCGGAACAAAGGAAAATTAAAAACCCGGCGGCCAGTCCAAACAGATAGCGGACCTGCACGATCATCCGCCGGCTTACGGGCGCGGCCAGCATATAGCCATAGCCCCCGGACTCATCGGCCGGAAATACCGCAAACCCCAGGTTCAGGCCCAACACCAGCGACATCCACATGATATAGTGGGAATTTCCCATGCTGATTCCGAAAATCATAAAGAAAGCAAGCAGCAGCAGATATTGACGCGCATACATTTTTATACTGTAGAAATCTTTTAACCAGAGCCCTCTCATCTCGTTTCCCCCTTCACATAAAACAGAATGATTTCCTCAATGTTTGGACTGTCCACCGTATATTCCGGGCATTCCTTCTGAAAGCTCTCCCGGTCCCGGATCAGCGCTTCACAGCCAAAGCGGCTTTTGCGGCATCCTTCCACATAGCGCTCGGGGATGTTTTCGTACTGCTCTGGCGTGCAGTGAACCACCCCGAAGCGATACAGCAGCTCATCTTTATTCATATAGAACTTCAGTTTCCCCTTGTGAAGAAACGCAATGTAATCGGCCACTTTCTCCAGATCGCTGATGATATGGGAGGAAACCAGCACCGTATGCTCCTCGTCCTGGATAAACTCCAGCAAAATGTCCAGAATGTCATCCCGCGCCACCGGGTCCAAACCGCTGGTGGCCTCGTCAAAAATCAAAATCTTCGCCTGATGGGACAGCGCCACGGCCAGATCCAGCTTCATCTTCATGCCTTTGGAATAGTCCTTGATCAGCTTCTTTTTGTCAATCTGAAAATCACGCAGATATTTTTCAAAAACCTCGTCCTGCCAGCCTTTGTAAATGCTGCGCATGCAATTTCCCAACTGCCGCGCATGCATCTGGGACGCAAATTCCACGCCGGAGAGGATGACCCCCGCCTGGTCCTTCCACTGAGACCCCAGTTCCGCAAGGCTGCGTCCGCTTATGGCGATCTCTCCCTCCTCAATATCGAGCATCTGCAGAATCGCCTTCAAAAGAGTGGTCTTCCCGGCCCCGTTCTCTCCCACCAGGCCCACAATGGCCCCTTTTGGAATGTCCATGGTAATATGATCCAATGTAAAACCATCGTATCGTTTCGTCACGTCTTTTAAATGAATAGCCGCATCCATCGCTTCATACCTCCTCAAATAGCATTTCCAGAATTTCCAGCGCTTCTTCCCGGGATATGCCCGCCTGCCGGGCCTCTTTTACCGCATTTTCCAGGTGATCCTCCACCCGCCTTAGATGCTCCTCCCGCAAAAGCTCCTGGTTCGTGTCCGCCACAAAACTGCCTTTGCCCACCACCGTGTAAATAAATCCATCCTTCTCCAGGTCCTCATAGGCCCGCTTGGTGGTAATCACGCTGATGCGCAGCTCCTTGGCCAACAGGCGCATGGACGGCAGACAGTCATGGGGCTTTAACTCACCGGTCAAAATCAACTGCTTTAGCTGGGAGGTAATCTGCTCGTAAATGGGCCTGCCGCTGGAATTGCTGATGATAATGTTCATGGCAGATTCTCCTTATGGGTGTGAATGTCTTATTTATTGTATATACTCATTATATACATATATATTCACTATGTCAA
>CAOJVE010000163.1 GCA_948444865.1 uncultured Lachnospiraceae bacterium
TATGGCGCTGGCGGAGTCATCCATGCTGCGGCAGGGCGCGCCGGCGGATGTGGATTTTTCAGAGGAGCACCTGGCTTATTTTTTCTATAACCGCGCCGACGATCCCCTAAAAAACACAGCCGGGGACCGGAATATTATCAACTGGGCCGGTTATAATTATAAAAACATCGGGGGAAATCTGCAGCTTGCCAGCAAGTTTTTGTCTACCTGGTCCGGTGTGGCCAAAGAAGACGCGGCGCCGTATTCTGGCGGGATTTCCCAGTTGGACAGTGAGCTGGCATATTTATCGGAAGCGCATCTGCAGAACGCTTTTTTCATCAATGCGTCGGCAGAGGAGATCAAGGAAGCGCTGTATGCCGGTCAGCAGCCGGTGGGGGTCAATTACAACCATCAGGGAAGCTATTACAATGCCAGCACGGGCGCCTACAGTTATCCGAAAGCCGGAAACATCAATCACGCAGTTACCATTGTCGGGTGGGATGATACATATAAGAAAGAAAATTTTGTATCCGCCAGCCAGGTGACCCAAGATGGGGCCTGGATCGTGAAGAACAGCTGGGGCCCGGATTTTGGGGATCATGGTTACATCTATATTTCGTATGAGGATAAGAGTCTGTCCGGGTGTGTGTCCGCCCGTTTTGAGTCTGCGGACAATTACGATCATAATTACCAGTACGATGGCTCCGCCGGAAGCAGTTCGGCGCCGGTTCCTGCGGGAGCGTCCCACGCCAATGTTTTTCAGGCAAAAGGCAATCCGTCCGGCGGCGAGGCGTTAAAAGCGGCAGGCATTCTTCTGGGTTCCGCAAATGTGGAGCTGTCGGTGGACGTGTATACCGATCTGGAAGATCCGGCGGACCCGACAAGCGGCGTGCGCGTTGTTGAGAATCAGCCGGCGTTTGCCAGTTACGCCGGGTATTATACATTCCCTTTGGAAAAAGAAGCGGTCTTGAGGGAGGGCAGCTATTTCAGCGTGATTTTCACCAACTGCAGCGATGCGTCCAAATCTTTTAACATTGAGTCCAGCGTAGACAGCGGCTGGATTCGATTTGAAGCCGACGTGCAGCCGGGACAGTCTTTTTACCGACCGGCCGGAGAAGGAAAAGGCTGGCAGGATATGGCCGGCCATTATCTGCAGAGCGGAAAATCGGTGAATGCCCGTATAAAAGCCTACACGTCGGATGTGCCGGAGCCGGAGCCGACAGAGAGTCCGGAACCTTCCGAGAGTCCAGAGCCGTCGGAAAGCCCGGAGCCGACAGAAAGTCCGGAACCATCGGAAAGCCCAGAGCCATCGGAGAGTCCTAATCCGACGACAACTCCGAAGCCAACAGCGCCCCCGCAAAAAGAGCCCACTCCGGGAAAGGTTTCCGTCACCAAAGTGACGCCTGCGGTGAAGGCCGTAACCCTGAAATGGAAGAAGGCGGCGAACGCGGAGTCCTATCAGGTGGAGCGCGCGGCGCCGGGGAAGAAGTGGGCCCGCGTGGGCGCCACAACCAAAACGACCTACACAGACCGGAAGGCATCGGGCGCCTCGGCGTACCGTTACCGGGTGCGCGCGATGAGAGGGAAAGGCGCGTCGGCCCGTTACGGCGCATATAGCGGCGTTTGCAAAACTCTGACCAAACCGGAGGCGCCGGTTCCCATTTCCATGCGTCCCGTCGGGCGGCCATCCAAAAACGGCAAGGCGAAGCTGACGATGAAAGTCAGTCCAAGGGCAACGGCCTATTATATCTATCAATATAATCGGACATCGAAAAAATACCAGGCGGCTTATAAAATTCAGGGAAATAAGGCATATAAATACCAGCAGAAACAGAAAAAATATGTCAAAATTGGCACAGTGAAAAAAGCGGGAGGAAAATTAACCTGCCAGCTGACCAATGTTAATTTAAAAGCCTACGCCAAACAATACTATAAAGTGAAAACATATGTAAAAAAATCCGGCTATGGCCAGCAGTATAGCAGTTACAGCAAAAAAATTACATTAAAAAGATGAGGCTGCCAGAATTTTTAGGATTGTTGCCAGCCGCTAAATGGTAAAGTACAATGTCAACAGAGAGAGTCTATAATTTTTCAGCAGGTCCGGCGACGCTTCCAGAGGAAGTTTTAAAAGAAGCGGCGGAGGAAATGCTGAACTATCGGGGAAGCGGCATGTCTGTTATGGAGATGAGCCACCGCTCCAAAGCGTTTGATCAGATCATTAAGGAAGCGGAAAAAGATTTGCGGGAGCTGATGAACATCCCGGATAATTATAAAGTATTATTCCTTCAGGGCGGCGCTTCTCAGCAGTTCGCCATGATTCCGATGAACCTGATGAAAAACAAAGTGGCCGATTACATCATCACTGGACAGTGGGCCAAGAAAGCCTGGAAAGAGGCGTGCAAGTTTGGAAAGGCCAACGTAGTGGCTTCTTCCGAGGATAAGACTTTTTCTTATATACCTGACTGCTCCGATCTGCCCATAAGCGAAGATGCGGACTATGTGTACATTTGTGAGAACAACACCATTTATGGCACGAAATTTAAAAAGTTGCCCAACACAAAGGGGAAAATCCTGGTGGCGGATGTGTCTTCCTGCTTCCTGTCAGAGCCGGTGGATGTGACCAAATACGGCATTATTTACGGCGGCGTACAGAAGAATATTGGCCCTGCGGGCATGGTCATCGTGATCATTCGGGAAGATCTGATCACAGAAGATGTGCTGCCCCAGACGCCGGCGATGCTTACATACAAGACCCATGCGGACGCGGAGTCTCTCTACAATACGCCTAACTGCTACTGCATTTACATGTGCGGAAAGGTTTTCAAATGGCTGAAGAAAATGGGCGGCCTTCAGGCCATGAAAGAGCACAATGAGAAAAAAGCGAAGATTTTATACGATTATCTGGATGAGAGCAAGATGTTCCGCGGCACCGTGGTTCCGGAAGACCGTTCTTTGATGAACGTGCCGTTTGTAATCGGAGACGACGAGCTGGAGAAGAAATTTATCAAAGAATCCGCCGAAGCTGGATTTGAGAATTTGAAAGGCCACCGCACCGTGGGCGGCATGCGGGCCAGCATATACAACGCCATGCCCATTGAAGGCGTGGAAGCGCTGGTGAAATTCATGAAAGAATTTGAGAGCAAAAATTCATAAAAATTTTAGGAGAAAACTATGGCAATATTTCGACCATTTCGGGCGATCCGTCCCCAATCTGCATTGGCAGAGCGGGTGGCGGCCCTGCCGTATGATGTAATGAACAGCCAGGAAGCCAGGGAGGAAGCGAAGGATAATCCTTATTCCTTCCTCCACGTGGATAAGGCGGAGATCGATCTGGACCCTTCCGTGGATCTCTACGACAGCCAGGTCTATGAGAAAGCGGCGGAAAATCTTTCGCGGATGGAGAAGGACGGAGTTTACATACAGGATGAATCCCCCTGTTTTTATATTTATCAGCAGGAGATGGATGGGCGCGTGCAGACAGGAATCGTGGGCTGCGCGTCCATCGACGATTATCTGAATAATCACATTAAGAAACATGAATTTACCCGGGCGGACAAAGAGGCGGACCGGATTCGCCACGTGGATGTCTGTGACGCAAATACAGGTCCGATTTTCCTTACATACAGGGCGGTTGCCCAGATATCTCAGCGGGTGGAGCGCTGGATTAAGGAACATGCGCCGGTTTATGACTTTGTGGCGGCGGACGGCATTGGACACCGGGTATGGGTGGTGGACAGTTCCGAGGAAATCGCGGCTTTTGAGGCGGCTTTGGGCCAGGTTTCTGATTTCTACATTGCGGACGGACATCACCGGACGGCGTCCGCTGTGAAAGTGGGGCAGAAGCGCAGACAGGAGCATCCCGATTACACCGGGGAGGAAGAATTTAATTATTTCCTGGCTGTGCTGTTCCCGGATGCGGAGCTTAAGATTCTCGATTACAACCGGGTCGTGCATGATCTAAACGGCATGAGCAAAGAGGAATTCCTGGAGAAGTTGGAGAAAGTTTACGAGATTCAGAAGGCGGACGGTCCGTGTCGGCCCCAGGAAAAACACGCGATGGGCATGTATATGGACGGACAGTGGTATCTTTGCCGCGCCAGAGAGGGCAGTTATCCCGCCGAAGACCCGGTGGGGCAGCTGGATGTTTCCATTTTGCAAAACCAGGTTCTCACGCCGCTTCTTGACATTGACGATCCCAGAACCAGCAGCCGGATTGATTTCGTAGGAGGCATTCGGGGACTGGGAGAACTAAAGAAAATGGTGGACGGCGGGATGGCCGTGGCATTCGCCATGTATCCCACCGGTCTGGATGATCTGATGAACATTGCGGACAATGACTGCATTATGCCGCCAAAATCCACATGGTTCGAGCCGAAGCTGCGCAGTGGGATTTTCGTTCATCGATTAAAATAAGCGGAGGAAGCGCATGGATTTCGGAGGGCTGCGCATAGAGGGCAGGAAGATACAGTTTGTCCAGGAAGGAAAAGAACGCTCGATCTTATGCAGAGATGTTGTCTGGGCATATCAAAAAGCGTCTGAAAAAGAAGACGGGCGCAGTGAAGTGACGCTTCATACGCGGTTAAAAGAGAAATATTTATTTCAGATGTCCAAGGCCCAGGCGCAGGCCTTTTTGGAGGCTTTGAAAAATCAAAATCCCCGTCTGGCGGTTGGCTGCTCCCAGGACGGAGGGCGGCTGCCACTGAACAGTCTGGAAAATGCCCGGGATCTGGGGACGATGCGGACGATGGAAGGCAAACATATTTTGCCGGGCCGTCTTCTGCGCAGCGGCGATTTGTACCACATTTCTTACGGGGACCAGAATTATCTGTGGAAAATCTATAATCTGAAAAAAGTCATAGATTTCCGAACGGACCGGGAGCGGGAGGAACGGCCGGATACAGTCATTCATGGGGCAGAGTATACGGCCCTCCCTATTCTGGACGAGAAAACCGTGTTCTGGGAGGAAAACATGCTTGGCTTTTTTGCGCATTTTCAGGGAGACGCCGAGGCGTATATGCTGCAGTTTTACGAAAAACTGGCGCTGGACCGCCGGGCGCAGAAAGTCTACGGGGATTTTTTCCAGCTTCTGAAGCATCACAGGGAGGGCGCGATCTTGTGGCACTGCGGCGCAGGCAAGGACCGGGCCGGCGTGGCAACCGCGCTTTTTCTGTACATATTAGGGGTATCCAGGCAGGATATCTTGGAAGACTATATGCGTTCGGAAGAGTTTCTGCGCGGGGATTCACAGGCGGTTCTTCGCCTGCTGGATAATCGGGGGCTTCCCCGCCGGGCGCTGAAAAACGCGGAGACTATGCTTGCCGCCAGGGAGCTTTATATACAGCATGCTTTTGATAAAATAATGGAAAAGTACAAAACCATGGATAAGTATATGAAGAGAGCTATTGGCCTGACGGCCTTTGATATGAATTTCTTAAAGGATCGGTACTTATTATAAAATATTGCAGCTGTTTCTAAAGAGAAATAGTTGCAATATTTTATTTACTTTAGAAAGATTTC
>CAOJVE010000164.1 GCA_948444865.1 uncultured Lachnospiraceae bacterium
ATGGCCGTTTTCCTGCACATACCGTTCTACATGGGCGCCCACATGGGAAGTCAGGCTCTCGATCAGGTCATCGCTGATCATCCGCTCAAAAAGCGTGCCCTGTATTTTCTCCCGGATCACCCGCTTGCTCTCATCGTTGATCAGCTTCACAATGTCCAGGCTGCCGATTCCTTTTTGAAATCTCTCGCACAGCAGATTTTCCAGATTTTCTTTCTCAGACGCGTAGGCTTCCCCGCCCATATGGGCGGATAGAAGTTCCCGCAAAGAAGCGTCCCGGTTCTTCTCGCTGTACACTGTCTGCATCAGGGCGTTCACCACCACCTGTTTCACCGAATCGCTAAAGAAAATCTTTTCCAGGTCCTCCCGGGTCAGCAGGTTTTCCCCCACCGCCGCGCCCAGCGCTTTGGCCAGGCGTTCTTTCCCCTTTGGAATGATTCCGGGGGTAAAAGGCAGTCGAAAATTCCCGATTTTTACTTCGCGCAGCGGCCGAAAGAGCATCTTCACCGCTATGAAATTCGTAAAATACCCGATGACAGACCCGATCAGGGGCCCCGCAATTATATTTAAAATGTCCATTTCATTTCCCTTCATCCCGCTGTGATTTTTCGCGCAAACAGCGCCTGCACACTCAAAAGCCTGCAGGCGCGTTTTACGTTAATCTAACTCCGCTGTTTTATTGGGGTTCTCTTCCGCGATCGCCTGGCTCAGCACGCTCTTTTTATTGGCCGCCTCCAGAAGATCCTCTTTTTTCTTATTCTTCTGCGCTCGCAGTTCTTCCAATGTGGGATACACAACCGGTCTGCGGATATAACGGAAGCTCGCCGAATAGGCTTCTCCCACCGTTACGCCGTTCTGGCTGCCGGAACAGTGCACGGCGATCCAGTCTCCGCTTTCGGACTTTCCGACTAAGATGCCCACGTGGTTGTCGCTGCCGGCTTCCGGACCTCTCTGGAATACCAGATCCCCGGCCTGCGCTTCCTTAGCCGCGATGGTTTCCGCCTTATTCCACTGATCCGATGTGCCGTGGCCCACCTTGTCTTCCATATCGGCGTCCTGGTAGCCGTTGTTAAACGCCCAGTCCACGAATCCGCTGCAGTCCAGCCCATAAGCGCGCACCTTTCCTGTGCTGGAGTCGCCGGAAGAGCTGACCTTGGCCGCGCTTCCCCAGCGGTCATCCCATCCAAGAACGGAGGATTTCCCGCCCCAGAAATAGGCCACCTTGCCCACCAGACTGTAGCCCGCCTGGATGACGGCCACGCGCTCTTCGGAAACTTCCTCACCGGCGCTTTGGCGGATAAATCCCTTGGCCGCCGTAATGGTGGCGCACAAAAGGGCGCAATCCTGATTGGCATATTTCTTCAGAACCTTTACGTCGTCTTTGGTCAATTCCTCTTTATGCGCCTTTATGTAGTCTTCCACATGCATATCTTTATAATTCACAAGAGCAATGTTTTTCTTATCCCGCTCCACGGCATTCAGTTCCGCAAAAATAGCCGCCAGCTGCTCTTTGGAATCTTTGTTCAGCTTAAAGGACTTCTTCCCTTCCCGCTTCTGCTCCATCACATAGACGGCGAGAATGTCCTGCCAGTTATTTACCAGATATTCGTCCTCTTCGCCCAGTTTGTTGGCTTTGATGAACTCTTCTTCGATCTCATCCATCACATCCTCAAACTTGGAATTGAACGCCAATGAATAATTGGATTTCAGCTGCTTCAAATAAAAGGTGCGCCCGGCTTTCAGATTCACCACGTGGGTGCCGGAAGAGATCCTGGTCACAGGCCCTTCCACCGCTTCCGCCTCGTTTCCCTCTTCTTTGTTGCCGTCGGCCTCTGGATTTACGCGGGCGTTCTCGCCTGGGTTCAGGTTCCCCGCCTCCGCTTTCAGCTGGTTCAACGTTTCTTCCGCCGCAGTCAAAACACCGTAATTACCCACCTTCGCCTTCTGGGCTTCGTTCAAAGCTTCGTACGCGCCTCTGGCGCTTAAAATCGCGCTCTCTTTATCTAAATTCACTTCTCCAATAGCGTCAATCGCCGCAACGACTCCGTTCACAGCCTCGGAACCGTCTTCTGGAACCTCCGGCGTCGGCGTTTCCGTTATGTTGGGCGTATCCGTCCCTTCGTCAATGGGAACGTCTGAAATGTCGTCCTCGCCCGGTATCTGCGTCGGCGTGTCTGTCGGCGCAGGGCTGGGCTTTGGCGCAACGGGCTTCGGATCTGGCGTAATCGTCGGTTCTATGGTCGGCTCCGGCGTAATCGTCGGCTCTATGGTCGGTTCCGGCGTAATCGTCGGCTCTATGGTTGGTTCCGGTATATCAGGAGTGACTGCCGGATCTTCTGCCTCTTCCGGCGGCAGCGCGTCTCCCGCCGTCTCGCTCTCTGCACTAAACCCCACATTACTGGCGGCCGCGCTGAAGCTGCTGGAGACAATCAAGGCGGAAATCAGCGTTATGCACAAAATTTTCCTGATATAATTATTCTTCATTGCTAAGACTCCCTTCTCTAAAGACCTTATCCAAACCTTATCTTTCTATCTATGATCACTTATCTTCTATGGTAAACTTTTATCTATAATTATTCATTTATTTTACCACAGAGAAATCTTGAAATCAACCACCCGCAGCCCTGGTCACGGAAATTTCACATCTTTCATATTTTGTTTATAAAATGCCCATTTACTTCCATTTTACCGAGTAAAAGCCCGACGCGTTTTTGTTATTTCCCTGCCGCTTCACCTGTATATAGTAGACGCCTTTGGGCATTTCGATGGCTGTTCGGTCGGATTTTGTCGTATTCAGTCTGTAAAGGGAGGCTCCTGTGATCTTCCATTCTTTTCTGTGAATCTTAAACTCGATCAGTTTGTTGGATCTTGCGCCGAAGGTGAATGTCACTTTCCGCTTTTCGGGAAGATTCAACCGGTACCAGTCGGATTTTTTTTCGCTCTCTCCCAGCAGTAAAAGCCCCTGCGCCGTCTCGCCCCAGGCCAGCCATTTGGCTTTCTCCATGCGGGCGCCGCTTTTGTCTGGAATCTCCTTGAAGCTGTATTTTAATTTGTACAGACTATCCTGGACCTTTATGTAATAGGTTCCCTTTTTCACACTTACATATGTTCGATATTTATTGGCCTTCGTCAGCTTTATCTTTTCCGTCTGCGCCGGCCGCATTTTGCCGTCGTATATCTGTATGTCCAAATCGAATTTTCCTTTGCGGACTTTGGAATAGCCGTAGCCGTCTATGATTATGCACCCGGTCTTCTCTGTTTTTACCTTATGATATACGATCTGTTTGTAATACAGAGAATTGTCTTTATACCATTTGTTTCTTGCCAGCTCCACGGTTTTCGCCGCCCAGACGTCGGTTTTTCCTAAAAAAAGCGTCAGGCAGAAAAAAGCCGCCAGCAGGATGCATATCTTATTTCCTTTTTTCATCTTTTCCATAAAAAGCTCCTTATTTCCTATGAGATAAAAACAGCGCAGGTGAAAACGCCTGCGCCGCTTTTGTTCTATTATTCCTGTACGCCGTACAGCGTAATCAGTTTCTTCAGATATTCGTATCTCTCTTTGGCCTGATTCTCGGACATCTCGAACAGTCTGGCCGCTTTCTCTGGATTGGAGCGTTTCAGGGAGTTGTAACGCACTTCTCCGTCCAGGAAATCCTGGTAGCTCTCGGACGGCTCTTTGCTGTCCAGAATAAACGCGTCTTTTCCTTCCGCTTTCAGCGCCGGATTGTAGCGGAAGTTGTGCCAGTAGCCGGATTTCACCGCCAGCTCTTCTTCCGTCTGCGCTTTGCTCATGCCCTTCTTGATGCCGTGGTTGATGCAGGGCGCATAGGCGATGATGATGGACGGTCCCGGGTAGGCTTCCGCCTCCGCAATGGCCTTTACAGTCTGGTTAAAGTCCGCGCCCATAGCAACCTGCGCCACGTACACATAGCCGTAGCTCATGGCGATGCTGGCCAGGTCTTTCTTCTTCACTTCCTTGCCGCCCGCCGCAAACTGGGCGATGGCGCCGGTAGGCGTAGCCTTGGAGGACTGTCCGCCTGTGTTGGAGTACACTTCTGTGTCAAATACCATGATGTTGATGTCCTGTCCACTGGCCAGCACATGGTCCAGACCGCCGAATCCGATGTCATAAGCCCATCCGTCTCCGCCGAAAATCCACTGGGATTTCTTACCCAGGAAATCTTTCTGTTTCAGAATCTCCTTGGCTTTGTCACAGCCGCAGGCTTCCAGGGCCGCAATCAGCTTGTCTGTGGCCGCGCCGTTCGTCGCGCCGCATCCGTAAGTGTCCAGCCACTCTTTTCCAGCCGCTTTTACGTCTTCGTTATCGCCGTTGGCAACGACGTCCTCGATCTTTTCCTTCAAGCCGCCGCGAACCGCGTTCTGCGCCAGCAGCATGCCGTATCCGAATTCCGCCGCGTCCTCAAACAGGGAATTGGACCATGCCGGACCATGCCCCTCCCCGTTGGCCGTGTATGGCGTGGACGGTGAGGAATTGCCCCAGATGGAGGAGCATCCGGTGGCGTTGGCAATATACATCCGGTCACCGAAGAGCTGGGTAACCAGTTTGGCGTACGGAGTCTCGCCGCAGCCTGCGCAGGCGCCGGAGAACTCCAGAAGCGGCTGTTTGAACTGGCTTCCTTTTACGGTGGCTTCTTTGTATTTCGCGATCACTTCCGGTTTTACAGGTTTTTCCACGCCGTAGTTGAAGTATTTCTGACAATCCGCGTTGGCTTCCATATTTTCCATGGCCAGCGCTTTGGCGCCCTTCTTGCCCGGGCATACGTTGGCGCAGGAGCCGCAGCCTGTACAGTCGTAGGCGGAAACCACGATGGCGAATTTGTAGCCGTCCATGCCGGTCATGGCCAGGGTCTGCATGCCTTCCGGCGCCTGGGCCGCTTCCTCTTCGTTCAGAGCGATGGGACGGATGACCGCATGGGGACATACATAGGAACAGCGGTTACACTGAATACAGTTTTCCGGCTTCCACACAGGGATGTCTACGGCGATTCCGCGCTTCTCGTAGGCGGATGCGCCGGACGGGGTGGAGCCGTCCACATAATCTTTAAAAGCGGAAACCGGCAGGCTGTTTCCTTCCTGGGCGTTGACTTTCACCTGCACCTTATTTACGAAATCAACCACTTCTTTTCTTCCATGTTCCGCATGGGACAGAGCCAGTCCTTCGTCGGCCGCGCTCTTCCAGCTGTCCGGAACCTGGATTTCCACCACCTGCTTTGCGCCGGCGTCGATAGCGTCGTAGTTCATCTGCACGATGGCGTCGCCTTTTCTGCCGTAAGTGGCTTTCGCGGCGGATTTCATCAGGTCGATGGCCTGGTCTTCGGGAATGATGTTGGCCAGCTTAAAGAACGCGGACTGCAAAACGGTGTTAATCCGGCCGCCCAGACCGATCTCCTTGCCGATCTTGATTCCGTCGATCACATAGAACTTGATCGCATGGTTGGCGATAAACGCTTTCACCTGTCCGGGC
>CAOJVE010000165.1 GCA_948444865.1 uncultured Lachnospiraceae bacterium
AACCCTCGACCCCTTAATTACGAGTGAAGTGCTCTACCAACTGAGCTATTCCAGCGCATGTCTCATATGCATTCTATTATATACGAAACTCGAAAAAATTCAATACCCAATTTTAAAAAATTTTTCCTTTTTTTTAATTATCCCGCTGTCTAAAAGGGGCCCTCCCACCGCGGAAAAGCCCCCTTAGAAACGTTCTTACTCACCGAATACAGCCTGGTAATCTTTCTTAAATTTCTCGATGCCCGCCGCTGTCAGTGGATGATGCGTCATCTGCTCGATGACCGAAAACGGAACCGTGGCAATGTGGGCGCCGGCTTTTGCGCAGTCGGTCACGTGGATGGGATGGCGAACGCTGGCCGCAATGATCTCCGTCTCAATGTCCATGGACGCGTCGAAAATCTCCACGATTTCCCGGATCAGATGCATGCCGGTCACGGAAATGTCGTCCAGGCGCCCTAAGAATGGGGAGACATAAGACGCGCCGGCCCGAGCCGCCAGCAACGCCTGGTTGGCGGTAAAGATCAGGGTGACATTTGTGCGGATGCCTTCCTGAGAAAGAACTTTCACGGCTTTTAATCCCTCTTCCGTCATGGGAATTTTCACCACCATGTTCTCGTGTATCTTGGCGATCTCGCGTCCTTCCGCAATCATGCCCTCCGCGTCCGTGGTGGTGGCCTTCACCTCTCCGCTGATGGGCCCGTCCACAATAGAGGTAATCTCCCGGATCACTTCCTCAAAATTTCTGCCTTCCTTCGCGATCAGAGAAGGATTGGTGGTCACGCCGCAGATCACTCCCATATCGTTTGCGCGGCGTATATCTTCCACTTTCGCTGTATCAATAAAAAATTTCATCGGCTTATGCCTCCCATTTCTTTTTCTATAAGTATACCACAATTTTCCTATACGTCAACTTTTTCATGGAGATGCACATCCAGCTGATTGTAGGGAATCTCCACGCCCTCCCGGTCAAAGGCCAGCTTGATCTTTTCGTTGAGCCTCCATTTCACCTTCCAGTATTGATCCGTGGGAACCCAGGCGCGAAATCCCAGAATCACCGCGCTTTGCCCCAGCTCGTCCACAAACACCGCCGCATCCTTATCCCGGTAGATCTCCTCTTCTTCCTGTAAAAGCCGCTCCAGAATCCCTTTGGCCTGGCGTATGTCCGACTGATAAGAGATGGAAACTTTCACGTCCAGCTGCCGCTCTTCTTTTTCGGTCACGTTGGTGATGCTGCTGTTGGACAGCGTTCCGTTGGGGATGACGATGATTTTGTTGTCGATGGTGGTCAGCCTTGTGTAGCACATATCTATGCGGCTGACCGTCCCCTCGCATCCCGTCAGGCCGTTTTGCACAATGTAATCGCCCACCTGGAAGGGCTTGAAAAGAAGAATCATAATCCCGCCGGCCATGTTGGCCAGGCCGCCCTGCAGGCCCATGGCCAGGGTGATCCCGGTGGAACCAATCAGCGCGGCAACCGACGCCTCCGTGACTCCGAACCGGGTGGCGATGCTGAACGCCAGCAGCAGGTACATCAGAATCTTCGCCAGGGAGCAGGCGAACTGAACCACGCCCTGATCCACGCGCATCTTTTCCATGGATCGGCGCAGGAGCCTGACAATCCAGCGGATGATGCGTATCCCCAGATAAAAAATTAAAATAGACAAAAGGACTTTCACGCCGAAGCCAGTCAGCGCCGGAATCTGCTCCTGCAGATAATCGCCGCCCCGCCGCATCCATTTTTCCATGTCCCCGGCCCTCCTTTCCCTTACATGGGCTGGTAGGCGAACACAGCCATCCCCAGCGCCGGCAGCTTCACTGTCAGCCGGTAGGGCCGCCCGTCGCACTCTTCTTTGCGGCTGACTTTCACCCGGGGATTGTTTAAGCCCTCCCCGCCGAAAGCGGTTCCGTCGCTATTGAAAACCTCTTTGTATTTCCCATAATAGGGCACGCCTACCTTATAAGCCTCCTGTTCCTGCCCGGAAAAATTGCAGAGAACCAGCAGGAGGTCTTTTTTGTGGCTGTCCTTTCGGATGTAGGCCAGCGTGTTTTCCCCCGCCTCCATAAACTGTATCCACTCGAATCCCGCCGTGTCCTCATCCGCTTCCCACAGCGCGGGATGGTCCTGGTAAAACTGATTCATTTCTTTTAAATAAACCTGCAGCTCCTGTGGCAGCTGTCCGGGCGCGGCCAGGTATTTTTTTCCCGGATGGGTCATGAAATATCCCAGGGCCGCTTTGAGATTGTTCTGCTTCTCCCGCTCATCTCCCGGCAGGGATTCCATAAATTCCTGAAGATGACCCACATCCCGGTCGTTTAACGTGAGGATAAACGCCTCGCTGTACGCATAGAGCATGCTCACGGTCAGCTCGTCGTGATGGGCTGTGCGAAACGCCCGGTCCCCGTGGATATAGTCCAGAAAACCTTTGGTCCAGCCATTGTTCCATTTATAGTGAAATCCCATATGGGTTTCGTCCACCGGCCCGGTAAGATCCCGCCAGTATCCGTCCTCCTGGGCGATCAAAAGCGCGTCTGGATGGGTTTTTCGGATCACGGAATTTAAGTGCTTGAGCAGCTCGGCGGCCTCCAGATTTTCATTGCCGCCAAACAGGTTGGGCGTCCAGTTCCCCGGGGCGCGGCCATAGTCCAGATAGAGCATGGAATCCACGTCGTCCAGGCGCAGGCCGTCCAGATGGTATCGCTCCAGCCAGTACAGCGCATTGGAGATCAGAAAATTTTTCACATGGGGGCTGGCGTAATCGAACAAAAGCGTCCCCCACAGCGGATGCACGCCTTCCCCCGTCTGGCTGCGCTCATACAGGCATGTGCCGTCCAGCATCTGCATCCCCTCGCCCTCTTTGGGAAAATGGGCCGGCGTCCAGTCCATCAGCACGCCGATCTGCTTCTGATGCAGATAATCTACGAAATACTGAAAATCCCGGGGCGTTCCGTATCTGGAGGTGGGCGCGTAATACCCGCTGGTGGCATACGGCCCCGCTTCTTCTTCGTATTCCATCAGCGGCGGCAGCTCCACATGGGTAAAGCCTCCGGCCTGGGCGTACTGGGCCGTGCGGACCGCCAGCTCCTGATAGGTCACGTAATCGCCTTCTTCTGTTTTCCCCAGTTCTTCCATATCCGCCTGGCCAATGGTTAGAGGATAGCTTTTGGAAGCCATGGATTTTCGCTTTTTCATCCAGGCTGCGTCGCCCCAGCGGTAGCCGCTGACTTTTTCCACGATCCCCGCCATGGCCGGATGAGGCTCCCGGCTGTTGGCGTAGGGATCGGTCTTCAAAAAAGTAACCCCGTTTACCATCTTCATCTCGAACTTATATAGAGCGCCCGGCTTTACGCGGGGAATGAACAGCTCGTGAATGCCGGTGGCGGCAGACTTTTGCATGGGATGCACCCGGCCGTCCCACTGGTTAAAATCCCCGACTACGCTTACCCTGAGCGCGTTTGGCGCCCAGACGGCGAAATATGTGCCTTTTACCCGATCAACCGTCATAGGGTGCGCGCCCAGTTTCTGATACGCTTTATAATAAATGCCCTGCCGGAACATCTCCTCTTCCTGCTGGGTAAACTGCGACGGGAACCTGTACGCGTCCCCATGCGTCTGTTTTTTTCCATCCATATCTTCCACAATGAATTCATAGGAGGGGAGCTCTTTTCCGGGAAGCAGCGCCGCGTAAAAACCCGACTCATCAGCCAGCTCCATGGGATATTTTTTGCCATCTTTTTTGTTGTGAATCTTCACGCTTTTGGCATTCGGAAAAAAACATTGGATTAACACTGCGCCTTTTACCGCCTGCGGTCCAAGAATTTCCCGGGGAAGATTCTCCTCCCCATACGCCACCGCCTCAATTCTTGGCCAGTCCATATATTCATACAATCTGTCCGTCATCGCATTTCCTCCTGTATCCATAAGACTTTTCCTGCAAACCGTATTATTTCTAAACATCTAACATTGTATCATCAATAAAGCGCCTTGTAAAATAGAAAATGTCGCCGCTTAAATATTGACAAATGCCCTTTAATAAGATAGATTGTTGAATAGGATTATAAAATACAGGCAAACTGGAGGGATGGATTATGAATGAAAAATTATTCGATGTGATCGCGCTGGGCGAACTGCTCATTGATTTTACAGAAAACGGCGCCAGCGAACAGGGCAACGCTGTGTATGAAGCCAATCCGGGCGGCGCCCCCTGCAACGTGCTGGCCATGCTTGCCAAACTGGGCAAAAAAACGGCTTTCATCGGAAAAGTCGGACAGGACCAGTTCGGCTTGCACCTGAAAAAAACGCTGGAGGAGGCGGGCATTGACACCCGCAACCTGGTTTTGGACGAGAAGGTCCGCACCACTCTGGCTTTCGTCCACACTTTCGAGGACGGCGACCGGGACTTTTCCTTCTACCGGAATCCGGGAGCAGATATGATGCTTACCAAAGATGAAGTGCAGATGGATGTCCTTG
Organism: uncultured Lachnospiraceae bacterium; assembly: GCA_948444865.1. GTDB lineage: Bacteria > Bacillota > Clostridia > Lachnospirales > Lachnospiraceae > MGBC164599. The sequence goes on from CAOJVE010000165.1 coordinate 4,469, forward strand.
CGGCTTCCAGGATTTTCCACTTCGGCACGCTCTCTTCCACCCATCCCGGCGTGCGCGAGGCCACCAGGTGCGCACTGGCAAAGGCCAAAGAAGACGGGCTTTTGATTTCCTTTGACCCCAACCTGCGGGAGCCTCTCTGGGATTCCCTGGAGGATGCCCGACGGGAAATTTCCTACGGCATGGGATTCTGCGACATCTTAAAGATCTCTGATAACGAGATGGAGTTTATGACCGGAACAGACGATTACACGAAGGGCGTGGAGATTCTGCGGGAAACTTATTCGATTCCGCTGATCTTGGTAACGCTGGGAAAAGAAGGAAGCCGCGCCTATTACAAGGACTGGATGGTGGAGGTTGCTCCTTTTTTGCAGGAAAAGACCATCGAAACCACCGGCGCCGGAGACACGTTCTGCGCCAGCATTTTGAATTATGTGCTGGAAAATGGCCTGGACGATCTGACCCAGGAGCAGCTGACGGAAATGCTGACGTTTGCCAACGCCGCCGCCTCTCTTATCACCACCCGCAAAGGCGCTTTAAGGGTGATGCCCGAAAAAGAAGAAGTGCAGAAATTTATCCAATCCAGACAGTAGACGAAAATCACATTGAGGGCGTGTCTTTTTTTGCCCAGATTCGGGAAATCAAAATCAAAAAAAGGAACGCCGACCACGCGAATCTTCAATGCGCGGCCGGCGTTCCTTTTTTATAACCGCCAATGGTTTTTCATGGATTTTCCCAGATAGGCGACGCCTTTTAAATAGGTTTTTCGATGGCGGCAGAGGGACCGGATGATTTTGTGCAGCCGTCTGAATTCCCGTATCTTTCTTTTCAAATATCTTCCTGTCCGCCTCATATCCGCCCCGCCTTTCTTTCTTAAGCCCCGTTTTGTTTATTTACTATGAAAGTCCCGGCAAGCGGCAGGATGATGGGCAAATCTGTTTGCACATTCGGCCTGACATTTGACGGGCTAACCTGTATGAATGAGTAGGGCGACAGCCC
>CAOJVE010000166.1 GCA_948444865.1 uncultured Lachnospiraceae bacterium
TCTTCCTCCACTTCCTGCGCACTTTTACTGGAGCGACGCTCCAATTCAGTTATATTACTTTATTGTAATAAAATTTTGCCGAAATTACAAGGTTTTTTTGCTGGCAACGCCCGCTTATGTGAATAATTCCCCTGTTTTGTATGTCTCGTACCCCTCATAGCGGTAGTTGACATCCACGCCTTTCATATACACATCCCTGTTATGGATTTCGTCTGTAAGCGCATTTTTCAACAAAAATTTGATTTCCAGATCCTTTACCGGACTTCTTTCCATGGCCATTAAATAATCTTCCTTGTCCACCCGGCTCCAGTCTATCACCTGCTTCAATTCTTTTTTCAACATCAAATCCAGCCAGATTCTCATGCTGCGGCCATTGCCTTCCCGGAAAGGATGCGCCACATTCATTTCCACATATTTTTCGATAATCTGGTCAAAATCCGACTGCGGCATGCATTCTATTTTTTTCAGGGCCGCATCCAGATAAACCGCAGACGCAAACCGAAAATTCCCCTTAGACAAATTCACTTCCCGCGTTTTTCTCGCAAATTCATATATTTCGTCAAAAAGGTATTGATGGATTTTCTGAAGGCTTTCATATGTTCCGGCTTTTAGGCTGTCCAGATACCCTGTTTCAAACATTTTCAGCGCTTTTCGCTTGCTGATTTTTTCTTCCGCTCTGGCAAATTCTGCCCCATCGGCGATCCCTAATTTATTTTCCAAACGCTCACAATCCTTTCCTTAAGCGTCACCCCTGAATCCGCCGCGCAATCTCATTGGCGCGGGCATAAATCTCCTTTGGTTCCTCTCCCACGAAGAACTTCCCGTCTTCATAGAGGATTTTCCCATCCACCATGGTCAGTTTCACATTCTGCTTGCTGCCGCTGTATACCAGATTTTTGGGGATGTGATTCAGCGGCTGCATATTGGGCTGCTGCAGGTCGATGATGATTAAATCCGCCAGTTTCCCTTCGGACAGGCAGTCGCATTCGGACAGGCCCATGGCGTGGGCGCCGTTGCAGACCGCCATGCGCAGAACTTCCAGCGCGTCCACCGCGGACGCGTCTTCTTCCCGCAGCTTCGCCAAGGACGTGGTCAGAAACATTTCCCGGAACATATCCAGGCAGTTGTTGCTGGCCGGCCCGTCGGTTCCGATGGCGATGGGGATTCCCATCGCCAGCATCTGGGCGATGGGCGCGATTCCGCTGGCCAGCTTGGCGTTGGAGCCGGGGTTGGTCACCGCGTAAAGGCCCCGCTCGCGAAAAATCTCCATGTCTTCCCGGCTAAAATGCACGCAGTGATACCCGCCGCCGCCATAACGAAACATGCCCAATCCGTCCAGAAAGGCCGTAGGCGTTTTCCCATAGCGTTCGACGCACTGCGCCACCTCAGTTTTTGTCTCCGAATTGTGGCAGTAGACCGGGGCCTTATATTTCCCGGCCAGCGCCGCCACCGCTTCCAGCCGCGAAAGGCCGGTGGTGTACTCCGCATGAAACCCCAGACAGAACCGTATCAGCGGGTCATAGGCATTCAGCTTCTGATACCACTCCTCCAGTTCCCGGGGCGACTGGCTGAAGTCGTTCATGGCGCCTGCCAACACCGTGCGGAATCCGCATTCCACAGACGCCTGCGCCACCGCCCAGGGGTCCAGATACATATCGAAATTGCAGGTAATTCCGCTGGTCAGATATTCCAAAATCGCCACCTTCGCCAGCTGGCGCATATCCTCCCCGGTCAGCTTCGCCTCCAGGGGAAACACCTTGTTATGGAGCCACTCCTGCAGGGGCAAATCGTCCGCAAAGCTGCGCAGAAACGTCATGGACGAATGGGTGTGGGCGTTCTTAAAGCCGGGCATGATTAGATTCCCCTGAACGTCCACTTCCCGGTCAAAGGCCTGGCCGGACGGCTTTTTCTCCCCCACATAAGCGATCTGGCGGCCGTCTGTCCATACCTCCCCCTTCTTAATTTCCATGGAATCTTTCATCGACAAAATGCGGCAATTATAAAACCGGATTCTCATTTTTCTCCACCTCTTTTCATTCTATTTTAAATTTAGGTAATTGCGAAACACCCCCTTCAATAACCAGAGTTTGTGCAAAACAGATAAATAAGGAGCGAATCAGAAACGGTTTTGAGCTCCGTTTTATCTATTTTACACAAACGGAAGATTATGAAACAGCAGTTTCGCAATTACCTATCTTATTTTAAATTCTTTACGTACGCTCCCTCTTCTTTTTGAAAACCCATTTCCAGAAGATACTCCCCGTGATGCTCTGCCGGGCCCGCATACAGCAGACGGCGGACGCCATCCAGCGGCATTTTCTCAAATAAGTATTTCCCAACGGAGCAGTCCCGATAAGCCGGCGTGGAATAGTCCAGCAGAACGTCCATCTGTCCGTTTTTTTCCCGCCCCAGGAAAATGCCCGCCGTCTCCCCGTCGCAGCAAATCAGGTAGGCCCGGTTCGCCTCTTTCGGGTCTGCCTTAAGTCCGGGAAAACATTTCTGTATATCCTGCCGATAATGCTCCAGCAGATAGCCTAGAAAACTCTCCTGACCGGACACATGCAGCAAATCATAATGATGCTCTTTATTGCGAAGCCTGCGCAGATAATACAGGTTGATCAGCACAAGACAGCCATTCATCAGCGCCGTGGGATAGGAATGGATAATCAGCGCGTAAATGGCGAAAATCAAGCTTCCCACAGAGTTCACCACCCGCAGCTTCACCACCGACGCCATCAAAAAAGACACCAGCGCCAGCACAGAACCCAGATAGCCAATCATTTCAATAATCATATCCCCTCGCATCCGCCCCCTCCTTTCATACAAACAAGCTAGGTGATTGCGAAACTGGCATTTCATATTCTGCGTTTTTTCAAAACCGTTTCTAATCCGCTCCTTATTTATCTATTTTGCCCAAACGCTGGCTACAAAAAGGGGCGTTTCGCAATCGCCGGAAACAAAAAACAGGCGAAGATAACCAGACGCATCCTCCCCTGTTTTCATTCTTTCCTCTATTCGGCGGTATACATCAGCGCATTACAAATACAAGCCGCTATATTGCTCCCGCCCTTTCTTCCCTTTGCCACAATATAAGGCACGTCCAATTCCATAATCAGTTCCTTGGAGGCCACCACATTCACGAAGCCCACCGGAACGCCGATAATCAGACGGGGATGGATTTTCCCCTCTTTGATCAGCTCGTATAAGCGCACCAGCGCCGTAGGGGCGTTTCCGATGGCGAAGATAAGGTCTTCGTCCATGGCCGCCGCTTTATCCATGCTGGCCGTGGCTCTGGTGGAGCCGTTTTTCCTGGCCGCTTCCGCCACATCCTCGTCGGACATAAAGCAGAGCGCCTGGCCGCCGTATTTTGCCAGCGTCTTTTTATTGATGCCAGCCCTGGCCATCTGGGTGTCCGTCACGATGCTGGCCCCGCTTTTGATGGCTTCCTGGGCCTTTTTTACCGCGTCTTTGGAAAAACAGAGGTTTTTGGCGTAATCAAAATCCGCGCTGGTGTGAATACAGCGCTTTACAATGGCCTCTGTGCCAGGCTCCAGGGGAAAGTCCCCCAGTTCCTGGGTTATGATTTCAAAACTGCGCGCCTCGATTTCCTTGGGCGCCACCTGTTCCAGTTGAATTTTCATCTTCTATACCCCCTCTTCCAGAATCCGGTAAATTCTCTCCATGTCCAAACTGCTGCGCAGGCCATCCGCCAGCAGGTCATACTGGGTTTCTTTAAAGGCCGCGAAATCCACCGCCTGTATCTCTGACACATCCAGGCCCTTGGCGCGGCCGATGGCGGTCACAACGCCTTTTGCCACTTCTTCCCGGTCAAAAATGCCGTGCACGTATGTGCCGTAGACATTTCCGGCGCAGGCGCCGTCCTGTTTCACCGTCCCCGTCACCCGGTCCGTCACCTGGTTCATGCCGTGGGTGTCTCCGGCGAAGACCGGCTCGCCCATATGGATCTCATAGCCGGAGAAAGGAACTCCCTGCAAAGCCTCCAGCGTTCCGCCCATCTGCTGGAAAACGCCTTCCACCTGGGTCCGGGTCTTCTTAGAGGAGAACACAGTATCCATTTGCAAAAGTCCCATGCCCCGCATGCTGCCTCCGGCTTCCACGCCTTCCGGGTCGGAAAGGCTGCTGCCCAGCATCTGGTAGCCGCCGCAGATGCCCATAACGACGCAGCCCTTTCCAGATAATTTCAGGATGGCCGCTTCCATGCCGCTCTGACGGAGCCACTGCAGGTCCTCCATGGTGTTTTTCGTGCCCGGAAGGATGACCATATCCGGGTTTTGCAGCTCCTGCACGGTTTTCACATAGCGCAGGGACACGCCCGGAATGCTCTCCAGCGGATTGAAATCCGTGAAATTAGAAATTCTGGGCAGCCTTACCACCGCAATGTCGATTAAATCCACCTGCTGGTTTCCCTCGAAGCGTTCCGTCAGGCTGTCTTCGTCCTCCACCTGAATGTGCAGATACGGAGCCACGCCCACCACCGGAACCTTTGCCTTTTCCTCCAGCAGTCTAAGACCTGGTTCCAGAATGGCCCGGTCCCCGCGGAATTTATTGACAATCAGGCCTTTGACCATCTCCCGCTCGTCCTCGTCCAGAAGCAGCAGCGTTCCGATTAGCTGGGCGAACACGCCGCCCCGGTCAATGTCTCCCACCAGAAGCACCGGCGCCTTTGCCATCTTGGCCATGCCCATATTCACAATGTCTTCTTGCTTTAAGTTAATCTCCGCCGGGCTTCCGGCCCCCTCGATGACGATCACGTCGTACTGCGCCGCCAGCTCATTGTACGCCTCAAGGACTTTCGGAACCAGTTTGTTTTTGTATTCGTAATAGTCCCACGCGCTCATGCTCCCCAGAACCTCGCCCCGGACGATTACCTGGGAGCCGGAGTCGTTGGTTGGCTTTAATAAAATCGGGTTCATCAGCACAGACGGCTCGATGCCGGCCGCTTCCGCCTGCATCACCTGCGCCCGGCCCATCTCCAGCCCTTCTGGGGTGATAAAGGAATTCAGGGCCATATTCTGCGATTTAAAAGGAGCCACCCGATAGCCATCCTGGCGGAAAATCCGGCATAGTCCGGCCGCCACCAGGCTCTTTCCGGCATTGGACATGGTCCCCTGAATCATAATTGCTTTTGCCATGCATTTTCTCCTTCATTTATTGACATATATTTTTCAAAACCTGTATCAGTTTCTCGTTTTCCTCATGGGTACGCACGGCCACCCGGTAATACCCCTGCGACAAGCCCGGATAATTGCTGCAGTCCCGGATCAGGATTCCCCGGTCTTTACATTCTTTCCACAGAGGCCGTTCACTAAAGAACAGTATATAGTTGGCCCTGGAATCGTACAGCCGAAATCCCAGGCTTTTCATCTCCTTTTTCAGATACGCCTGTTCTTCCCATATAAGCCGCCGGCCCGCG
>CAOJVE010000167.1 GCA_948444865.1 uncultured Lachnospiraceae bacterium
GCATCTTCCCGATGCCGGTTTTAATGGTAGCTACCTACAATGAAGATGGCAGCGTGAATGTCATGAATGCCGCGTGGGGCACTATGCAGGAAAGAGGCAATGTAGTTCTTAATTTAACAGAAACGCATAAGACAGTAAAAAATATCAAGGCAAGAGGCGCTTTCACGGTAAGCATCGCCGATGCGGCGCACATAGTGGAGGCTGACTATTTTGGCGTTGAGTCAGGCAACAAAGTTTCAAACAAATTCGAGAACAGCGGCCTTACCGCCAGCAAATCTGAAATCGTGGACGCTCCGGTTATCAACGAATTCCCCCTCTGCTTAGAGTGTGAATTTATTGAATATCAGGGCGGCAAATACGGCTGCGGCGTCATTGGCAAGGTCGTAAACGCCACAGCGGACGAAAAGGTTATGGCCGGCGGAAAGGTTGACATATCCCTGGTCGACGCAATCGCCTTTGACCCTTATACACATGGCTATTATAAGGTGGGAGAACGAGTGGGCGAAGCCTTCAAAGACGGTTTACAGCTAAAGAAATGACGCTGACATACACAGGCGCTTTCAGGGCGCTTCAGGATACTATCTTCTGGATAGCCCCTATGTATCTAATTATTATCAGAACCCATGGACACAAGTTTTTTTACAGCTTCCAGACAAGGACGGGACCAAAAAATCTGGCTCCGTCCGTCTGTAACTATTCATTCACTTTATGTCAGTCTTCTGAGTTTCATCTAAACTTGGCGCAGTCTCGCCGCTTCCAACGCCACCAGATCTCCGGCTCAGGAAAAATTTTAAGAGGAAAAGAGAGTATCTTATCGCGCGCCTTAAAATGTAACAATATTATTTCTTTACACAATTAGAACTCGCATTATTGTCAATAATCCGGCAGACTCTCCCTCAAACAAAGCGCCCCATATCCCACCTGGGGATTCGGAAATTCCTCAAACCCCGGCAGCGGTTTTGCCCCGCGCCTTAAGTACGCCTTCACTTTCTCCCCATACAGAAATGGATCATTCCCCCGCACGATCCCCCACTCCATCAAAAGCGCCGCCGCCCCTGTGACAAACGGCGTGGCAAAGGACGTTCCGGTCACGGTTGTGTAGCCGCCGCCTGCCTGCGTCGTGTGGATATTCACGCCCGGCGCCACCAGGTCCGGTTTGGGAGCGACAGCCGTTTGCAAAAAGCCCCTGCCGGAAAATTCCGCGTACGACAAGAGCCTGGAATTATAGGCTCCCACGCTGATTACCCTGGCAGCCGCCGACGGAATCGTCAGCGTGGCATTGGGCGTCTGAAAATAAAACCGGGTGCCGCTCCCCAACACGCCCCCTCCCGGAAGCCACAAATTAAACTGCCCATCCACAACCTTTTGCGGCCGCAGCGTAATTGTCCAGATTCCGCTGTCCACGTAACTTTCCCGGGGGATAAAATCAAAATAAATCTCCTGGGAAGCGCTGTACGGAGAGGGTTTTCCATAGTAGATCAAAAGATGCGTCCCTCCAAGCCGATAACGCTGGGGGCCCAGCTCCTCGTACAGAGGGCCCACCATGCTGCCGTCGGGGTGCGTAAGATAAATGTCCGCCTGGTCGGCGTAATTTTTCCAGAGCTGGATATTCAGAGACGGCTCGTAATCCCCCACAGCCACCTCAACCACCTCCGTGCGCCCCATCTGCAGCTGCCCGGACGTGTGCAGCCCATCCGCGCCATTATTCCCCATTCCCACGCAAATGCAGTTTTTTCCCAGATTCGCCACGCTGGAAAGATACGTTTCCAGCAGCGTGTCTCCCCGGTGGGAACCGTAATTATTCCCGAAACTTAAGTTCAGCGCCAGCGGCATGCCCAGGGCGATAGCCTGGCGAACCGCGTAATCCACCCCTGAATCAGCTCCGTGGTTCTGGGGAAAGAATCCTTTTTGGGATTACCCAGTTTGACTGCGAGAATCGGACTGTCCGGCGCCACGCCCTGGTAAACCCCATCGGAATCCCGGCCGTTTCCAGCCGCAATCCCCGCCACCGCCGTGCCATGTCCGCTGGCGTCCCTGCTGGGCACAATCTGATAACCCTCCTGCCGGGTGGGCGCCTCCAGCGCCTGGTTGATCTCCTGCGGCCCAAATTCCGCGCCCAGCGCATACCCCTGGGGCGGATTTCCCGAAACGCTCTGATCCCACAGCCTGACGATCCGCGTGGTCCCATCCTCGTTGATAAAATCGGGATGGCGGTAGTCAATCCCCGAATCCACGATCCCCACCAACACGCCTTGGCCGCTTAAATTCCAAGGCGAAATCTGCACCTGGGTAATGCAAGAGACCGCCCTTGCCTGGTTTACGGCAAAAGACAGCCTCTTCGGTTTCTCCACATATTCAATAAACGGCTGACTGATAAACGCATCCAGCCGGTCCTGGGGCACAGTGACCACCGCGTACTCATTCAAAAGCGGAACCACTGTAATCCCGTCGGCCTCCAAAGCGGCCACGTCCCCGGAATATTTCACAATCACATCCCACAGCCGGCTCTCCGGCTCATATCCCACATCCAGTTCCAGAGACTTCTCCCGCTCCTGCGGCGTAGCGTCCACCGCCAGATTCAGTAAATTATCCGTTTTTTGATTTTCCATAATCGTCTACGCTCCCATTTATTCTTCTTATTTAATATATGAAGCGCCCCAAAAACGCAACTTATAAACTGGCCCTGAAGCCAAAAACAGACACATCCGCGCGCGCAGACATGTCTGTCTCATAAAAAGCTTTTATTTACAGCTGATAATACCCAACTACATAAGCGTTTTCTGGAAGCTTATAGTCCTTATCCGGGACTTCCAGCTTCCAGCCCTTAAAGCCGCTGCTCTGTCTGGAAACAGCGCCTTCAAAGTGCATCATAACAATTCCAAAGTTTAATTTAGCGTCCGCCGCATCCGTCGTGTCATCCATAACAGCCGTCAACACGATTTTATCCCCATCATGAATCAGACGATATGGCTGCAGATTCAAGAAAGAAGGCGCATAACATGCAGCCGCGCAGGCTCTATATAAATCATCATCCGGGTCCAAAGCGGAGATCGTTTCGGCTTTGCCCCACTCGTCATCGTAAAACATCTGGGGAATCGTCAGCTTCGGCACGGGCGCGTCGGGTTTTTTCTTCAGGAAAATTTCTGCCGGGCTCTTGATTCCCAATCTGGCGAACAGCCCCGCGTCTTCATATCCGAAAGCAATCACGGCGACCACGGACTTGTCCCCGGACAAACTCAGCCTCTTTTTCAAAAGCGGCTCGTCCGCAATCGTTTCCCAACAGGATTCGATTCCCATCTCTGTAAGCTTCAACACCAGCTCCTCGCCGATATACCCAGCATTTTCCATATAATGCTCGTCCACATCCGACAAAAGCACAATATACTGATACGCTTTGATCAGAAATCTGTGATAGCCCACGCAAGCGTTTAATTTCTCCGACGCATCCTCGCCCAAAATAAGCATCTCCACGTCAATATCCGGCATCAGACGGGAACAAGACGCAAAATAATCCTTCAGTTCCTGGAGCTTATCCGCGCTTACCTCCCTTTTGGCAAACTCACGGTTTGATTTTCTATTAGTTGCTAATGTAAAAACGTCCATTTGTTTACTCCTTCCCTCTTGATCTGCTCTAAGATTCAATCCCTTATTGAATCTATTATACGATAATCCTTCCAATACCACAATAATTTTTTTCCTTAATATGCCGAAACCCGCGAAAAACTACGCGGCCATATCATTGGATCTGACTGCGAAGGAACTCCCTGTCTGGTTGTATATTATAATGGAAATAGCAAACTGGAAATTATCTGAATTTTGAGACGCTGGACTTTTAGAAGAACTGTATAAAAATAACCGGTCGGAAAGGGGCGCCGTCGGAAAAAGGATGGCATCCCTTTCCCATAGTTTTACACCTTTTCCCCTACAGAATTTCCCACATTTTATCACATCTCCACAAAACACTTATTCTGTTTCTATCTGGATAAATGTGGACAATGTGGATAACTTGGTGTATAAGTCTATTTCATAGGGTTTGTGGTTTTACCAAATGTGGATAACTTTTGGGATGAAAATTGGATAATTCAACATATGCCGACATTATTTGTGGAAATCTTCCAAATAGCGCACAGCGGAAGCGGCAGCGTTGGCTCCGTCCGCGGCAGCCGTGACAATCTGGCGCAGGGATTTCGTGCGGATATCCCCGGCGGCGAAGATCCCCGGCGTGCTGGTCTGGCAGTCCTCGCCTGCTATAATATAGCCATTTTGGTCCGCATCGGCTATATGAGACAATCCCTGCGCGTTGGGCAGCGACCCTACGGCCACGAACACGCCGTCCACATCCAGCCCCGTGTAACGGTCTTCTTTATTATGAAATATTTCCACGCCAGTGACCTGCTGCTCCCCTACGATTTCATTAATCTCACAATTCCATAAGATTTCCACATTGTCCAGCTGCATCAGGCGATCCTGCAGGATCTTGGCGGCGCGCAAACGATCCCTTCTATGCGCCAGATATACTTTCCTGCATATTCTGGACAAAAAAATCGCGTCTTCCACGGCGGTGTCCCCGCCCCCGGCCACGATCACTGTTTTATCCTTAAAGAAGGCTCCATCGCAGGTGGCGCAATAAGACACGCCCATGCCGGCCAGGTTCTGTTCCCCCGGCACGCCCAGCGTCCGGCAGCGGGTTCCGGTGGCTATGATGACCGCATCCGCGCCATAAGCTCCCTGCTCCGTCTCAATGCGAAAACCCTGCCCGTCCCGGGCGATTCCGGTCACTTCCTCCCGCCGGATCTCCAGGCCCAGATCGCGGGCATGGTTTTCAAACGCTTCTCCCAGCTCCATTCCGGTAATCTTCGGAAAACCGGGATAATTATCCACCTCATAGGTGTTGACCACCTGTCCCCCGGTAACGTAATTCTTTTCCAAAAGCAGCGTGTTCAGATACGCCCGCATAGCGTAAATCCCCGCTGTAATGCCAGCGGGACCGGAACCTAAAATAATTAAATCATAATTTTCACTCATTTCGACGCCCCTTTCAAACATATATGATTTTTTAAACACGCTTTAAGCATAGATGCTTGTGATTGTCAATAAAATAATAGAAACAGCTTGGAATAGTAAAGAGGATTTTATGACAAAAAAGAGAACTCTCAAGCTTGTCTATATTGGACTGGGACTGTGCCTGGCGCTTACCCTGGGAATCGCCGCAGGATACGGCTCCCGGCGATGGGCATTTACGGAAAACGGCCGTTTCGTAAAATTCGCGGATCGCCTGTTCCAAAACGAAGTAGCCTCCAACACCCTGAATCTGCATTACACATTGGCTCACCCGGAAGAGTACGGAATCACAGACTATGCAATCTCTCTTGGAACCATGTCCGCCAGTCCCAACCCGGAGCGGTCAGAGGAGATCGAACAAT
>CAOJVE010000168.1 GCA_948444865.1 uncultured Lachnospiraceae bacterium
ATAATGAACGCCTTTTTCCTTCAGGCCTCTCACGTTCTCAAGCGCCAAATCCGTGAAGTAATCAACCGCGGCCAGCACCTTCTCAGGAACCTCGAACAAATCCATTGGCACATTTATATACCCGCGCAAATTATCCGCCAACATATCGTACGGCGCGTTCTGACCGAGGGTGCATCCCAGAGGAGTCTGTAATTTCAGAGCCGTTTCAGCCAATTCTCCCTGGGCGGCTATCCATTTGACAGCCTGCTCACCTGCATTCATAAGCGTCAGGAAAGCCTCTCTCACTTCTGGATCGGCAAAAGCGCTCATGGACGCGTAATGTGAGAACTCGACAACCTCCTGAAAGCTTACTTTCGCAAGTCCCTGTAACTTTTTATGCCTGCGCGGAAAGACCTTGGTCATAAAAAAGTGTGAGGGATCTTTCAGAAATTCATCGTAATCATCGATATCCATATACTTGATATCGTTAATCTGATAACCGGAATTACGGTCCAGCCGGCCATCCGGGCTTGGCCAATTAATGGCCACTGAACTCAGAACCTCCAGCACATTGGAGGGATATGCAGCCGGTCCCCAATATAAGTCAAGGTCATACTGTGACAGTATTTTCTCGACGCCTGGTTTCATGTTTCTAAGATCCATTAAACCTTCGCACATGCTAATTCCCGCCGCCTGCACATATGCGCCATAACCAAATTTGGGAGCGAAAGGAACCCGATCTCCCTCTTGCAGGTTTACCGCTGCATCAACCCTTGCCTGTTTTGCTTTTAAATCATTTACCATAAAAAACCTCCTAGATATAAATAATCAAACAGGGTGACACCCTTTTACACAATGATCCGCAGACATTCATGCTTTTATGTATGGATCACTGTGTTTTTCGAGAGAATTATAATAAAATCCAAAATGGAAATCAAGGCTTTTCAACTCCATAACATGAACTTCTACCTTATATACATTGTTTATGAAAAAGTTTGTGCAAGGTCACGAATGCGTGCAAAACTATCCTTTGCCATTATTTTTATACAAGTCATTTCCTTCTTTATCAATGACTACAATTACAGGAAAATCCTCTACTTCTAATTTGCGGATGGCCTCCGTTCCCAAATCCCCGTAGGCGACCACTTCCGCTTTTTTAATCTGTCTGGACAGAAGCGCCCCGGCGCCGCCCACCGCCGCGAAATAAACGGCCCCATTTCTGACAATGGCGTCCAAAACTTCCGGACTTCTCTTGCCTTTTCCGATCATGCCGCACAGCCCCATATCCAGCAGTCTGGGCGTATAAGGGTCCATCCGGCTGGATGTGGTGGGGCCGGCCGAGCCAATCACGCGGCCCTCCCTGGCCGGAGACGGTCCCATATAATAAATAATATTGTCTTTCCAATCCACGGGCAGTCTCTCTCCTCTGTCCAACGCCTCCTGCATCCGCTTGTGAGCCGCATCTCTCGCCGTGTAAATCGTGCCGCTGATCCACACATAATCCCCGGCCCTAAGCTTCCCGGCGGTATCTTTGTCCAAAGGCGCAGTAATCCGATACTCCATTTTCCTCTCCTCCTGTATGATAAATAGGCAATTTCCAAAGACTCTTTTGCGTTATAAGACTCTCTTCACATGGCGGTTGACATGACAGCACAGATTCACCGCCACCGGAAGCCCGGCTATATGGGTGGCGTAGGCGTTGATATGGACCGCCAGGGCCGTCACATTCCCTCCTAAGCCCCCCGGCCCGATTCCAAGCGCGTTGACCTTTTCCAGCATCTCCTCTTCCAGCGCACGGATGTGCGCGTCTTTCGCCGGCTCCCCCACCGGGCGGGTCAGCGCCTGTTTGGACAAAAGCGCGGCCTTTTCAAAGGTGCCGCCGATGCCCACGCCCACTGCCAGCGGCGGACAGGCGTTGGGGCCGGCCTCCCGCACCGTATCCAGGATGACCTGCTTCACGCCTTCCACCCCTTGGGCGGGCTTTAACATGGCAATCCGGCTCATGTTCTCGCTTCCAAAGCCTTTGGGGGCCACGGTGATTTTCACCCGATCCCCCGGCACAATGGACGTATGGAGCACGGCCGGCGTGTTGTCCTTGGTGTTTTCCCGCAGCAGCGGATCGCCCACCACGGATTTGCGCAGGTAGCCTTCGGCATAACCCTGGCGCACCCCTTCATCCACAGCCTGGCCCAGATCCCCGCCTATAAAATGCACGTCCTGGCCGATTTCCAGGAAAATCACCGCCATGCCGGTGTCCTGGCAGATGGGAATCTGCTCCTCTTTGGCAATTTCCAGATTTTCCTTCAGCTGCTGCAAGACCTTTTTCCCCAGCGGGCCCCGCTCTTTATCCGCCGCTTCTTTCATGGCGCAGGCCATGTCCTCGGACAGACTATAATTAACCTCTATGCACATATCCCGTATCTGCCGGGTGATTTCTTTTACGTCTATTTCTCTTATCATACGCTCCTCCACTCCTCTATCTGCCGTCACAGAAGCTCCGGCGGCGGACTTTTACTGTAATAAATATAACACATTTCTTTCACATTTTAACCACAAATTTAACAAATATATCCTTTATAATGTCTGCCATACGAACAGCCTGAAAAAACGGCGCAGAAAGGAATATTTATTTATGAAAAAAAGAGTTCTGGCTTTACTGCTTGGCATGGCCATGATTTGCCGCCTGTTCACCGGATGCGGCGGCAATACAGAAGAAAAAGACACGCCCGAAAAATCCGCGCAGCGGCCCCTCCACGGACAAGTGACGGACATCCACGGAAGCGTCCTCACCTTGTCCCTTGGAAGTGAAAATACGGCCTTTTCGCCCGGCGACGGCACAGACGGGCCGCCTCCCATGTCGGACAACGAAAGCGAAAAACCGCCGCAGACCGCTTCTGAAAACGGCACAGACGGGCCTCCTTCCATGCCGGACAATCCGGCGGGCGGACCGCCGGATGGAGACGGCCACGGACCGCAGACCGCAGGCGAAGAGCGGGAAATCACGGTCACGGAGGATACGACTTTTACCGTCCAGGACGGCCCGGATTCGGAAAAGGGGAATCTGGAAGACCTTTTCGTAAACGCAATGATTCAGGTCACCTTAAAAGACGACGGCGTTACCGCCGCTTCCATCGTAATCCAAAAAAGCGGCCCCGGACAGGAGGTCTCAAACAACGCGGCGCTCTCTGGCGCCAAAACCATAGACGGAAAAAAAGCATCTTCATCCGATGAAACTTTCACTTCCACATCCATGGATGAAAATGCCGTACTGGTAACCAACAAAGGCTCTTTGAATATGGCGGGCGCAACGATCCAAAAATCCGGCGACACGTCCAATACGGACAGCAGCAATTTCTTCGGCCAAAACGCCGCGCTTGCCGTGACAAAAGACAGCTCTGCAGAGCTGACCAACGTGGAAATCGACGCCAAAGGGGAAGGCGCCAACGCCCTGTTTGCCACCGGGGAAAACGCCTCCATCATAGCCGACAACGTCAAAATCCGCACCTCGGGAAATTCGGCCAGGGGCCTGGACGCCACTTACGGCGGAACGATCCAGGCCTCCAGCGTGGAGATTTCCACCGAAGGGGACCACTGCGCCGCGCTGGCCACGGACCGGGGCGAAGGAACCATCGCCGTCAACACGGCTGCCCTTTCCACGGCGGGAGAAGGCAGCCCCTGCATCTACTCCACCGGCGAAATCTCCCTGCGAAGCGCCACCGGCACAGCCGCCGGATCACAGATCTTAGTGGTGGAGGGGAAAAATTCCGTCGACTTAACAGACTGTGAACTGGAAGGCGCGGGCCCCGACGGACTTATGCTCTACCAGAGCACATCCGGTGACGCCAGAGACGGCACAGCCATCCTTCGCGCCACAGACTCCAGGCTTGCCACCACAAGCGGCGGCCCCATGATCTACGTCACCAACACCGATTCCGAGATCACGCTGACCGACACGCGCCTGTCCTTTCCCGGCGATGTGCTGTTAAATGCGGCGGGAAACGAAACCAACAACTGGGGCGTTCCCGGCCAAAACGGCGGAACCGTCACCCTCACCGGCATACGCCAAAAATTAAAAGGCGACATTTGCTGCGACGCCATCAGCTCCGTTTACCTGCATTTAACCGAAAATTCCTCCCTCGCCGGAGCCATAAACCAAGAACATACAGGAAAAGAAGTCACCGTCCAGCTGGACGAATCCTCTGTCTGGGAAGTCACCGGGGACTCCTATATAACTTCCCTGGACAACGCCCTGGGCGACTGCAGCAACATCCATTCCAACGGCCACACAGTGTATTACGACGCCTCCCACACAGACAACAAATGGTTGGAGGGCCAAAGCGTCCAGCTTCCCGGCGGCGGAGCGCTCACCCCGGCCGCATGAGCCTCTCACCCTTCCACGATCAGATACTTCCCGTCAGGCAGGAGGAAGACTTCGCTGGCTTCCTCCAGCTCCTCGTCCGACATGCCGTCCACGTCCGCGCCATTTTCCTCAAAATAATCCCGCACCTGGTCTATAGAATCCACAACCATGGCCATGCAGTCCTCCAGGAAAGCTTCCGCCTCCGCCAGACTGTCCGCCACCGGCTCGTCAAACAGCTGCCCCTGGTTTTTTAGAAACGTCAACAGGCATTCTTCGCTATACTCATTCATAATCTTTACATCCTCCCATCTCGAATCAATGCAGCAATTCTTCTGCCAACAAAAGCAATTCTTCCGGTTTCTGAATAATCTTTTCTGCCCCGTTTTCCTCCAGTTCCTTCCGCTCCCGAAATCCCCAGGTTACGCCCACCGTGCGCATGCCCGCCCGGTTTCCGGTGCGCATATCCGTATCCGTGTCGCCCACGTACAGACAATCGCCACAGGAGACGCCCAGCTCCTTCGCCAGCCAAAGCGCACAGGCGGGGTCCGGCTTGGGTTTAAACTTTTCTGTCTGGCCCTGTATCCGGTCAAAATACCCCGGGCCAAACAGCGTTTCTGACACCTGCACAGCCTGTCTGTGGGGCTTATTGGACAATACGGCGAGACAAAATCCCATTTCCTTTAGCTTCGCCAGCGTATCCGTTATGCCCGGATACGGCTTCACATGGTAAAGCGCCTCCTGCGCCAGCCATTGGCGCACCAGCGGAATTCCCGCTTCCAGGCATCGCCCGTCTGCATCCCCGGCCCGGCGCAAGGCCCTTAAAAAAGCCATGTTCAGCCCGTCCCCGGCATAATATTTATACTCGTTTACCGGCCGAGCGCCGTACCCGAAATGCTCCAACCCCCGGTTCACCGCCCGCGCAATGGATTCCACGGTGTCCGCCAAAGTCCCGTCCAGATCAAAAATACAGGCTTTCTTCATTTCACAGGACGCCTCCTCTTCCTTTCATATTTCTATCCT
>CAOJVE010000169.1 GCA_948444865.1 uncultured Lachnospiraceae bacterium
ACTGACTTTCACATGCACAGTTCCTTTTCCGGGGACAGCCAGGCGCCTATGGAGGACATGATCCGCAGCGCCATTGACAAAGGGCTGACGCACATCTGTTTCACCGAGCACATAGACAAAGACTTCCCCACGGACCACCACGACGATTTCAGCGTGGACGCGCCCGCTTACCTGAAGGCCTACACGGAACTGGCCGAAAAATACCGGGAGCGGATTCATGTCTATTTCGGCATCGAGCTGGGCCTGCAGCCGCACCTTGCCGGTTTTTATGCGGATTACATCCAGAAATATCCTTTCGACTACTGCATCGGCTCTTCCCACCTGGTGGACGGCATGGACCCTTATTACCCGGATTTCTTTGAAGGGCGGGACGAAGCCGCTTCCTACGAGCGGTATTTCGTCACCATACTGGAAAACCTGAACGCTTTCTCCTCCATGGATTCCTACGGCCATCTGGACTACATCGTCCGCTACGGCCCCAACCAGAACCGGGACTACTCCTACGAGAAATACGCCGACGTCATTGATGAAATTTTACGAAAGCTCATTGACAAGAACGTGGCTTTAGAATGCAACGCTTCCGGCTTTCGCTACGGGCTGGGACACCCGAACCCCTGTGAGGAAATCCTGACCCGCTACCGTACGCTTGGCGGCGAGCTGCTGACCCTAGGCTCCGACGCGCACCGCCCGGAACACATCGCCTTTAATTATGAAAACATCGGGGAGCTTCTTCGCTCTTGCGGCTATACCCATTACGCCATCTTCGAGAAGCGAAAACCCCGCTTTCTGCCGCTTTAGACAGCCGGCTTTCAGATTTTTTTTGCCCTTTTGGCCTCCCTTTTCTCCTCCACGGAAATGCGCAGCCGGTTTAGCATGCTGGTGAGAAATTCGATGATCCCCGGGGAGACGGTCATCAGGAAAAACACCAAAATAATCATGCCGAACTCCAGCCCTTTGAAGTTCAGAAGCTTTTGGAAGACCAAAGCTCCGCCGAAAAACAACGTCTGCATGCCGGTAATCACCACTTTGCGGAAAATGTTTAAGGGCTGGTACACGGTGCGCAGCGCCGCCATGTAGCTCCACCCCGTCACCAAAACGCAAGCCGTGGAAAGCATCTCGTCCGAATGGTAAACATCCTGACAGACCAGCATAATGCCGAACACGCAAAGGGTGATGGTAAAGGCCGTGGGCAGCGCGTTCATGAATACATGGCGCAAAAAAGTGTTGTCCACTTTCTGAAAATTGGACTCCTGCGCCAGCAAAAAGGTGGGAATCCCCACGGCGCAGGCGCTGATCAGCGACATCTGTATCGGCTCAAAGGGATAGACGTCCCCGAAAAAGATGGTCAGCAGCGACAGGCACACCGAGAAGAATGTCTTGATCAAAAACATGGAAGCCGCCGTGCGGATATTGTTAATCACCTTTCGCCCCTGGTTTACGATATGGGGCATGGCCGCAAAATTGGAATCCAGCAGCGCCACGTTGGCGATGTTTTTCGCCGCCTCACTGCCGGAGGCCATGGCGATGCTGCAGTCCGCCTCTTTTAACGCCAGCACGTCGTTGACCCCGTCTCCGGTCATAGCCACTGTATGGCCCGCCTCTTTTAACGCCAGCACCATCTCTTTTTTCTGCTGGGGCGTGACCCTGCCGAACACGCTGTATTCCCCCACCGCCTTTCGCATACTCTCCCCGTCCAGAATCGTGGCCGCGTCAATATACTTATCCGCCGTTTCCAGACCGGCCTTCCTGGCGATGGCGGCCACGGTGGCCGGGTCGTCCCCGGAAATGACTTTTAGTTCCACGCCTTGTTCCCGGAAAAACGCGAAAGTGTCCGCCGCTTCCGGCCGGATCACGTCGGTCAGCAGCAAAAGGGCCAGCGGCTTTAACCCGGAAGGCAGTTCTGCGCCTTCGTTCATTTCCGGGCTGTGGGCCAGCGTCAGCACGCGGTAGCCCTGGCGGGCGTATTCGCCGCAGCGATTTTCCAGCTCCTCGCCCCGCTGGTCCCCATCCGGGAACAAAAACTGCACCGCGCCCAAAAGATACGTGCCTTCTGTCTGAAAACAGGCGCCGCTGTATTTTCTCTCGGAGGAAAAGGCGATGGCGTGATCCAGATGAAACTCTCGGCGGCCGGGAAAATAATTGCGCAGCGCCTGAAAAGTAGCGTTGTTGTCTTCCAGCGCGCCCATCAGATTCCCCATGACATTCCCCACATCCGCCTCCGCATCCAAGGCAATCACCTGTTCCACGCACATGGTCCCTTCCGTGATAGTCCCGGTCTTGTCCAGGCACAGCGTGTCCACGCGGGCCAGCGTTTCGATGCAGAAGAGCTCCTGCACCAGCGTCTTTTCCCGGGCCAGCCGCATGGTCCCCAGGGTCAGCGCCACGCTGGTGAGAAGAACCAGCCCTTCCGGAATCATGCCGAGCACAGCCGCCACCGTGCTGACCACCGAATCCCGGAAGCTGGTGCCCGCCCAGTAAAACTGCTTATAGAAAAGGGCGATTCCCAGGGGCAGGATAATGATGCTGATTACTTTTAAGATTTTATTGAGGGAATCCCTTAGCTCCGAGTGATGCCTGCGAAACTCTTTGGCTTCCCCGGTAATCTTGGACGCGTAATTGTCCTTTCCCACGTGCGCCACCTGGCAGTAGGCCTGTCCCGAGGTGACGAAGCTTCCCGAAAACAGATCGTCTCCCGCGTTTTTCACCAGGGTGTCCGATTCTCCGGTGAGCAGGGACTCATTCACTTCCAGGCTTCCCTCCTCCACCCGCGCGTCTGCCGGCACCTGGTCCCCGGCCCGCAATAGGATCAAATCCCCCAGAACCAGCTCTTCGGTGGAAATCTCCTTTTCCTGGCCGTCCCGTATGGCCACGGACTTGCTGGCTGTCAGAATCGCCAGCTTATCCAGGGTCTTCTTCGCCCGTATCTCCTGGATAATGCCGATCACCGTATTGATCACGATAATTCCCACAAAGGCGGCGTTCTTATAAGAACCCACAAACAATACCAGCGCCAGGAGCGCTCCGTTGATAAAGTTAAAAAAAGTCAGCGTGTTCTCAAGAATAATCTGCTTATACGTCCTGGTATTGGGATTCTCATTGATATTCACATTGCCCGCTTCTATCTGCTGCTGCACCTGATCCTGTGTTAATCCTGTCATCTGCCCTCTCCGCTATCTTCTGAAATTATACATCCGCCTGCGCGCTCTCAATGGTTCCGCCGCCCATGACCACATCTCCCTGGTAGAAAACCGCCGCCTGCCCGGGCGTGATCGCCCTCTGGGGTTCGTCAAAGCGGCATATGACTTCATCGAAAGACGCTTTATACAGACGGGCGGAGGCCCCTTTGTGGTTGTAGCGTATCTTCGCCGTCACGGACGTCCCATCTTCAAAATCCTCACAGGACATATAGTTTAAATGGCTGCACCGCAGGGCCGGCGCGAAAATATCCGCAGATTCTCCAATGACCACTTCATTGCTCTGCGGACGAATGGCGGCCACAAACACCGGATGACCCATGGCCAGGCCAAGCCCTTTTCTCTGTCCGACGGTATAGTGGGTGATGCCTTTGTGAACGCCGATCTTATTTCCTTTCATGTCCACAAAGTCCCCCGGCGGCACAGGGGACGGCAGCGCCCCATCGATAAATCCGGCGTAGTCGCCGTCCGGCACAAAGCAAATCTCCTGACTGTCCGGCTTATGGGCCACCGGCAGTCCGGCCTCCTGGGCGATCCGCCGGATCTCTTCCTTCTCATAATCGCCCACCGGCGTCAGCGTGTGCGCCAGCTGGCTCTGGGTTAAACTATATAGCGCGTAGGTCTGATCTTTCTGGGCCGTGGCCGAAACGCGCAGCGCGTAGCGTCCGTTGTCTAAAAGCTGCACCCGGGCGTAATGCCCGGTGGCGATGTAATCGGCGCCCAGCGCAAGGCTTCGCTTGAGCAGCGATTCCCATTTCACATAGCGGTTGCAGACGATGCATGGGTTGGGCGTGCGGCCATTGACATATTCTTTTACAAAATAGTCGATGACCTGCGCCTGAAATTCCTTTTTGAAGTTCATGACATAGTGGGGAATGCCAAGCGTTTCGGCCACCCGCCGGGCGTCCTCGGCCGCCGTCTGGCCGCAGCAGCCGCCGTCCTGGGGATCTTCCATGTCATCCGGCCAGATCTGCATGGTCACGCCGATTACTTCGTAGCCCGCTTTTTGCAGCAGATAGGCCGCCACGGAGGAGTCCACGCCCCCGGACATGCCCACAACTGCTTTTTTCTTCGCCATTCTAGTATTCTTCCTCTTCCTCTTCTTCGCCCTCGTGGATGTCTGATTTGGGCTTTTGCAGACCTTCGATCTTGATGTGGTTTTTCTCCGCATAATCCCACAGGGCCGCATGGATGGCTTCCTCCGCCAGCAAAGAGCAGTGCACTTTCACTGGGGGCAGGCCGTCTAAGGCTTCCATCACCGCTTTGTTGGTCACTTCCAGCGCCTCCTGAATGGTCTTTCCCTTCACCAGCTCGGTGGCCATGCTGCTGGTAGCCACAGCCGCGCCGCAGCCGAAAGTCTTGAACTTACAATCCTGTATCACCTGGTTGTCGTCGATGTCCAGGTAAATCCGCATAATGTCGCCGCATTTTGCGTTGCCTACGGTTCCCACGCCGCTGGCGTCTTCGATCTCTCCTACGTTCCTTGGATTTTGAAAATGATCCATTACCTTGTCACTATACATCTTTTTCCCTCCGATTGGTATATAATTTATGCTTTTTTTCCTTTTTTTACAAAATCTTCATAAAGTGGCGACATCGACCGCAGATGCTCCACGATTCCTTTTAATTTATCCACCACATAATCCAGGTCTTCTTTCGTCGTTTCCTCGCCCAGAGTAAATCTTAAAGAGCCATGGGCGATCTCATGGGGCAGGCCGATGGCCAGCAGCACATGGGACGGGTCCAGAGAGCCGGACGTGCAGGCGGAGCCGCTGGACGCGCAGATGCCTTCCATATCCAGCATGATCAGCAGCGATTCACCCTCGATAAACTGTAAGCTCACGTTTACGTTATTGGGAAGCCGTTTGATGGGATCGCCGTTTAAACGGGCATAGGGGATCTCTTTCATAATCCGCCGAATCAGGTGGTCCCGCAGCTCTCTTTCCTTTGCGGTGCGCGCCTCCATGGAATCCGCCGCCCTTTTGGCCGCGCAGCCGTAGCCTACGATGCCCGCCACGTTTTCCGTCCCGGCCCTTCTTTTTCTTTCCTGGGCGCCTCCATGGATGAAAGAACGAATCTTCACGCCCTTGCGGATGTAGAGGAAGCCGATGCCCTTGGGACCGTTGATCTTATGGGCGCTGGAGCTTAAC
>CAOJVE010000170.1 GCA_948444865.1 uncultured Lachnospiraceae bacterium
ACAGGATTACAAATGTAAATGTGGAGTGCCTTGTCCGTGACAAGCAGGCCATAAGGCACAAATACAAAAATATTGTAGTGGATAACGCAACGCTGGAAGACATTATGCTTTTTTACATTAAAGGAGGGGCAGCATGAAAGGATTGATTTACAAAGATATTACCATTTTCTATAAGAGTATTGACAAGAGACTGGTTCTGATCGCGGCGGGCACAATCGTACTGCTCATGGTCAATACCGGCGTCTATGCGGGGCTGTTCGCCTCTGTCATGCTCGCCATGACAATCGGTATGCAAAATATCATGAGTTTTGCATGCGATGAAAAGGCAAGCTGGAAAAAGTACCAGTTGGCAATGCCCGTAAATGCGGTTTCCGTGGTGACGAGCAAATATGTATCCGTTGTCTGCACATTGGCCGTCAGCCTTACGGGAAGTATCCTGTTTAACCTTTTATCCAGCGTGGTCTTTCGCAGCTTTAATCTCGCTGTCTGGGGTGTTTCTGCGGCGGTCTCTGTCATTGTCCCGCTATTATGGACGGGAATCTGTCTGCCACTGACTTATTGGTTCGGTTTTCGTTCTGCGCAGACAATGGGGCTTTTTGCTGTAATTCCCATGTTCTATTTCGTGAAATATTTTGAAGACGGAGACGGATTTTCCGCTATGACCAATTCCATACTCTCTTACGCTGCTGCGGCAGGAGCGATGGTAATGGTTCTTTTTGTAATCTCCATGCTCGTCAGCATGACAGGTTATAAGAAAAGGACATAATCCTTTCGGAAATGATCCTTATAAAAATTTGGATTTGCAAAAGTTTCAATCGTTGCATATAATAAAAGTAGGGATTTCCTATTTCCCTACTTATTTTTTTGGAGGTGATATTATGTCTGACACGGCATTTGTCAATGACGCGAGAGTAATGTCCAAAGGCCAGGTAACGATTCCAAAAAATGTACGGGCCGCCCTTGGCATTGATACCGGTGATCGTGTGACTTTTATTGTGGATGGTTCCAATGTCCGCATAGTAAATTCTGCTGTATATGCGCTTATGAGGCTTCAGGAACAGATGAAAGGTGAGGCTGAAAAGGCCGGATTCATGACGGAAGAGGATGTGGCGGAATGGATTACCCAATCCCGTCGTGAGGATAATATGTAATGAGAGTAATGATTGATACACCAACATTTACGAAACGGAGATACCGATGAAAGCAATGACCTATGAAGAAAAGTATCAATTGATGATCAACACTCCTATCAGCCGTCTGATTCCCAGGCTGGCGGTACCCACCATTATCAGTATGCTGATCACTTCCATCTACAATATGGCTGATACCTTTTTTGTCAGTCAGCTAAGCACCAGCGCTTCCGGCGCGGTGGGCGTTAATTTTTCCCTGATGGCCATGATTCAGGCTATCGGATTTACCCTTGGCATGGGGAGCGGTAATTTTATGTCCCGGATGCTGGGAGCCAGAGAACAGGAAAAAGCACAGAGAGCCTGTTCCACAGCGGTCTATACCGCCTTTGCTCTGGGGCTTTTGCTGGCAATCACAGGAATTGCCAATATCGACTCTCTGGTTCGGATGCTGGGAGCCACGGAAACCATCGCCCCCTACGCCAAGGATTACGGACGCTACATATTGATTGCGGCTCCCTACATGACGGTTTCCTTTGTATTTAACAATCATCTGCGCTCCCAGGGCAATGCCGCCCTCTCCATGATCGGCATCACCACCGGAGGCATATTAAATGTGATTTTGGATCCTGTGCTGATCTTCGGCCTGAAAATGGGAATTTCCGGCGCGGCAATCGCCACCATTTTCAGCCAGTTTGTGAGCTTTACCATCCTGCTGGTTCTGGTGATCCGTTCCGGGAACGTGCTTAAGCCCCATCCCCGGTATTTCACCTTTCAGGGATGGGTCTATAAGGAAATCCTCTCCGCAGGGATGCCTACCCTGGGAAGGCAGGGCCTTGCCAGCGTAGCCTCGGTGCTTTTAAATGTGGCTTCCTCGGGCTTCGGGGACGCGGCCGTTGCGGCCATGTCCATCGTCACAAGGATTATGATGTTCATCAACTCGGCTCTGATCGGCTTCGGTCAGGGCTTTCAGCCGGTGTGCGGCTTTAACTTCGGCGCGGGGCGCTATGACCGGGTGCTGGAAGCCTATTTCTTCTGCCGCCGTGTAGCCCTTGTTTTTCTTCTTGTAATGGGCGTGATCATGTTCGCCATTTCCACCCCCATCATGAGGCTGTTCCGCAAAGAGGATGCGGAGGTGATACGCATCGGCGCACTGGCGCTGAAAATGCAGTGTTGTCTTTTGCCCTTTCAGTCTTATACCATCATCGGGAATATGCTGACCCAGTCCATCGGCTACAGCTTCCGTGCCACCCTCACCGCCATCAGCAAGCAGGGACTGTTTTTTATACCTGCCATCCTGATTCTGCCTCCTTTGCTGGGTATCCCGGGGCTGCAGCTTGCACAGCCCGTGGCTGACGGCCTGACCTTTGTGCTGACACAGGTAATCGTGGTGATGGTGGTCAAGGAGCTGCGGGGGATGGCCGCCTCCCAAAATGTGGCAGACTTTCCAAAATCATAAATGTCGTTAAGGAAACGGAAGAATATTTGGATAAGCCTTATCAAGGTATCAAGAAAATTGGAATAATATGTAGCAAGGGAGCCCAAAAAGTTGGCATATGGAATCCTTATTTAAGGGAGAGAGGCATCACGCCGGTTTATTTATCTGACTTTATTAACAGAAATGTTTTTGTTATCTCAGACTATGATGAGAGGTGCGCGATAGTGGAAAAGGTGACAAACGAAAATTCAACACACGGAATGTTAAGTAATTTTGCGTTTATGATGCGAGAACAGTGGAGCTTTGAAAAGAAGACAATTCTGGTGTGGTTTATTCGCATCATATCTGATTTGATAGTGGCGATGTCAGGAATTTATTTCCCCAAAGTAGTATTGGATTCTATAGGAAAATCAATTTCCCCAAGTGAATTCATTATGCGGATAGGATTGATGACGGTTGTTTTGATGGCCTTCCAATTCGCGGGATTTTTTACAGAACAGAGTGTGATTATTGGCGCCATAAAGATTTTGAACATACGTTTTTATATAGGTAAAGACTGGAAAGCCTTAGACATGGATTATGGTATTGCGGTATCCAAAGAAGGAAAAATGAAAATCGAAAAGGCTCACAGTTCCATTAATAGAAACGTACAGGTGAACATGGCTTCTTACTATATTAACCTTGTTGAATTTCTAAAAAGTGTGGCAGGTCTGCTTTCATTCAGTACGGTCATTTTATTATTGAATCCAGTAGTTATTTTGATTTTGCTCGTCACATATATGATTGATGGCATGGTTGCGGTAAAGGTAAGAAAGTGGGAAGTAAGCATAAAGGATGAAAGGGCCGTCATTAGCAGACGGCTCGGTTACGTGTTGGATGACATCAGTAATGCCCTTATGGCAAAAGACATCAAGATCTATAAAATGATGAATTGGATTAATGATAGCACGGATAAATATATCGGTCAGTCGAAAGAATTGGAACAGAGAGTGCAGAGAAGGTATACCGGTCAACAGTTGGCGGAGGTTGTTTTAACTTTTTTGCGTAATGGCGCCGCATATTTATATCTGATTTGGAAAATGTTTCATTCTGACATGACCATAGGCGATTTTACTTTATATTTTGGTGCAATCACTGGGTTTGGCCAATGGTTAAGTCAGATTGTGGGAAGAATTGGCAACTTATCTAATGCCAATTATCGTGTGGATGATTATCGCTATTTGGCTGAAATGAAAGATCACATGAAGAGGGAAGGCGGAGTCGAAATCCCTAACGCAGATAAACCGTGTGAATTAAAGTTTGAAGATGTGTGTTATCGTTATGAAGGAAGTGATCATGACATATTACATCATATAAATCTTGTGATTCATCCTGGTGAGAAACTGGCGGTCGTGGGAAATAACGGTGCAGGCAAGACCACATTTATTAAACTTGCCTGTGGTTTGCTGGAGCCGACGGAAGGAAGAATTTATTTTAACGGAATTGACATACGAGAGTTTAACAGAGATGACTATTATAAAATGATGAGCGCTTCTTTTCAAAATGTGTGTATTCTGCCCATGAGCATAGCCATGAACATTGGATGTGATCAAGAAGAAAACATGGATCAGGAAAAAATGAAGCATGCGATAGACCTGTCAGGATTAAGTGAAAAAATCGAATCTCTGCCGAATGGGGTTGAAACGGGTTTGGTCTCATCCGTTGTTCGGGGTGGTATTGATTTATCAGGTGGTGAAAAGCAAAAACTGATACTTGCCAGGGCAATCTATAAAGAAGCGCCCCTTATTGTCTTAGATGAACCGACTGCAGCATTGGATCCCATAGCCGAGCAGGAAATGTATCTGAAGTATAATGATTTGACTAAAAATCGTACCGCAATTTATATTTCGCATAGATTGTCTTCGACGAGGTTCTGTGACCGTATTATTCTATTGGATGACGGAAACATAGCTGAAATGGGTAACCATGAGGAACTGATGAAGCTATCGGGAAAGTATAGGAAATTGTTTGACGTCCAAAGCCAATATTACAAAAACAATGACATATATGGAGAGTTTTTCTTCGCGTGTGCATCACTTCGAGCGAAAGGAACGAATAATACATGAAAAACTCAAAAGGCAGTTTGGCAGAAAAGATAAGTTTCATTAGACGAGCATTATCAATTATATCTGAAATAACACCTGGAAGAGTTTCAATTAATATTATAAAGGCTATCATTGACGCTTTAACCCCCTACATTTCCATTTATATGTCGGCTCTGATCATAGATGAACTGATGGGACAAAGAAATACGTCGACATTGGTTTTATACGTGTTAATTACAACAGGTGGAACATTGTTTTTTCATGTGATTTCAGCTCTGTTGCAAAACAGGATTACACTCTCAAACGGATTGTTTTACCAGAGATTTAAAAAGTATCTTAACAATGTGAAACTGAATTTGGATTTTGAAAAAATGGAAGATCCAAAATACAATGAACTTCACGCGAAAATCGTGGGTTCCATGTTTATGACGAATGGAGGGATAACGGCCGTTGTAGGTTTAGTTACAAGCCTGGTAACCAATGGAATCGCTTGTATCATGGCAATCGTCATTTTGGCGGGAACGTTTTTAAAAACGTCAGGGAAGCCAACCCCTCTTGCCTCTATAATCGTAGGCGTATTATATTAAAAGTTTCCCAATTTGTCGGACTATAGAAATGAGCCCGTAATCCGGCAAA
>CAOJVE010000171.1 GCA_948444865.1 uncultured Lachnospiraceae bacterium
CAGATTCGCCAGTCCCATGGGGATGATCAGAAACGGGCACAGATAGCTGATGGCTTAAAGCGATGTGGCGATGCGTATCTGGTAAGGGCCGAACGAAAAGCTCTGCGTGGTATACAAGATCACGATGTACAGAGCCATCATAAGGCCGGAAATGGTAAGTTTCTGCGTCTTGGACAGATTTTCAAGATTCATTTGGATTGCTGCCTCCTTATTCTAAAATAGTGTTGCGCACGGAAGCTGTAAAGTTGCATTTTTTCGCAAAGAAAAGACACCTTCCGGCGTGTTTGGATTTAAAATGTTTGCTACGCATCCTTTTAAAACACGCAAAAAGCGTCTGTTGTTCCTAGTTTTGTTTTAAGACAGGATGGATTGCGAACTGTCTGCTTCGCCTGCAAAACCGCAGGCAAACGCCTATTTACTTCCTAGTTTAGTATAGCAGATCGAGGCGTATTATGCAAGAATTAAAATTATGAATGAAACTTGCAAATCGTAAATGTAGGTAGTACATTGAATACTACTCAATTATAAAGTGATATACTTCTAAATCTAAAAGCTAATATTTAGCGCTCATCATGGGTAAAATATAAAGTATATATCAGAATTGAGGTGCATGTTGCTTGATAGATGAAAAGTATATTACAAACCGTATAAAACAACTGTGCGAGAAAAAGAAAATGTCGATGTATGCGCTTTCTAAGAAGTCAGGTATCAGTCAATCTTCTTTATCAAATTTAATGAAGAGGAGAAGCGCTCCGTCTTTTTTCACTTTGGATAAAATCTGTGATGGCCTGGGAATTACGATGGCACAATTTTTTTCCAGCGACGGGAGGATTCTTGATATTACGGAAGAGCAAAGGGAAGTTTTGCAGATATGGGATTCATTGACAGATCAGCAGAAACAGGCGGTAAAAATTTATGTGCGGGGAATGCGGCTGGAATGACCGTTTATTCGTCGGAAGAAAGGACTTAAAATGAGAGAAAAAGAACGTCAGGAATTGAAAGAAAGGATTTATGAACTTATGAATGGCTTGCGGGATTTGGAGTCTTATCCGCTGGAGGAAAGTATGTATGTGGAAAATGAATTTGAGGAAAATAAGACTTGCGGCAGGGCGTATCATGAGGTTGTGGCCGCGAATATGCGTCTGTGCGAGAGACTGTACAGTGAGAAGGGTGACTCGGACATTGAGATTATCATTGATAATCTGATGCTGATTGCGCATCATCTGTGTATGAAAATGTTTGACTATGGAGAGCTTTTTTCAAACAAATAGGAAACGGCGGGCGCTGTAGACTTTCTTTCACAGCGCCATTATCTGGGACAAAAAATGAAAATCTGGTTCATGATGGGAAGCGCCTGGCTGGTCCGGTGGAATCCCGTTCAATTAGTTCAGCTCTTAGAAGCAAAGAGCTGATAAAAGTGTTGTTTAAAAGGCTGGCGAGCGCATAATAACCGCAGCGTCCAAGGGCGTTTTGGTTTTGTCGGATCGTGGTGAGGGGCGGGCTGGCATATGCGCTGAAAGCAGCGTCGTCAAAACCGATAACGCTGATGTCTTCTGGTATTCGAAATCCCAGTTCCGCGCAGTGAATTAAGACGGCGTTTGCCAACTGATCGTGTTCGCATAAGATGGCGGTGGCCTGTCTTTTCAGCAAAAGGGGAAGATATTCTTGGATACATTTCGAGATGAATGGAGAGCGCCCCACCAGATCCATGTTCACATCCAGTTTGTGAAGTTCCATGGCACGCAGATACGCCTGGTAACGCTCCCGGCTGATCTGGGAGTCCATGTTGCAGCCCAAGTATCCGATGCGGCGATGTCCCAGCTTCTTCAGATACGAGACAGACATGTGGAATCCTTCGTCGCTGTTGACCCCGACATAGGCCACCAGAGGGTTTTCCAGTATATAATTGTCGTATAGGACGGCGGGCGTTCGGGCTGTCTTTAGGTCCTGCATCCATGGGTCCAGCAGGGAAAATCCCAGGATAAACGCGCCTTCATACTGATGCCCCAGCATAAAAGCGTCGTAGGACGTCTGGGATTGTTTTTCCGGCGACATGACAACAAGATCCACCTCCCAGCCAGCGGGGACGGCCATCTGCTCAAATCCAATGACCAGATCGTGCCCGAATCCGGAAGGGTTTTTGTAATCCATGTTTTCCACCAGAATGCAGAGTTTTTTGGGGGCATTTTTCCGAATTCGTTTTTTTTCATATCCAATTTCAACTGCTGTTTCCAGGATTTTTTTCCGGAGAGATTGGCTGATGTCTTCTGCGTTGTTCAGCGCTTTGGAAACCGTGCTTTTAGAAACGCCTAATTTGGCGGCTATATCGTTGATGGTCGGCATAAGAACCCTCCTGTGCAAAAGTAAGATATTATTTATTATACTAAACCAAAAGAAAAAAATCAAGGTATTGAAAAAAAGGCTTTACAATATGGAAAATAAGAGGTAATATAACAGAAACGAAACTAAGCGAAACAAAATAAGGAGGAAAAGAAAAACAGATGATCTATAAATATGTTTTTGGAAAACCAATAGAGACAGGGGCCTTTGTAATGGAGATTCAAAAAAACGAACAAGAGCCAAAATGGATGCGTCTTACGAAGACGGAGGCGGGCATTTTGTTATCCTGCCATATGGATGAGTCGGATGTCGTTTACGGATTGGGGGAGCAGGTGCGCGGGATGAATAAACGCGGATTTACTTATGTCAGTGACGCTCTGGACGATCCGGATCACACCGAAGACAGACATTCTCTGTACGGAAGCCATAATTTTCTGATTTTAAATCGGCAAGAGCAGCCTTCCTTTGGGGTCTTTGTGGACGATCCGGGCAGAGTGGCTTTTGACGTGGGAGAG
The DNA here is from genome assembly GCA_948444865.1 of uncultured Lachnospiraceae bacterium. GTDB lineage: Bacteria > Bacillota > Clostridia > Lachnospirales > Lachnospiraceae > MGBC164599. The sequence continues at coordinate 2,856 of CAOJVE010000171.1, forward strand.
ACGAAGCTGGATCAAATGGCGATTTCAGCGGGGTCGGACTGCGTGATCTATTTTATTGAGGGAGAAAGTCTAAAAGACATCGCAAAGCAGTTTCGCAAGCTGATCGGACGCAGTTATATTGCGCCCAAATGGGCGTTCGGATACCAGCAGTCTCGCTGGGGTTATGTCAACGAACAAGATGTGCGGGAAGTAGTCAGCGGCCATCGTGAGCGGGGAATTCCGCTGGACGCCGTTTATCTGGATATTGATTATATGGAAAATTATAAGGACTTTACGGTAGACCCGGAAAAATTCCCCGACTTTGCGGGACTGGCCTGTGAGATGAAAGATCAGGGCATCCATCTGGTTCCCATTATCGATGCCGGCGTGAAGATTGAAGAGGGATATTCCATTTATGAAGAGGGCGTTGAAAAGGGATATTTTTGCAAGGATGAGGACGGCAAGGAATTTGTGGGAGCCGTGTGGCCGGGGAAGGTGCATTTTCCCGATGTGTTGAACGCAAAAGCCAGGGAATGGTTCGGCGGAAAATACAGATGGCTGATGGAGCAGGGGATTGACGGATTCTGGAACGATATGAACGAGCCGGCTATTTTTTATTCTGAGAAGCGCATGCAGGAAGCCATGGAGGAAGTTCTGTCTATGAAAGGAAAAAATATGGATCTGCACGCATTTTTTCATATGAAAGACATTATGCTGGGATTGACCAACAGTCCAGAGGATTATAAGAGTTTTTATCACGATATGGACGGTGTGCGGGTGCGCCATGACCGGGTGCATAACATATACGGCTACAATATGACGAAAGCGGCGGCGGAGGCGTTTGAAAAAATATCGCCGAATCAGAGGACGCTTCTGTTTTCTCGGTCCTCTTATATCGGCATGCACCGCTATGGCGGCATCTGGACCGGAGACAATAGGTCCTGGTGGAGCCATCTTCTGCTGAGCATTCAACAAATGCCCGCTTTAAACATGTGCGGAATCCTGTATACCGGTTCCGATCTGGGGGGATTTGGCAGCGACGCGACGGAGGATTTGATGATGCGCTGGATGCAGTTCGGCGTTTTCACGCCTCTGATGCGAAACCACGCGACTCTGGGGACGCGGCGCCAAGAGGTCTATCAGTTTGAAAATCAGGAAGGCTTCCGAAATATCATTCGCATTCGGTACGGACTTCTTCCTTATTTATATAGCGAATATATGAAGGCCGCGCTGTGCGATGAAATGTACTTTCGTCCGCTGGCCTTCGATTACCCCAAGGATGCCCATGCAGCGAAAGTGGAAGACCAGGTGATGGTGGGCGAGAGCATTATGGCCGCGCCGGTTTACACCCAGAACGCCACGGGCAGGTATGTATATCTGCCGGAAGACATGCTTTTGGTGCGGATGAAGTCTCTGAAGGAGAAAACGTGCAAGCGGTTGGAAAAAGGACATCACTACGTGGATGCGGCCCTGGACGAGATGATATTTTTCGTGAAAAAAGGCCATGCGCTGCCGTTGGCGGTTCTGGATAATAATCTGAAGTCCACGGCGGACATGAAGGACGTTTCTTATGAATGGATCTGTTTTGGAGACGGACCGGTGGAGTATGTATTTTACGAGGACGATGGAATCTCCAAAAACTATACGCCGCAGGAGAAATGGAAGAAAGTGACGATCGAAGGATAACGCCTGTCGTTGGATGTGGGTGAGCAAAAAGGGGAATTTGTATGTATCAGTATCAATTTTTTCAATGGATTCTTTTCTTTTTTATCTACTGCTTTTTCGGGTGGATTTGGGAGTCCTGCTATGTGTCGGTAAAGGGCCGCAAATGGGTGAACCGGGGGTTCCTTCACGGACCGCTGATTCCCATTTACGGGTTCGGGGCCATTGCCGTATTGTTTGCGGCGATTCCGGTGCGGGAGAGCCTGGCCCTTGTGTATGTCTTTGGCATGGCGGGCGCCACGCTTCTGGAGTATGTCACCGGCGCCGTGATGGAGCGGATTTTCAAGGTCAGGTATTGGGATTATTCGGGGAAATTTCTGAATGTAAACGGGCACATCTGTCTGGTCGCTTCGCTGGCGTGGGGAGTTTTTTCCGTGCTGCTGATCCGCTATGTCCACGCGCCGGTGGAGCGTGCAGTTCTGGAAATGCCGGCGAATGTGGCCGAAATATTGGCCTTTACGGCGACGCTTGCGTTTGCCGTGGACGCCACCCAGTCCTTTAACGAGGCCATGGATCTGCGGGAAATCATAGAGCGGATTACCGAGAGCAACCAGGAGCTGAAGCGTATTCAGAAACGAATGGATGTGATCGTGGCCGTTATTGACGCGGATGTGCAGGAGCGAAAAAAGAAAGCGGAAGAGTTTAAGAAAACGGTGG
>CAOJVE010000172.1 GCA_948444865.1 uncultured Lachnospiraceae bacterium
GGGCTGTCGCCCTACTCATTCATACAGGTTAGCCCGTCAAATGTCAGGCCGAATGCGCAAACAGATTTGCCCATCGTCCTGCCGCTTGCCGGGACTTTCATAGTAATATATCACTTATATCCCAAAACAACCCGGTCAAGCCCCGACAAATCCCGGACAACCTGCACCTGCCGGAAACCCCGCTCTTTCATATGCGCCTGCACCCACTCTCCTTGGTCCGCGCCGATCTCCAGAAGCATCGCGCCGCCCGGCTTTAGATAATCCCAGCCATCCGCCAAAAGCCGCCGGTAAAAATCCAGCCCGTCCGCCCCGCCGTCCAGGGCCAGGCGCGGATCGTGCACAGAGACCTCCTCCATCAGAGAATCGATCTCACCGCCCGGTATATACGGAGGGTTGGACACGATCATATGAAACTTCCCCTCCACATTCTCAAACAAATCGCTTTGCAGAAATTCCGCCAGAATCTGCAGCCGCCGGCTGTTTTCTTTGGCCACCTTCAAAGCCTCCCGGGAGATGTCCGCGCCTGTGCCCTGCGCGCCCGCGCTGCCATAGAGCAGGCTTAAAAGAATGCAGCCGCTTCCGGTGCACATATCCAGCACGCGGCTTTGGGGGCGCAGCCGCTTTCGGGCCTCCTCGACCAGAATCTCCGTGTCCGGCCTCGGCACAAGCACATGGGCGTTGACCATAAATTTCAGCTCCATAAACCAGGCGCAGCCCAAAATGTGCTGCAATGGCTCCCTGCGTCCCCGCCTTTGGAGATATTCGCCGTACCGCTTTAGCCGCTCCTCGTGCGCCTCCTCATCCAATCGGTCCTTCCTGTGGGCGTAATAATAAGCGCGGCGGATCTGCCAGACTTCCTCCATCAAACGCCAGGCGTCCAGCTCCGCGTCCGGCACGCCCTTTTTCTCCAAAAAATCCCGGCCCGCTTCCAAGACGCTCCAAAGCGTCAGCGGCTTGCCCGCGCTCATGCCGAAAGTTCTCCGCTTTTGTCCAGACCTTCCCGGGGCACGGAAGTGTCTTCCTGCCCGGCCAGATAGGCCCGCCAGTTAAACACCGCCTCCACCGCCTGTATGGCCACTTCCGCCATATCGGGGTCCGGCTCCCGGGTGGTCAGCTTCTGTAAGGCCAGCCCCGGCTTGCTCAAAAGCCCTATGACGCCGCCGTCGCTGTTTCCCGCCAGGCGAATGAATTCATAGGAAATACCGGCCACCAGCGGCAAAAGCGCGATCCGCAAAAGCACCTGCAGCCATTTTTCCTCGATGGGCAGCAATGTGATGCCGAAATGGACAATCACGCTGACCACCATCACAAACAACAGGAAGCTGGTGCCGCATCTCTTATGCTGGCGGGAGCTTTTCATCACGTTTTCCACGTTTAACTCCCAGCCGTTTTCCACGCAGTTGATGCATTTGTGCTCCGCCCCGTGGTACATGAACACCCGCTGTATATCCTTCATCTTGGAAATCAAAATCAGATACGCTATGAAAATGCCGATGCGCACCAGCGCCTCCGAGACGGCGAACGCCATGTCCGACTTGGTGAACATTTTCACCGCCTGGGACACCCAGTAAGGCAATACCATAAACAAGCCGATCGACAGTATTAAGGACACAAAAACCGTGCCATACATCAATAAATCCTCGGCGCGCTGGTTTTTCTTCTGGTCTTTTTCCTCCTCTTCCTCCTCTTCGTAAAAAGAAGCCGAATACATCAGACATTTGGTCCCCACGACCAGGGAATCCACAAAGCTGACCACGCCCCGCAAAAGCGGCCATTTCATCCATTTATGCTTACCGAACACGCTTTTGTAATCCTCGATCTTTACCTCAATTTCCCCGTCGGGCTTTCGCACGCCCACGGAGTACACGTCCCCGTGGCGCATCATAATCCCTTCCATCACTGCCTGGCCGCCGATATTCGATGACTTCATTCATACCTCCATACGAAAAATAGGGCGAGGTTGCCCACCTCACCCTGTACATTCCACGCGATGTCCGCCAAAGCAGACATATAATTACTGAATACCATATTTCTTATTAAATTTGTCAATGCGTCCGCGCGCCTGTGCGGCCTTCTGCTGTCCAGTGTAGAATGGATGGCATTTGGAGCAAATCTCCACATGGATGTCTTCCTTTGTGGAGCCTGTGGTAAATGTATTGCCGCAGTTGCAGGTCACCGTCGCCTGATAGTATTCTGGATGGATGCCTTCTTTCATGATTTTCACCCCTGTTCTGTTTCTTAATGTCTTTGGTTTACACTTACTTCATGTAAACGGTCAATGAATTATAGCATATTTTATATGGGAATGCAATATCTTTAAATAAATTTCTGTTTCCGGGCGATCTGCACGAACTCCGCGTTGTTTTTCGTCCTCGTAAACATGTTCAAAATCTGTTCCACCGCCTCTTCCGTCTTCAGGCCGTTTAAGGCCTTTCGCATGTTGTAGACGGCCTCCTGCTCCTCCCGGGTAAGAAGCAGATCTTCTCTTCGGGTGCCGGATTTTACAATGTCGATGGCGGGGAAAACCCGTTTCTCCTGCAGCTTCCGATCCAACGCCAGCTCCATATTGCCGGTGCCCTTGAATTCCTCGTACACCACATCGTCCATCTTGCTGCCGGTGTCCACCAGCGCCGTGGCCAGAATCGTCAGGCTGCCGCCCTCCCGCATATTTCTGGCGGCGCCGAAGAAACGCTTGGGCATGTGAAGGGCCGCCGGGTCCAGACCGCCGGACAGCGTTCGGCCGCTGGGCGGAACCGTCAGGTTATAGGCCCTGGCCAGACGGGTGATGCTGTCCAGAAGGATGGTCACGTCCTTTTTATGCTCCACCAGCCGCTTGGCCCGCTCAATCACCATCTCCGAAACCCGCTTATGATGCTCCGGCAATTCATCAAACGTGGAGTAGATCACCTCCACATTTTTCCCCACGATGGCCTCCCGGATATCCGTGACCTCCTCGGGCCGCTCGTCGATCAAAAGGATAATCAAATGCATTTGCGGGCTGTTTTTCAGCAGGGACTTGGCCACGTCTTTTAAAAGCGTGGTCTTTCCTGTCTTGGGCGGGGAGACGATCATGCCCCTCTGGCCCTTTCCGATGGGGCTGATCAGATCCACGATCCGCATGGCCATGCTTCCCCCGACCCGTTCCAGCGCCAAGCGCTCGTTGGGGAAAATCGGCGTCATGTCCTCAAAATTATAGCGGTGCATTTCATTGGGCGAAATCCCGTTGATGGATGTCACATACAAAAGGGCGCTGAATTTCTCCGACTGAGTCTTGATCCGTATATTTCCCTGGAGAATGTCCCCTGTTTTCAGGCCAAAGCGGCGAATCTGGGACGGAGAAACATACACGTCGTTCTCGCCGGGCAGATAATTGGCGCAGCGGATGAATCCATAGCCATCCGGCATCACCTCCAGGATTCCGTTGGCCTTCTGTCCGCTGTCCAGCTGCGCCGTGTCTATGGGCGTTTTGTCCACAGGGACCCTGTCCGCCTGCGTTCTCTCTACAGGAGCCCTGTCCGTTTGCACCCTCTCCATGGGAACCTTGTCCGCCGCCTGCGCTCTGCCCGCCAAGCCGGCGTCCGCCGAAACTTTTTCCCCCTGGGCCGGCTGCTCCGCCGCTTTTTCCGCCTCCGGCTTGTCCTGCCCCTTCTCTCTTTCATCCTCTTGCAACATTGCTTCCACCAGCTGGCTTTTCTTCAGCGCAGAAATGCCCTTCAGCCCTCTTTTTTTTGCCAAATCCCGCAATGTCGTCACTGACAAGGATTCATATTTCTCTCTCATGAATTCACTCTTTTCTTTTAATAATATACAGCGTCCATGCACGCGCATAAATGCCAGAGCCCGGTTCGCTGGGCTCTCGCGCCGTACATCGCTGCATCAAATAGTTCCACAATCCTGTATGGGTGTAATCTGTCCGAACTGACAGTGAATGTGCGCCTGACATTTAAGACCGGGTGATAAATGCCAGGCCGAATCGGTTCCTGAATAGTTACGAATACAGTTATATTAGCACATAATCTTCCAAAAGAAAAGCCCTACTTTCCTTTTCCGGGATATTTTCCCAGACATTGAAAGAAAAAGCTTTTCTCATACCCGTACGCAAAGAACTGCCGCCGGCAAAGGCGCAGGGTATTCTCGTTGTCCGTGGCGAACGCCTGAAAGCTGTACACCGTTTCCACCGGCCTCGCCCCCTGCCGCGCCGTAAAATAAACGCTCCTGTAAATCTCAGACAACGGCGTAACTGCCCCCAACGCAAGCGCCGCCGTCATCGCAAGCGCCGTCCATTTTCGATAACTCGCCCTGCGCGCGCGCGCATAACGCATCAGGCAGACGGACAGAATCAGCAGCGCCGGCAGAGACGCCCGCATGGCGAAATCATTGGCCCCCGTCATTTTATACAGAGGAATCAGCGCCAGTTCCGCAAACGCCAGCCATAAATAAGCGTATTTTCTCAGGCATTTTCGCAAAATCAAGACATAGATCCCCACTTCCAGAAGCAAAAAGAGCAAATACGCCGGCAGCCATTTTTTCCACGGATAGAATTCAAAAATCCAGCCCTGCACAGACACGCTGCCCGCATTCGACAAATAAAAACTTCCAAAGACCAGCAGCATCGCCAGCGGAAGCAGCGCATTTTCCCAGGTCAGCGCCTTCTTCCACTTCTGCCCGCGCCTGCATGTCGAATAGACAGCCAGCGGAACCATTCCGAAAGTCGCAAACGGCGAATAGGCAAACGCCAGACTGCACAGACCCGCAGAGCTTTTATTTCCGCGCATATTCAAGAGCAGCGCCGTCAAAAGCCATATGGGAATGGCCTGGTTGAAAACCCAGTACAAAACCGTGGTGTGGGAAGAATACTGAAAATACGTGCACCACCATTCCAGATGCGCCCCGAAGACAAACCGCCCCTTTAAAAGCCGATACCCCAACGCGTCCAGACCGCTGAAACATATAAAAATCACAGGCGCCGCCCAGAAATGCCGCTTCAGATACCGGTGAATCTGGTATAAGACCAGCATCACGCCCAGATACGCCCAGGCCAGCAAAAAAATATTGGCCAAAAGCTCGTTCCCGGAAAATAATTTCGCCAGCAGCGCCGGCGGCAGCCAGAAGCAGAAGTAATACACAAAAGCCGCGCTGCCATTTCCCAGCACGTCCCTCACCGCCTGCCTCTGGGAAGAAAAATCAAAAAACACCGGCCAGG
>CAOJVE010000173.1 GCA_948444865.1 uncultured Lachnospiraceae bacterium
GTGGCTATCCGTGAAATTGATCAGATGACGGTGGACTCTTTGTTTGACTAGGACAAGATAGCGCTGGTAATTGATCATTTTGTTCCGAATAAGGATATTAAGTCGGCGCAGCATTGTAAATGCGTGCGTGAGTTTGCGCATAAGCATGAGATAACGAACTTTTTCGACGTGGGGGAAATGGGCATTGAGCATGCCCTTCTCCCGGAAAAAGGCCTGACCGTGGCCGGAGACGTGATCATCGGCGCGGACTCCCACACTTGCACCTACGGCGCTCTGGGGGCTTTTTCTACAGGCGTGGGCAGTACGGACATGGCGGCCGGAATGGCTACGGGCAAAGCATGGTTTAAGGTGCCGGCCGCATTGAAGTTTGAGCTGAAAGGATCGCTGCCCAAATGGGTCAGCGGCAAAGATGTAATTCTGTATATCATCGGCAAGATAGGCGTGGACGGCGCCCTTTATAAATCCATGGAATTTGTGGGAGAGGGCGTGGCTTCTTTGAGCATGGACGACCGTTTCGCTATTTCCAATATGGCCATCGAGGCTGGCGGAAAGAACGGGATTTTCCCGGTGGATGACAAGGCCATCGCTTATATGAAAGAGCATTCCAGCAGAGACTTTAAAGTCTACGAGGCGGACGCGGACGCGGTTTACGAACAGGAATACGTAATCGACCTGGATCAGCTGGAGCCGATGGTGGCGTTTCCGCATCTTCCGGAGAATACCAAAGGGATTTCCCAGATTGAGGAAGAAGTGCGCATTGATCAGGCGGTGATCGGTTCCTGCACCAACGGAAGGATGGAAGATCTGCGCTGCGCGGCGGACATTTTGAAAGGACGCAAGGTGAAAAAGGGCGTGCGCTGCATCGTCATCCCGGCCACCCAGGACATTTACCTGCAGGCGGTGGAGGAAGGCCTTGTGAAAATATTCATCGAGGCTGGCGCCGTGGTGAGCACTCCTACCTGCGGGCCGTGTCTGGGCGGTTATATGGGCATTCTGGCGGAAGGGGAACGCTGCGTGGCCACCACCAACCGGAACTTTGTGGGGCGCATGGGCCATGTGGAGTCGGAAGTGTATCTGGCAGGCCCGGCCGTGGCCGCAGCCAGCGCAGTGACCGGAAAAATATCTGCACCAGCGGAAATCGGATGAGCAGGAGGATGAGCATAAGTTGAAAGCAAACGGAACAGTTTTTAAATATGGCAGCAATGTGGATACGGATGTGATCATTCCGGCCCGGTACCTGAATTCCTCGGACCCAGCAGAGCTGGCGTCCCATTGTATGGTTGACATTGACCCGGATTTTGTAAACAAAGTCCAAAAGGGCGACATTATTGTGGCGGATAAGAATTTTGGATGCGGTTCCTCCAGGGAACATGCGCCGATTTCCATCAAAGCGTCCGGCGTAAGCTGTGTGATTGCGGAGACTTTCGCGCGGATCTTCTACCGGAACGCCATCAACATCGGTCTGCCCATCATCGAGTGCCCGGAGGCGGCCAAAGACATTGAAAACGGAAATCAGGTGGAAGTGGATTTTGACAGCGGCATGATTTACAACCGCACCAAGGGCACCCAGTTTCAGGGACAGGCGTTTCCGCCTTTTATGCAGAAAATCATTGCGGCAGGCGGCTTAGTAAACTATATTAACGAAAAGTAGACGGAGTGAAAAAGTATGAGATTAGTGACCCGTTCGGATTTTGACGGTTTGGTGTGCGGCGCTCTTTTAAAAGAGGCCGGGATTATTGACACATGGCAGTTTGCCCATCCCAAGGATCTCCAGGATGGACTGGTTGAAATCACAGAGAATGACTGTCTGGCCAACGTTCCTTTCGTGGAGGGATGCGGACTGTGGTTTGACCATCATTCCAGCGAATTTGAGAGAAATCAGCTGGAGGGAAAATATAAAGGGGAAAGCCGGCTGACGCCTTCCTGCGCTAGAATTATCTACGAGTATTATGGCGGAGAAGAGAAGTTCCCGCAGTTTGGGGAGATCATGGAAGCGGTGGATAAAGTGGATTCCGGCCAGTTGACGGCGGATGAAATCCAGAATCCCAAGGGATGGGTTCTGGTGGGATTTCTGATGGATCCCAGAACCGGTCTGGGCAGATGGAGAAACTTCACCATCCCCAATTATCGTCTGATGGAAGAGCTGATGGACGCGTGCAGAACTATGGGCACCGAGGAAATCTTAAGTCTTCCCGATGTGAAAGAGCGCATTGACGTGTATTTTGAGCAGACGGAGAAATTCAAGGAAATGGTGAAAGCCCATACCCGGGTGGAAGGGGATGTGATCATCTCTGACTTAAGAGGCGTAGATCCGATTTACACAGGCAACCGTTTCATGATTTACAGTATGTATCCAGAACAGAATATTTCCGCATGGATTGTAAACGGCAAGGGCGGCCAGGGATGCTCCGTGGCGGTGGGATACAGTGTGCTGAACCGTACCTCCAAAGTGGACGTGGGAAGCCTGATGCTGAAATACGGCGGCGGCGGCCATAAGGCAGTGGGAACCTGTCAGTTCAGCAACGAGGACATGGATGAGAAGGTTCCTCAGTTGCTGAAAGAATTGGTGGAAGGTTAAGCGACAGATTGTAAAAAGATAGCAAAAAGCGGCGTCAGAGATAAATTTTGACGCCGCTTTTTGTTTATTTTTCTGTCCGTGGCAATGAAGCTTCTTTAGATTGTCTGGACAGAAAAACGAAATGTCATGGAGATATCACAAATATATTTTGGGAATCGCCAAATAGTGGATAAATTTTCATCTGGCAATGGAAAAACGGCTGTATGTCGCCTTTTGGGAGCGCATACAGCCGTTTTGAAAAGCCGATTATTTTTTCTCAGAAATATAGATGCGGAAACTTTCATATTCCGTGGTGGCGTAGGGAACCAGGTATCCGCCGTTCATAAGCGCGGAACCGGGATATTCCTTGCCGTCCGCCAGATATATTTTATCCGGGCACAGACCCTTGAGGCGCATGCAGCATCTGGCCGCGTTGGGTTGTATCTGCAGGTTTACGATGCACAGCAGGGCCTCGCTTTTATCTGGGCTTACAAATTCCCATCCGTGGCAGACGGGGAATTCTTCTGGATTTGTGAGACGGTAGTAACGTCCGTTCTGGATCAGGTCATAATATTTCTTAAATTCTTCGATCTGCTTTTGAATTACAGGTATTTCGTCTTCTTTGATTTCATTGGTATCCAGTTCATAGCCGAAGGTTCCGGACATGGCCACCGTGGCCCTGGTCTCCAGCGGCGTGATCCGGCCGGTCTGGTCGTTGGGGCAGTGGGACACATGGGAACCCACTGTGCTGATGGGATATCCAAAGGATGTGCCATACTGGATGGACAGACGGTCGATGGCGTCTGTGTTGTCGCTGCACCAGATTTGCGGCGTGTAGTACAGCATTCCCGCGTCGAACCGGCCGCCGCCGCCGCTGCAGCCTTCCAAAAGAAGGTCCGGGTAACGCGCGGACAGCTTCTCCAGCATATCGTACAGTCCCAGAATATAGCGGTGGGCCACCTCCCCTTGTCTCTCAGGCGGAAGCAGGTCACTGTATATATCGCTGACGCTTCGGTTGAAATCCCATTTGAGATATTCGATTTTTGCGGAATCCAATACCTGGCAGATTTGCGTCAGGATATGTTCCCGCACATCCTCCCGGGAGAAATCCAGCACAAGCTGGCCACGGGCGCGCACAGGCGTTTTGCCGGGAACTTTTAAGGCCCAGTCGGGGTGTTTGCGGTATAGATCGCTGTCCTCGTTGATGCATTCCGGTTCAAACCATATGCCAAACTGCATGCCCAGCGCGTGAATCTCATCGGACAATTCCTTAAGAGAGCAGCCCAGTTTGTTCTCGTTTACATGCCAGTCGCCAAGGCCGGACACGTCCATGTCCCGTTTTCCGAACCATCCATCGTCCATGACGAACAGCTCAATGCCCAGTTTGGCGGCGTCTTTGGCCATTTCGATTAATTTCTTCCCGTCGAAGTCCATGTATACGCTTTCCCAGCTGTTCAAAAGAACGGGCCGGCGGGCGGTTTTGTATTTGCCCCGGCAGAGGTTTGTCCGGTAAGCTTTGTGGTAAATTTGTGACAATGCGCCCATCCCTTGGTCTGTGTAGGCCATGGCGGTTTCCGGAGCGTAGAAAGACTCCCCGGCCTCCAGGCGGTAACAGAAATTGTCGGGATGGATGCCCATGAGTATCCGCGTCTGGTTAAACTGGTCTTTGCTTCCCAGAGCTAGGAAATCCCCACTGTAAAGGAAGGAAAATCCATAGCATTCCCCCACATCTTCGTCAGCCTGGGGGCTGGTGAGCATGAAGAACGGATTCTGCTGATGGCTGGAAGCGCCGCGGCTGCTTCCGATGGACTGAATGCCATGGCATACGGGAACCCTCTGGTGGGTGCGTTCCTTCATATGGCGGCCATAAAATGTGTGAAGATGGAAGTCTCCATGCTGAAAATCCACACAGCAGCTAAGCGCCTGTTCCAGATACAGCTCTTTCGCATCGTGGTTTTCCACACACACGCTCCGGGTAATCAAATCCAGATTTTCCAGAACGCCGTAGTACAGATGCACATAAAAAAGCCTGCGGGTGTCTTCCAGCGTGACGATCAGCGTGTCCGCCGGGGCGTCCTCGGTGGCGTAGACGCAAGGAAGTCCGGGCAGCGCGTATTTTCCCTCCTGCAGTTCATGGCGCGCGTAACGCAGTTCGCAGGCGCAGGAGCCGTCCGGATAGCGCACTTTCAGCGCAGTGGCGCGGTAGTCGCCGCTTCCATATACAGGATATTCCTGGGGAAGCGCGTCCAGAGAGTAGGTGCGTTCGTCCCCGGCCTCGTAAGGGTTGCCAGAAAATCCATGGTCTGCATAGGTAATCAAATAAGAGTAGTCAAAAGGGACCCCTTTCGCCCCATAATAGGTATGGAGCAGGACCCCATACTTGTCGATCTTCATTTGATACATGCTATGGTTTGTCTGCAATGAAAAGATAGATTTTGTCTCGTTGAATAAAATTGCCATAAATTTGCCTCATATGATTTTTGTATTTTTGTCTCAGAATGCCAAAAGCCTTTCCAGGGACAAGCCCTGGAGACTTTTGGCATTCTACATCATATCATTTTACAGC
>CAOJVE010000174.1 GCA_948444865.1 uncultured Lachnospiraceae bacterium
AGGCGGTTATTTACGGACGGATTTATCAATATAACTATTCGGAAAATTCTATGGGCATCTGGCTAAAGGATGTCTTTCTGGAAACGCAGATTCACAACAATTCTATCAATCGTACGAAAAATCAACAAAGACCAATCGAAGACGTTATTGTCTATATGCAGGAAGAGTGCGAAAGCGTCTGGCCGCTGGGCGCCTGGGTGCGGGTGCGGGGGAAACTCAAAACCATCGACGGGCCCAGAAATCCCGGGGAGTTTGACAGTCGCCTGTATTACCAGACGAAAAAGATCCGCTATCGAATGAGTGGGCGGGATCTCTTGATGTGCGAAGAGAAGCCCTGGCGTTTCCGGGAGGGAATGCGCCAGGTAAGGGAGAGGCTGAATCGTTCTCTGGAAGAGGCGGCGCCCGGACACGCGGGGATTCTCTGCGCCATGGTTACGGGGGAAAAGCGTCTGTTAAAGCAGGAAGAGAAAAATTTGCTGGCCAAGGGCTCCCTTTCGCATATGATTTCCATATCCGGCATGCATCTGGGACTTATGGGAATGCTGGCATTTGGAATATTCCAGCGGCTTTGTCTGGGGATTCGGCCGGCGGCGATTCTGGCGGTGACGGCGATGACCTTCTATGGAATGCTGACCGGGGAGAGCGTCGCCACCATGCGGGCGTTGGGAATGTTCGGGCTTGCCATGGCGGCGAAGGCGGCGGGCAGAAGCTATGATCTGCTAAGCGCTCTTGCCCTGTCGGCCATCCTCGTGCTGCTGGACAATCCGGTTTACCTGTATTACAGCGGATTTTTGCTCTCCTGCGGGTGTATCTGCGGGGCGGGATTGATTTTGCCGCGGCTGGAAAAAACGCTTTTTGTTTCCGGGGAGAAGGGAAAGCTGCTTCGGAGTTTAAGCGGGGCATTGCGGATGGGGATTGCGGTGCAGGCGGCGACGCTGCCGTTGTCCGTCTGGTTTTATTATGAAATCCCGCTGTACGGGATTTTGGTAAATCTGCTGGCCGTGCCCACGCTGGCGGTTACGCTGATCTCCGGCGTTTTGGGAGCGGCGGTCGGCATATGGCAGACGGCGCCGGCGAAAGTTCTCTTATTTCCGGGATGCCTGCTGCTGGAATTTTATAAATTCTTATGCGAAATAGCCGGAAAACTTCCCTTTGGCGTTTTGATCGTGGGGCAGCCGAAAATGTGGCAGGCGCTTTTGTATTACGTTTTTTTGGCGGCCGGGCTTTTGGCGATGAAACGGGCGGCGGGCCGGCGGCTTTTTGGAGGCGGATTGTTTTTCTTATGCTGGACTTTGGGGGTGGTTCTGCTCTGCATTCACGGGCAGAAGGATCTTAAGCTTACCTGTCTGGACGTGGGTCAGGGGGACGGGGCCGTGATCTGTTCGCCCGAAGGGGAATGCTATCTGGTGGACGGCGGGAGCAGCAGCCAGGGAAAGGTGGGGCAATACCGGATTTTGCCGTTTCTGAAAAGTCAGGGTATTTCCCGGGTGGACGCGGCGTTTGTCAGCCATACGGATGCGGATCACGTCAATGGGCTGGAGGAAATATTTGAGCTGATCCGCACAGGACAGACTTCCCTTCAGATACAATGTCTTGTGATGCCCGGCCTTGAAAAAGAAGAGCCAGGCCAGAAGAAGCTGGCGGCGCTGGCCCGGCGCGCGGGGGCGTCGGTACGGTATATGCGCGCCGGGGATCAGGCGAAGGGGGCCGGGATTTGCTGGCGGGCCCTATCGCCGGCGGCCCAGGGGCAGACCGGGGATTTAAACGAGGATTCCCTGACGCTTTTGCTGGAATACGAGGGTTTTCGGGGCATGTTCACCGGGGATGTCGGCGAGACCCAGGAGGCGAAAATGGCCGCCGCGCTGATCGACTGCGATTTTTTGAAAGTGGCCCATCACGGCTCCAAATATTCCACCGGGGAAGCGTTTTTGCGAAAAGTGCGCCCTGAAGTCGCCGTGGCCTCTTCCAGCGCCACGAATACATACGGACATCCCCACCCAGATACACTGGAGCGTCTGAAAAAAAACAAATGCCATGTGTTCTTGACAAAAGATGGCGGAGCGGTTACTTTAAAAGTAGGACATGGAAAGATACAGGCGGACGCGTATCTGCGGGAGTAGGATGGAGGTTCAATGAAGAATATACAGAAGGACATTCAGACAGGGAGTTTTAAAAATGCATATTTGCTGTACGGGGAGGAGGGTTTTCTGAAGCGGCAGTGTAAACACAAGTTGTTGGAAGCTTTGAATCCGCAGGGAGACACGATGAACATGGCGGTCTTTCAGGGCAAAAAAATCGAGGTGGGACCGCTGATTGAGCTGGCGGAGACGATGCCTTTTTTTGCGGAGCGAAGGATCATTCTGGTGGAAGACAGCGGATTTTTTAAAAATAAATGCGACCAGCTGGCGGATTATATGAAGCGGGCGCCGGAATACTTGCACATGATTTTTGTGGAAGACCAGGTGGATAAGAGAAGCCGGATGTACAAGGTCGTTGGGAAGATCGGGCGGGTTGCGGAGTTTGCCGTCCAAAGTGAAAAGATCCTGATGCGGTGGGCGCTGGGCATTTTTTCCAAAGGGGGCAGAAAGATCACCCAGCGGGATATGGAGCTTTTTATGGCCACTGTGGGGACCGATATGGGAAACATTTACCAGGAGGCGGAGAAGCTTCTCTGCTACACCATGGGCCGGGACCGGATTTGCGCACAGGATATCGAGGCGGTGTGCGTGCCGCGGATTGCCAATAAGATTTTCGACATGGTCCGGGCGGTGTCGGAGCGGAATCAGAAAAAAGCGCTGGACCTCTATGAAGATCTGCTTGCCCTTAAAGAGCCGCCCATGCGGATTTTGTATCTGTTGGCCCGCCAGTTCAGACAGCTGATGCAGACGAAGGAAATGTTAAAGGAGGGCAGAGGGCAGCAGGAGATCAGCAAAACCTTGGGGATTCCGAGCTTTGCGGCAAAAAACTGCATTCGCTGCGCACAGGGGTATCCAGACGGGGAGCTGCGGCGGGCGGCAGAGGATTTTGCCTGCGCGGAAGAGGATGTGAAAACCGGTCGGCTGGGGGACGTGCTGAGCGTGGAGCTTCTGATCGTGAAATACAGTTCGTCGGAGAGGATGCAAAAATAAATCGAGAAAGATTCGTAAAATAAAAAAGGGCAGCCACAGACGGGATGGCTGTCCTTCTTAAAAATTAGTCAAGAGCGTTGACGGCTTTGCTTAAGCGGGAAATCTTCCTGGATGAAGTATTTTTATGATAAACACCCTTTGATGTAGCTTTGCCGATTGTGGATACAGCGTTTTTCAGGGCTTTGTTTGCCGCTTCTTTGTCCTTCTGGTCGATGGCTGCATAAACTTTTTTAATAGAAGTCTTTACAGCGGAACGGATCGCTTTATTCCGGGCTGCCCTGGTCCTGTTTACTAAAATTCTTTTTTTTGCAGATTTAATGTTAGCCAACTGGTACACCTCCCATCTTTGTAATTTCAGCGTAACTGTTCAGCAAAAGCGTCTGCTGAATCGTTACATTTCAATAAATGTTGCTGTGCTGATATTTCACCGATGAAGAGACACGAACAATTCCATCGGAAACATACTCTATGATTATATTATATGAAGGACGAGTTTGTCAATAGATATAGAAGTAATTATTTCGCATGTTGCAAAGAGTCCTGGGATTTGATAGAATACAAAGCGAGTTACGCGAGGAGGGATTGGATGATTAGTCTCATTATACCCTGCTATAATGAAGAACAGACGCTGCCGATTCTCTATCCGGAGCTGTGTCGGGTGGCGGAGGAAATAGCGGAGCATACATTTGAATTTTTGTTTGTAAATGACGGGTCAAGAGATGGGACCCTTGCAATTTTGCGGGATTTGGCGGCGAAGGATGAGCGGGTGAAGTATCTCTCCTTTTCCAGGAATTTTGGGAAAGAGGCGGCTATGTACGCAGGCTTTTGCAACGTGCGCGGCGATTATGCGGCGGTGATGGACGCGGATATGCAGGACCCGCCGGGGCTTTTAAAGGACATGCTCGCCTATCTGGAGTCCGGGGAGTACGACAGCGTGGCCACCCGCCGGGTAACCCGAAAAGGGGAGCCGCCGATTCGCTCACTGTTTGCCCGGATTTTCTATAAGCTGATGAATCGAATCACGGATGTGGATCTGGTGGACGGCGCCCGGGATTTCCGGCTGATGAAGCGGGAGATGTGCGACGCGCTGGCGGCCATCGGGGAGTACAACCGGTTTTCCAAGGGGATTTTCGGCTGGGTGGGCTATCGGACTTACTGGTATCCATACGAAAACGTGGAGCGTGCGGCCGGAGAGACGAAATGGAGCTTTTGGAAGCTTTTGAAATATTCTCTGGACGGGATCGTGAGCTTTTCGCAGGTTCCGCTGGCTCTGGCTTCCTACAGTGGTTTGTTTTTTACGTTTTTATCCTTTGTGGCCATCTGTTTTATCGTTGTGCGCAAATGGATCTACGGGGACCCGGTGGCTGGATGGCCATCTCTGGCCTGTATTGTCACGTTTATTGGCGGCATACAGCTTTTTTGCATAGGCATTATGGGACAGTATCTCGCGAAAGTCTATATGGAAGTGAAGAGGCGACCCCATTATATTATCAGCGAGACCAATAAGGAGGACGTTCGGAAGATTCAATGAAAGATATTTGGTTGACCGTGAGAGGCAAAGTGAGAGAGCAGGCGGGGCTTTTGCGGCAGGATAAGGGAATGGCTTTATCGCTGGCGTATGTTTTTTTGCCGGTCTTTCTGTTCTTTTTCGGCTGGCTGCGTCTGTGGCTGGCTGTGCCTCTGGGGATTTTGTGGCTGGCGGCCTTTGGGAGCATGGGGCGGAATTTATGTAAAGAGCCCGAAAAGAGAACTTTTGTGGGCATTCATTTCCGGCCGGAATATTGGATCGTTGTGGGCCTGATCGTTTTTGCCTGGCTGATGTTCAGCGGGATTGGCGGGTTTTCCTACCAAAATTCCGATTATTTTGTGCGGAATCCGATTTATCGGGATCTGGTGCGGCAGCCCTGGCCG
>CAOJVE010000175.1 GCA_948444865.1 uncultured Lachnospiraceae bacterium
GATCCTTTTGATGATTTCCTCTTACAGCATTCCGCAGGCGGTCTCCAAGATCATTGCCGAGAAGCTGGCCAAAGGGGAGTACCGAAACGCCCAGAAATATTTCAAAGGTTCCCTTCTGTACGCCGTGGCGGTAGGCGGCGCGGTGGCGCTTTTCTGTCTTGTGGGGGCGGGCATTCTGATTCCCAGCAACCAGCAGGGGGCTACGCTTGCGCTGCGCGTTTTGTCGCCCACCATATTTCTGTCCGGGATTTTAGGGGTGTACCGGGGATATTTCCAGGCCTACCGGAATATGGTCCCCACTTCCATATCCCAGATCCTGGAACAGTTCGCCAACGCCATTTTCAGCATTCTGGCGGCCTGGCTGGTCATTGAATTTGTGGCGGACGAGGGAAAGGACAGCATAGACCGGTGGGGTGCCGCCGGCGGAACCATCGGAACCGGGGCCGGCGTGGTGGCGGCTTTGCTGTTCGTGCTGGCGGTCTATCAGCTGAACCGGAAGATCATCCGCAAAAAAATCGCTTCTGACAGGACCGGGCAGGAAGAGGACTACCGGCAGGTGTTTGAGGTGATTCTGCGGATGGTGACGCCGATTATATTAAGCTCTTTTATTTACAATGTGAACGGATACATTGACGGGTATCTCTTTTCGGAGATTCTGGGCCATCAGGGGTTTGAGGACGAGGGCATTCGGATGCTGTACACGGAGTATTCCATTTATTTCCTGTCGATTATCAATATTCCGCTTACATTGTCCAGCGCCGCGCCCACGTCCATGATTCCAGAAGTGTCCGCCGCATACGCCAGGGAAAATCTGGAGCTGGCCAACTTAAAGGTCGACCAGGCGGTGCAGCTGTCCATGTTTATTTCCATCCCTTCGGCGGTGGGGCTGGCGGTGCTGGCGCAGCCGATCGTGCGGATTCTGTTTCCAGACACCATCGGAACCGCTGGCCTTTTGCTGAGCGTGGGAGCCGTCACCGTTATTTTAAACGGATTGTCCAACATATCCAACGGCGTGCTGCAGGGCATCGGAATGCCCAACCTTCCCATGCGCAACGCGGCCATTGCCCTGGTTGTGGATGTGACTTCGCTGGTGATTATGCTTTTGACCACCGGGCTGGGGATTTTGGCGGTGGTTATTGCGATCATTGTCTATTCCGTGCTCATTTGCATTTTGAACGATATATCCATGAAAAAATATTTGGGCTATAAGAATAAATGGAAAGACGCCTATCTGATTCCCCTTCTGGCGTCTGTTCCCATGGCGCTGGCGGCGTGGGTTTTATTTACCTGCGTGTATCTGCTGGTTCCGTCCAATCTGCTGGGGCTTTTGGTGGCCGTTCCTCTGGCGGCGGCGGTGTACATCGTTCTTTACATCATCATCGCCCGGGTTCCCCAGGAGCAGCTGCAGGCGTTCCCCTTTGGCGGATTGCTGGTGCGGATCGCGGGATTTTTGAATATTTGAGAGGGATGTGCGGATGGAAAAAAAGAAGGCGGAGGATTTTGGCGTGCGGGAAATCGTCCTGGAAGAGATTTGCTGGCTGGCGAAAAAATACGGTCTGAAAAAAGTGATTTTATTCGGTTCCCGGGCCCGAGGAGATTTCTGGCGCGCCAGCGACATCGATCTGGCCGTGGAGGGTGGCGACATTCTGAATTTTGCGCTGGATGTGGATGAAGCCACGCCCACGCTTTTGAAATATGATTTTGTGGATCTGGGCAGACCCATCCAGGAGGATCTGGCCCAGGCCATTAAAAAAGAGGGGATTGTGCTATATGAAGAAATTTGATCATTTTTCTTCCAATCTGGATGTTTTGGCGCGGGCCGGTCAAGAAGATCTGGACAATGAATTTATCATAAGCGGAATTATTGATAAATTTTCTCTCCAATTTGAATTGGGATGGAAATCATTAAAAGAACTGCTGCGGTATGAGGGGCGCGCAGTCGCGTCTGTTGGTTCTCTCAGGGCTGTGATCAAAGAGGCCTATGCCGTCTATGATTTCATTGATGAGTCTGTCTGGCTTTCTATGTTAAAAGCCCGCAATGATTTGTCTCATATATATGATGGGGGAGAGGCGAAACGGATGGTGCGGACTATTTTAGACGAATACATTCCGGCTTTTCTGCGCATGCGCACAGAGGTTCTTCGGCTTTATGGGGACTGTCTGGACGCAATGCAGTAATTTTGAGAGGTAAGGAGATAGAGGCATGAAAAAGAAAAAGGGAATTGCGAAGAAGCTTGTGGCGGCCATTATGGCGACGATTGTGCTGATGGTGGTGGCCATGCTTTTCATTGTTTACAACCGGGTTTCGGATACGCTGCAGGAAAAAAGCGAGAAACTGCTGGCGGAAACGATGGATAAGGCGCTGCAGGAAACCAGGGCATGGATGAACAAGACTCTGACCATGCTGGAAATGCAGCGGGATACCATTGAATACGAAAATATGGATACAGCCCAGATGATGGATTACATCAAGCATACGGTAAATCAGAACGATGCATACCCGGCCGGACTGTATGTGGCTCTGACGGACGGCTCGCTGTATCATGCGTCTTTTGTGCCGGGACCGGATTTCAAGGCCGCGGAAAAATCCTGGTATCAGGACGGCATTCAGTCGGAGGAATTTATCCTGGGCGACGTATATTTTGATGAGGACAGCCAGTCTTACGTGGTTGGCGCCTCCGGCGCGCTAAAAGACGCCAATGGAAATATCCGCGGGGTGGCTGCGGCGGATGTGTATCTGGATTCCATCGCGGATATTGTGGCGAATACACAGATTGAGAATACAGGCGGGATTTTCCTGGTGGACACGCGGACAGACGTCATTATCGGGCATGGGGACAAGAAAATGACTGGGCGGCAGATGAGTGAGTTCAGCGGAGATATGTATGCGTATGCCAATGAACAGATTGAGGGTAAATCCTATGGCCTGTCTCTTTACGATAATGATATGTACATACAGGTGGAGCAGGCGCCGGGCAGCGACTGGGTAGCCGTGGCGTATGTTTCACGAAAGGAAGCGCTGAGCGATCTTCTGACGCTTACCGGCATGATGGCGTCCGTTTCACTGGCGGCGGTCATTGCGGCGGTCGTCCTGATTATTCTGCTGGTGCGAAGAATCATAGGCAGGCCGGTGACCGAGTTAAATGAAGTGGCGGCCCAGATTGCGGACGGTCAGCTGGATCAGACGATTCACCATGAATCCAATGATGAATTGGGGGAGCTGGCGGGGAATTTCAAGAAAACCGTGGCGCGGCTCCGGGATTATGTGGATTACATAGATGAGACTTCCGAAAAGCTTCAGGAGATTGCACATGGAAACCTTGACTTTCAGCTTTCCCATGAATACGTGGGTGAGTTTGCCAAAATAAAAGAGTCTCTGGAGACGATTTCCAGCGCGCTCAACGACACATTGGGACAGATCAATGAGGCGGCGGGCCAGGTGTCTGAAGGCGCCAGATATGTGTCCGACGGCGCCCAGGCCCTTTCCCAAGGTTCCCTTCAGCAAAACAGCGCGGTGGAAATGCTGGCCACACACATAGGCGAAGTGTCCGACGGCATTCAGAAGACCGCCACAGGAGCGAAAAAAGCCAGCCAGATTTCCCAGGGAGTGGGCAGCAGCATCCTTGAGAGTAATGAAAAAATGCAGCATATGAACGCGTCTATCCAGAAAATCAGCAGCAAATCCGCCGAGATTCACAGCATTATCAAAACCATTGAAGACATCGCGTTCCAGACCAATATCCTGGCGCTGAACGCCGCGGTGGAGGCGGCGCGGGCCGGCGATGCGGGAAAAGGCTTTGCCGTAGTGGCGGATGAGGTGAGAAGCCTGGCGGGCAAATCCGCCGAGGCGGCGAAAGACACCACTGTGCTCATCGAGCAGACCGTGGAGGCTGTGGAGGAGGGCGCAAGCGTAGCGAAAGACACGGCGGCGTCCATGATGGCCGTGGTGGAGCAGGCCAAAGAGGTGAACCAGCTGATTGAAGGGATTGCGGAATACTCCGCCAAGCAGGCGACCGCCACAGAAGAAGTTATCCGCGGCATCGACCAGATTTCCGAAGTGGTGCAGTCCAACCAGGCCACGGCGGAGAAAAGCGCGGCGGCCAGCGAGGAACTGTCCGGCCAGGTGGATATGCTCAAGGACCTGGTTTCCAAATTCCGGCTGAAAGATGCCATTTAAAAATTGATTTTTTGTGAAAAATCCCGTATAATAAAGAAGAAATTTATAGAATATTTTTACAATTTTAGAAATTGTGGAAAGGAAGGAACATTATGTGCAACAAAAAATGGAAACAGAAACTCTCCATCGCCATGGCCGCAGTTCTGGTGGCGGGCGCGGCGATGCCGGTGACGGCATTCGCGGCGGAGGAGTCGGTCAATATCCAGCAGGAGATCGCGCCGCAAAAGGAGGCGCTCCCAGCAGAGGAAGCAGCCGTCGAAGTGATGGAGGAAGAGCCTCTTGTCGGGGATGTCACTTCGGAAACGCTGGTGATTTCTGCGGACACCCCTCATATAGAGGCGCGGAAATACGAGAATAATCCGAACATTGTGAAAGTGGTCATCCAGGAAGGCGTGGAGAGCATTGGAGAAAGTGCATTTAAGAACTGCAGCCGTCTGGCGGTGGTGGAGCTGCCCAAAAGCCTGAAGACGATTGAAACAGGCGCATTTTCGTACTGCCATAATTTGGGCTCTATCGCGGTTCCAAGCTCCGTGTCCGTGATCTCCCAAAGGGCGTTTTACTATTGCGAAAATCTAAAGACCGTGGACATCCCGGAAGGCGTGACCGAAATAGGAGTGGAAGCCTTTGCCCTCTGTCAAAAACTTGCGAAAGTAACGCTTCCAAATAGTATGCAGAAGATTGGAGAGCAAGCCTTTTTAAGCTGTGAGGGATTAGAAAGCATAAATATTCCAGAAGGCGTGACCGAGATTATGCCTGAAACTTTTGCAAATTGCAGGGCGTTGTCTTCCGTATCCCTGCCAGGAAGCCTGCGTTCTATAGT
>CAOJVE010000176.1 GCA_948444865.1 uncultured Lachnospiraceae bacterium
GACGAAGCTGAAAAAATCAAACAGGAAGTGGCGGCCAGCGGCCAGAAGATTGAAGAACTGACAGCCAAAGAAAGAGAAGTTGAGATCAAAATCCGGGAAATTATGATGGTTATACCGAATATTATTGATCCGTCTGTTCCCATTGGAAAAGACGACAGTGAAAATGTGGAAGTGCAGAAATATGGAGAACCAGTCATTCCCGATTTTGAAATTCCCTACCATGCGGAAATAATGGAGAGTTTTAATGGATTAGATCTGAACAGCGCCCGCAGAGTTGCCGGAAACGGATTTTACTATTTAATGGGAGACATCGCCAGGCTGCATTCGGCGGTCATTAGCTATGCCAGAGATTTTATGATCGACCGGGGATTCACTTACTGCGTGCCTCCGTTTATGATCCGCAGCGATGTGGTAACCGGCGTTATGAGCTTCGCGGAAATGGAAGCGATGATGTACAAAATCGAAGGGGAGGATTTGTACCTGATTGGCACAAGCGAACATTCCATGATCGGCAAATTCATTGACACAATCATACAGGAAGAGGAGCTTCCCCTGACGCTGACCAGTTATTCTCCCTGCTTTAGAAAAGAAAAAGGCGCTCACGGCCTGGAAGAAAGGGGCGTATATCGCATTCACCAATTTGAAAAACAGGAGATGGTGGTTATATGCAGCCCCGAGGAAAGCAAGAAGTGGTTTGATATTTTATGGAAAAACACTGTAGATCTGTTCCGCTCTCTGGACATACCCGTGCGTACCCTGGAATGTTGTTCTGGCGATCTGGCGGATTTGAAAGTAAAATCCATAGACGTGGAAGCATGGTCGCCAAGGCAGAAGAAATATTTTGAAGTGGGAAGCTGTTCCAACCTGGGCGATGCACAGGCGCGCCGTCTGAAAATCCGGGTCAATGGTAAGGAGAAGAAATATTTAGCGCATACGCTGAATAATACCGTGGCGGCTCCGCCCCGGATGCTCATTGCATTTTTGGAAAATAACTTAAATGAGGATGGCAGCGTAAATATACCGGAAGCTTTGCGCCCCTATATGGGAGGAATGGATAAAATCATAAAAAGATCGTAAACTGTTCAGTGTTTTCGCAGTTACGAGCAAAAATCCGTTCGTAATCAATTTTGGCAATGGGATTTTTGCTGTATTTTGTGGCGAAACTCCTCGCGGAATAGAGCCTGCTGAATAGTTACAATAAATTATATAACGGGAGGTAGAAGCGTGCATAAATTTTTGCCAGCTGTAGGCTTTTCCTGCATAGATCGAAGAAAAGAATTGGAAGAAATTCTGCAAGACGTAGTCGATTCATATGACGAAAAAATAGTGACGGAATCCAATCGGGAAGGTCTCTTCGCGGAATTTTCAAAGAATTTTGGCTGCGACTGCGGCATCACAGTGTGCGGCGAATACGACGAAAATAACCAGTTTCATATAGATTATTATTTTCCTTTTTTCAGGGGAACAGGAATTACCACACAAGAACCGCTGGTAATTGAGCAACGTGCCAGTAATAAATCATATGCCGGGATTTGTGACGACATCCGCATTGGAGTCACACTAATCTTTTACATCCAAAACGCCGGAGAATATCTGAGCAACAAAAGTCGGAGAAATATTTTATCCGAAAGTCTGCCCGTCAGCTTATCCGGATTGGCATACGAAGGAAAAATCTTGCTGCCCGTGCAGAAAAACAAAGAACAAGTCCGTATAGAGCAGGAGGCCACCCAGAACAGAAACCACCTCATCGCCGAGGCGCGAAAAGGTGACGAAGAGGCCATGGAAAGCCTTACCATTGACGATATAGACACCTATTCCATGATTTCCAAAAGGATAGAAACCGAGGACATATTCACAATCGTGGACTCATATTTTATGCCATATGGAATAGAGTGCGACCAGTACAATATAATGGGCGAAATTACAGACTGTATGGATTTCCAAAACACATTGACAGGCGAGGAAATCTATCATCTAACCGTGGAATGTAACGATTTACAGTTTGATATCTGCATAAACAAAAAGGATCTGCTGGGAGAGCCAGAGAAAGGACGAAGGTTTAAAGGAATTATCTGGCTGCAGGGGGAAATATATTTTTAAATAGATAAAACCGGTCATATTCATGAATTTAAATTCAGATGAGTATGGCCGGTTTTCATTTAAACATTTGTTTTTGGACTACGAATTCAATGACATGGATTTGGAAATGCAGTATAATTTTCTTGTCTGACAGGCAAGTGGTATGTGCGCAGAAAGTATAAAAGAAAATCAGAAACTTTCATTTTAAAAACACATTATCTGCACAGACAAAGAAAATTTTACTGTATAAGGGGGATAAAAAATGTCAAACGATCAAAAACTAGATTTTCTGATTGAAAAGGTGGTTCTTATTGAAGAAAATGTAAGTGAAATAAAAAAAGAAATGGTAGAGTTGAAAGAGAAAGTGTCTGGTTTAGAAAAGGACGTATCCGGTTTGAAGAAAGACGTAGCTGATTTAAAATTAGACGTATTTGTTTTAAAATCAGACGTGTCTGGTTTGAAGGAAGATGTAACTGTCTTGAAATCAGATGTATCTGGTTTGAAAAGTGATATGGCGGACGTTAAAAGTAATATGCACAGAATGGAAAGGACTATCGCAAACAATTACGAAATGCTGGAGGAATTTTATGTTTATCAAAAAGAATTTAATGTTCGTGTAATCAAAGAAATAAGGCTTATCAATGGTAAACTCGAAATGCATGACAATCAGATTGCCAGGAACACAGAAATATTAAAAGATATTATTTAGAAATAAGGATACAGGACTGTTAAAAGGCCGAGAATTAAAAAAAGGTTCCCGGCCTTCTTGCCTATAAAAGTTAAAGAAGAATTTTAAGCATTTCGTTTAATCGGATTTCAAAGGTATGTCCCTCGGTCACTTTTTTCAGTGCAGAATGACGGATCTGATCCCGTTTGTCATCGTGGGCGAGATAATAGGCGGCTTTGTCCAACATCTCTTCAAAACTAGTATAGTAGACAAAGTCTACATCCGATTCAAAATGAAGAAAGAAATCCTCCTGGAAATTAGTCAACAGGAAACCACCGCAGCCCATAATATCCATGGCTCTTAAGGGGATCCCCGTATGAATGCTTTTTAAGGTAGGATTCATATTGATTTTACTGCATCGAATAACTTTTGGCATGACCTGCGCATAATCCGCAATTCCGCGATTTACAGCGTTTCCCACTTTAGCTTCTTCATTCAGAGTATATAAATGCGTTTCAAAAGACTCCGATAACAGTTCCAACATGAGAATGCGCTCTGTGGAAGCCACTTTCCTGGCCAGGTAGTAGTTAGAATAAATATGGGATGCCGGGGCCAGAAAACCTTCGGGGGTGTTGTAGGGCATGGTTTGTTCTATGATTGCAATAATATCTTTCGTCAGACATTTTTCCATCAGGTCACAGCCGTAAATGTCCGTTTGGGCCATAATCAGGGCCTGCAGATAGCCGATCGTGTAAGGATCGGATTTACTGACAAGGCGCTCGAAGAAGTGGTGTTCCTCGTTGTACAGCACTCCTATAAAAGAAATTTCAGCGCTATATTTTTTTCGGTCTTTTTTTGTAACAGGTATTGCCCGCAGCCGCCGTGAATTGACGGCAAGGGGTGCGTAGTATATGGTTTTGGCTCCCTGATTCCTAAGAAAATTACACATATACGAATCAAAAGTAAATATATAATTGGTTTCGTAAAGCGCTTCCGGGTACAGCATGTTACTGTGCGGGCTGTCGTAAATCCAGGATACATATTTACAATTCTCATCTTTACATGCTTGGGCAATGATGGGAAAAAAGTTAAAGGAAAACACAAAATCACATTTTGATTCCTGGAGGTTTTTCTTTAAATCTGCTGCGTATTTTTCTTTATCTTTTGGATATCCCCTGTCTTTTAATGGAAAGGTGGCTATTTTAAATCCGTGTTTATAAAATGCCTGGAGCATGTCCTCTTGTCCGAAGCATCCCCATGTAATGAATAGTACAGTTTTCATTGTGTGTTATTCTCCCATACGGCTCCACAGTTCCTGGCGTAAACGTACGACTTCTAAATCCTTGGGAAGCAGGGTTGACAGCTGCTCAACCAACGGCAAAGCTTCCTCACAGCGGTTTTCCTGGAGCAGATATTGGACCGTTTGTTTCACCTGGGATGCCAGGGTGAGGAATTCTGGGTTTGTCGGTTCTGGTTGGTTGATTTCATCGGAAATCATGGATAGCAGACGGCGGATTACCCCACAAAGGGGTTTGTAAATGTTGATAACTTCGCGTAGTCCTTGTAAAACCTGTGGGTAATTGCAACTTTCCCAATCTTGGAAAATCTGTTCCATCTGCGTCGCAAAACGATAGTCAGGTGGCATAAAAGAACTATTTTTGGAGGCAAAAATCTGTTCACTATAAACAGAAACTGTATATTCCTTTACCCATTGACAATATTGTTTGATTTGTGTAAGCAATTCAGAATCTTCAATTTCCAAAATACCTTCGATTAATAATTTTTCCTGAAAAGAGGTTAGCAAAAAAAGCGACTGAACTGGAAAGTCAGCCAAACTGGATTTTACCATAGTAATCCAAGGAGAAAGCTGATCTGCTTCTGCATTTTCGGTTAAATATTTGGAAATGCTTCCTAATTGAGATATATCCATTTGAAAAAGTAACGGTTCCAGGGATAATTTCCCTTCGGATTGAAAAATCAGCAGGGCAGCTTCCATTAATATATAAATCTGACGGCTTTCTACGGCCCGGTGCAGATAGTCTTTTGACCTTTTCAAATTTCCCTGTTGATAAGCGGATCTGGATTTGAAAATTAAAATTAGCGGATCCAGATTTTCATTGTCTTCATCCATATTTTCAAATAGATTCAACAGGAAATGTTCCTTTTTTTTATCCCTTAAAATATTACTAAAATATGGTTAGAATTTTTATATATCA
>CAOJVE010000177.1 GCA_948444865.1 uncultured Lachnospiraceae bacterium
TTTTTTCGGTGTCCCATGAATCACGGCCATTCGGTAATACAGGCCAATGCCGCAGTTTTTCAAAGCTTTTTCCAGCCACATGTCCAAACGGTCGGCGGCCTGTGTCAGGGGATTGTAGGCGGATGAGAAGATATGTTTTGATAAAACGCCGGCCGGCACGTAAAAAAGCTGGTAATAGGAATTTTCCAGATGGAAGTGTTTTTCCAAGATCCGAAAATGCTCCTTATCCAATGGTTTTTCATCCGGGGTACGGGCATCCGGGGTCAGCCGCCGAACCAATTTTCCGACGGGATTGCGCCCCAATGGTTCCAGAAAAACCATCTCCCCGTCTTCTTTTAAAACCCGGAAAATTTCTTTTACGGCTGTTTCAAAATCCAGATGGTGTAAAATGCCGGTTCCAAATACGAGATCGAATGTATGATCCGGAAACGCCAGATGGTGAGCGTCCATAATTTGAAAGACATGGGTGCAGTATTGGTTTGTTTTTAACCTTTTGGATGCCTGGATGCCTTTTTGCAGTTCCCTTTCTGAAATATTGATGCAGGTCAGGTTTTTTGGCGGGCAGGCTTTAAAATCAATGAACTGTTTCCAGCTTGCGCTTCCCAGCTCCAGAACATTTTTGTCTTTTCCTCGTTTTAACAGATCCGATATGGCCTTCTTTTTTCGGTCGTTTGCATATCCAGATTGGGCGTGTCCCAATCTTTGATTGTATTTTTTTCTGTCCAAACCCTGGTTATAGGCCGCTTTTTCTTTCTTAGCTCTTTCTTCTTTTGAAATCATAGGCGCTCCTCTACTCGTTTCCCTTGTCTGATTTTTAGTTTATCAGAAGGGGGTGGTAAAAGTAAAGGGAAAATTTGCGCCTTATTTGAAGACTGGGAAGTTTTTCCGGTTGGTTCTACTGAAAATCCCGAAAATACGCGTCAAAGAAATTCCGGCTCATCTGCTCCATGTCCCGCTCCATAGCCTGATAGCGGTCGATGAACTGCCGGCCTTCCTCTGTAAGCGTGGAGCTGCCCCCGGATTTTCCGCCGTTTGTGCGGTTCAGAAAGGCAAAGCCCATTTCTTTTTCCACTTTGTTTATCATTTTCCAGCTCTTGGAGTAGGACATGCGCATTCGGGAGGCGTCCGCCGGGAGGGAGCCGGTTTCGTCATTGTATTTCAGCAGGCGGCATACGCCCGGGCCGAAGAAATCCTCCTCTTTGGTGAGGATGATTTTTGTCTTGCAGCGCAGCTCATTGGCGCGGCGCTGGGATTTGAAATGTTCCTGGATTTCCTGGGCGCCGTTTTCTTCCAGAAGGGAGAGCAGGACGGCCGGGTCTTCGGTGGAAAGTTCCGCCAGGGGCAGCGCGTTCCAGGAGAAATCCGCCGGGATTTCGCCGTCAAACGCAGAGAAGTCCAGGAGGCGGGGCCAGCCGCGCCGGCCGCCATAGACGGGCGCGGCGCTTTTTTCGCAGGCCAGAAGCGCTCGAACCGTTTCCGGGGAGAAGGCCGGGCATTCCGCCGGCACGACGAGCGTTCGATCCATTTTCTGGCGGGCGGCCTGAAGGCCTGCGCGCAGGAGAGCTTCCCGGCTTAGGGGGCCTTCGGCTTCCACGAAAAGGATGTGGTTGTGGCTTAAATGGTTTTTCAGCACGTCTGTGGGGCCGTCGGTCAGCGCCAGGATGGGGGAGACGCCCGCCTGGCGCAAGGTGGAGATTTCACGTTTGATGGCCGTTGTGCCGTCCAGCGGATACATGGGCAGAAACAAGGGAAATTCCTCGTTGTCCCGGTGGGGTTCCCCGGGCGGGGAAATGGCGAGAATCAAAGCGCCTGTTTTCATTTTGGCTCACTCCTGTTTGATTGCGGCGGTAATCCAGGCCGCAATTTCTTTTGGTTTGTTTAGGTCCAGGACGGGGACGCTCCCAGGGAAATCCCCGCGCCCTTCCGGGGGGAGGTTGGTGGCGATTGCGGTGAGTCCGCGGCGGCCGCATACGCTTTTCTGGGAATTTCCCTTTCGGATCACCTCCAGCTTGGGGCAGGGATAAGATTTGAAGCCTTCCAGCAAAATCAAATCCGCTTCCGGGAACCAGTCTCGAAACTGGGCCTCGTCCGGGTAAATCTCGGTTTTTTCCGGCATTTTTTTGACCACCATGTATTTGGAGGCCGAGAAAACGGCCGTGCCGTAGGCGCCTGCGCGAAGGTGCCGGTAAGTGTCCGTGCCCGGAACGTCCGCGTCGAAGTCGTGGCCGTCGTGCTTGACCACGGCGGCGCGGATTCCCTGGGCGGACAGGATGGGCAAAAGCTGGGTGATTAAAGTGGTCTTGCCGGAATTTTTTGCGCCGCTGACGGCGAAAACTGGGATTTTCTTATCTGCGTTTTTCATAGTAAAACGGCTTCCACCGAATCGCCGGCTTTTATTTCCGGGACGCCGGCGGGGATGTCCAGCAGGCAGTTGCAGCCGATCATGGAGGCCAGAACTCCGTTGGAGTGCAGGCCGTCCGGCAAGGAAAATTTGCCCTGATTCCAAATGGCCCGCACAAACCGGCGCATTTTGCTTGTTTTGCCGAAGTCTTCCGTTATGATTCCCTGCGCCCGCACAAGCTTTAAGGAGTCGTCCTGCGCCATTTTCTGGATCATGGGCCGGGCCAGAAGCTCGGTGACCACGGCCACGCCGAAGGGATTGCCGGACAGGCTTAAGATGGGTGTGTTTTCATATACGGAAAACAGCGTAGGCATCCCAGGTTTTATCTGGACGCGCCAGAAAATCCGCTTGGCGCCGGCCAGGGAGAGCGCTTCGTGCATGATGTCTTTTTTCCCCACGGAAACGGCCCCGGTGGTGAAAATCACGTCGGAGTCCTGCGCCGCTTTTTGGAGGGCTTTGGCCATGGCGGCGGGTTCGTCGGGGATGGACGCCATGTGGGAGAGCTCCGCGCCGAAGTCCTGGAGGCGGGCGGTTAAAAGCGCCAGGTTGCTGTTATAGATTTTCCCGGGGGGAAGCGGATTTCCCGGCAAAACCACCTCGTCTCCGGTGGTGAAAACGGCGGCGCGGGGCCGGCGGTAAACGGGCGCCTGGGTCAGTCCCATGCCGGCTAAGACGCCGGATTCCACAAAGCTTAAGCGGGCGCCTTTCTTTAAAAGCGCGTCCCCTGTTTTGAAATCCTCGCCGGCGAAGCAGTAATTTCCCCAGGGCTTTTCCGAGCGGTAGATATTCACCCGCTCTTCGCCGTAATCGGTGTCTTCCTGGCGGACGCAGCAGTCGCAGCCGGGCGGGATGGCGGCGCCGGTCATGACGCGCACGGCCTGGCCCGGCAGGATTTCCTGGTCTGAATGCTGGCCCGCGTCGATTTCCCGGACGACAGTCAGAGTGGCCGGGCATTCCTTGGAGGCGCCGGATAGGTCGGCGGCTTTGCAGGCGTAGCCGTCGATGGGGGAGCGGTCGAAAGGCGGGTTGTGAAAGGGCGCGGGCATATCCTGGGCCAGGATGCGGCCAGGCGCATGGAGTAAGTCGGCGGTTTCCGTCTCGGTGATTCTGTTTGTGTGGGCAAGCGCCAGTTCCTGCGCCTGCTCGATGGTTATATTTTCCATGGTATCTTATGCCTCCTTTACACGCCTTTTCCGAATCCGCAGTCCGGGTAATGGCAGTCGCTGCAGCCTAAGCAGAATCCGCCGTTTCCCATCCGGGAAAAGTCTTTTTTGGTCAGTTTCACGCCGGCGGCGATCCGGGGCAGCGCCAGGTCGAATACGGTGGCTTTGGCGTACATGACGCAGCCAGGGAGTCCCATAACCGGCGTGCCGTCGTCGAAATACGCCATCAAAAACATGGCGCCGGGCAGCACGGGCGCGCCGTAGGTGACGATGCGGGCGCCGGAAGCTTTGATGGCGCCGGGGGTCTGGTCGTCGGGGTCTACGCTCATGCCGCCGGTGCAGAGGATCATGTCCGCGCCGTCTTCTTTCAGCTTTAAGATGGCATCGCGAATCCGGTTTAGGTTGTCGTCGCAGATGATGTGTCCGCAGGATTCGATGCCGTAGGCGGCCAGTTTTTCCAGGATGACGGGCGTGAACGTGTCCTTGATCCGGCCGTGGAAAACCTCGTTTCCAGTGGTTACGATGCCGGCCTTCATGGGCTTAAACGGCGTCAGGGAGACAAGCGGCGCCTCCCCGGCGGTTTCTTTCGCCCGCTCCATTTTTTCTTTCTGGATGATGAGGGGAATGACCCGCGTGCCCAGCAGACGGTCGCCTTTTTTCACGGCGGTGTTGTTATGACGGGTGGCGATCATGATCTCGTCCAGGTCGTTTACCGCGTCCAGACGGCTTACGTCCACCGTAAAAAGCCCGTCGCAGTCGGCGATCAGCTCGATTTTCCCTTCTTTTACCGGGGTGGGATGCATATTTTCATTCTGGCAGATCTGGCAGAGGATCTGGGCGGCTTCGTCCTCGTGGAGCATGTCCGCGTCCTTTTCCCATACGTACAGATGATCTTTTCCCAGGGACAAAAGAACCGGGATGTCCTCTTCCTTTACGATGTGGCCTTTGCGAAAGGCCGTGTCTTTTACTACGTCTTTGACGATTCTCGTGATGTCATGGCACAGCACATGGCCCACGGCGTCGGTTGTATGAATGCGTTTCATGGATATTCTCCTTATACTAT
>CAOJVE010000178.1 GCA_948444865.1 uncultured Lachnospiraceae bacterium
CGGGGAATGTTCGCCTTTTCCATTTGGAATAAAGAGAAAAAGACCATGTTCCTGGCCCGGGATATGTTTGGAATTAAACCGTTATTTTATGGAAGAAAGGGCGACGATTTCTTCTACGGTTCGGAGATCAAGGCCATTTTTGCCCATCCCGAGATGAAAAAGGAATTTAACGAGGCGGCCTTGGGCAATTATCTTTCCTTCCAGTACAACGCCATGGAAGAGACTTTTTTCAAAGGGGTCTATCAGCTTCTGCCTGGCCATTACATGTACTGGAAAGGCGGGGAGATCACGATCCGCCGTTACTGGAAGCCCCAGTTCCATATCCAGGAAGATTTGACCGAGGCGGAGGCGTCTGCCCGGCTGAAAGCGGCGCTGGAGGATTCCGTGGAAGCCCACAAAATCAGCGACGTGGAGATGGCTTCTTTCCTGTCCGGCGGCATCGACTCGTCCTTTTTGACGGCGGCCAGCGGGTTTAAGAAGAGCTTCAGCGTGGGATTTGAGTGGGACGAGTGGAACGAGGTCAATCTGGCGAAAGAACTGAGCGCAGAGCTGGGGATTGAGAATTACGATAAGATCATCACCACGGAGGAGTATTGGGACGCGGTGCCCAAGGTGCAGCAGTATCTGGACGAGCCGGTGGCGGACCCGTCGATCATCCCGCTGTATTACCTGTGCAAACTGGCCTCCGGCCATGTAAAGGTTGTCGTGTCCGGCGAGGGTTCCGACGAGCTTTTCGGCGGCTACACCATCTACCACACGCCGCTGTCCCTGCGCCCGGTGAAATTCATTCCCAAGGGAATCCGGCGGGTCGTCAGCAAACTTTTCCTGAAATGCCCTTTTGATTTCAAGGGAAAACAATACCTGATCCGGGCGGGCCAGAACATCGAGGAGCGGTTCATCGGAAACGCCTACATCTTCTATCCCAGTCAGGTGCGCAAACTGCTGAAAAAAAGCCGCGGCTACGTGACGCCCCAGCAGCTGACCAAGCCATATTACGACGAAGTTTCCGACATGGACGACGTGACCAAGATGCAGTACATTGACTTGTGCTTCTGGCTGCGCGGAGACATTCTGCGCAAATCCGATCACATGAGCATGGCGCACTCCCTGGAGGTGCGGGTGCCTTTCCTGGACATGGAGGTGGCCAAGGTCGCGCTCTCTCTGCCCTCCGAGATGCGGGTGACGGACGAAAACACGAAGATCCTGTTCCGGAAAGTGTCCAGAGGCTATCTGCCGGAGAAAAACGCCAAGCGCAAAAAGCTGGGCTTCCCGGTCCCCATTGCCAAGTGGCTGCGGGAGGACGCGTATTATCAGAAGGTTTACAAAGCGTTCACGTCCAAGACGGCGGAGCGGTACTTCAACACATCGGAGCTGCTGCGTCTGCTGAAAGTCCACAAGGCGGGCAAAAAGAATTACAGCCGGAAGATCTGGACGGTCTATATGTTTTTATTATGGTATCGGATTAATTTTGAGAAAAATGCATAGAAAAAAAGCCATGGCGCGCACCGCAGTCCATGGCTTTTTTTCGTTAATATATGACAATCGCCTGCTGTTCCAGCGTTTCGTAATGACGCTGGAAGGCGCCTTTATCGTAGCTGACGGTTCCGTTTAAGGGATCGCAGACGATCACGGAGTTGTTTTCTAGATCAAATCCGACTAACAGCATACAATGTTCGTTGGACGGCCAGGTGACTGTTTCTCCTTCGATATCCCAGCCATAGGAAAATACGATTTCCTCGTCGATATACATGGAACCCCATACGATCACCGGGTATCCCATGCGTACTTCCGACAGCAGGTCGTCCAGAGAGGCGCCGGTTAAGTTGTAGGCTGTCTTCTCGCTTTTCTGGCTGGCCAGATATTTGTTTGCGGCCTTGACAATCACCGGGGCGTAGCAGCCGAAAGACTCGGCCTGGCGGGGGTCCCCCCAGAAGGCGGACTTGTAGCTGACGCTGCCAGGCGGGGCTTTATCCAGGAACTGGTCGGCCAGCTCCTCCTTGGAAACGTCGTATCCCGCGAAACGCAAAGCCATGGTCAGCGAAGTGACTTCGCACCCGGTGGGCAGCTCCGGGTTTTGGAGAATGGATTCCGCCTCTAGCTGTACGCGGTTATCGGAGATCGATGCAAGGCCGGCCTTTTCCTGACGTTTCAGAAGATCGCGGATGTCCGTGGTTTCGGTTCCAGCGGGGTTCGCCTCTTCAGCATTTGCAGGGGAAGCTTCCGGCGCGGCCTCCTCGGGGGGAGAGATCGTGGCGTTTTCTTCCTGCGGCGTCTTTTTCGCGGAGCCGCTTTCTTCGGAGGCGCCTGCTTTGGAAGCGTTTTCGGAGGGAACGTCTTTTGCGGCTGCGTTTTCGGAAAGCTGGGCGGAATCCGCCGTATCGTCGGAATTGGCGGATACGGCCAGCGTATGCCTGCGCTTTAGCGTTTCCCGAAGCGCGTTTTCCGCCGTGGGAAACAAAAATGCCTGGGAGGCAGCGGATTTCACGGAAAAAACTTTGCGGCTGGCGGGCGTTTGGGCGTTGGCGGTCTGGGCGCCGCTGTGGGCCACCCAGTCCTGGGCGATGTGGAGCTTTTCGGCGGCGTACGTAAGCGCGCTGGTATGCTTCACATAGCGGCAGTAGAGGAAAAAAACCTCAAAAAACAAAACAGCCAAAAGAAAAACCGTTATTGCGAATTTCACGATAAATTTTTTCTTCGTCTCCATGAATCC
The DNA here is from genome assembly GCA_948444865.1 of uncultured Lachnospiraceae bacterium. GTDB lineage: Bacteria > Bacillota > Clostridia > Lachnospirales > Lachnospiraceae > MGBC164599. The sequence goes on from CAOJVE010000178.1 coordinate 2,711, forward strand.
TCTCCCCTGCAAAAGTAGAATGGGCGCATCGCTATTTGGTAGTTATTATATGGCTGCGGATAAAAAATGTCCATAGAAAAAATTACGCTATGCATTAGAGCGTGTTTGAAAACTTATCACGATTTTCAAACACGCTCTAAGCCCGCCTAAGAGATACGCTCTTTGCGGGCTGGTTATCACAGACTATTTCGGATTTTTAATTTTTCCGTGCGCCGCACCTCGAAAGACGATCACAGACGTTACTTCTACAGCCAGCTCGGCCCAAGCGCCCTTACGGCACACAGAAGGGTCCGCTTAGCGCTGCTTCATTCCTGACCTGACACGGTTCACAGGTTCCTGTTGCGTAAGACCCAGACGTCAACGCCGCTTATAAAAGGCAGCTCCACAATCAGAAATCCTCAGATTGGCATCACCCCTGCTGTAGCGGATTGCAGGTACAGGGCACCGCTAACTCCCCGGCTGCACGGACTTTAAGTATAAATGTTTTTCGCCGGAAAGTCAATAGATTTTTAGAAAAAAATATGCATGGAAAAAAATGAGTAAAAATAGCATAAAAAACCATTGTGTGCGCCCGTTTATTTTGCTAATATTGATAAGAGTTCTATGTATAAAAAGGGGGTGCAGGCGAAATTATGGCGAGAAGGGATAAAGTGAATTATTATCTGGATCTGGCCCAGGTGGTGGCTATGCGGGGGACTTGTCTGCGCCGTCTTTACGGGGCTGTGATTGTGAAAAATGACGAGGTGATTTCCACCGGCTACGCGGGGGCGCCCCGGGGGCGCAAAAACTGTTCCGATCTGGGCACATGCATCCGCAAGGATTTGAATATACCCCGGGGGGAGCGCTATGAGCTCTGCCGCAGCGTTCATGCGGAGGCCAACGCGATTATCAGCGCCTCCAGAGAGCAGATGATCGGCAGTTCCCTCTATCTGGTGGGGACGGAAGTGTCTACGGGGGAGCTGATTAAAAATTCCTGCAGCTGTTCGATGTGTAAAAGGCTGATTATCAATGCGGGAATTGAGACGGTGTATATCCGCGATACCAAAAATGATTACCGTCGGATTCCTGTTCAGGACTGGATCGACCATGACGATTCGGTGAGAGGAAACTATGGATATTAAGACGGAAGGCCGGGTGCATTTTTTGGATTCCCTGCGGGGGTTTACGCTGGTTCACATGGCATTGTTCCATCTGTGTTATGACCTGGCGGTTTTCCTGGGAGTGGATCTGCCCTGGTTTACGGGATGGCAGGGGGAGGCATGGGGGAGTTGCATTCGCTGGAGCTTTATCCTGATCTCCGGGATGGTTTTTCCCATGGGCAGGAGGCCCGTGAAACGGGGGCTTTTGCTGATGGGATGGGGATGCGTTTTGACCCTGGTCACGTGGGTGGCTGTGCCGGAGGCGCTGGTGCGTTTTGGCGTTCTGAGCTTCCTGGGCGCGGCGTCTGTTATCGGGGCGGCGGCGTATCCATATCTGAAAAGGATTCCGGCGTTTTACGGGATGCTCTGCGCGGCCATCGCGCTGGAAGTGACCTGGCTGCTGCCGGAGGGCGCGCTGAGTTTCGGGAGGCAGGCGCAGATCGGGCTGCCGGAGGCGCTTTACAAGACCCGTTGGCTTTATTGGCTGGGTTTTCCCAATGACGCATTTTACTCAACGGATTATTTTCCCTTGTTTCCATGGATTTTCCTTTTTTTTATAGGCATTTATGTGGGAGAGATTCTGCGCGGCAACGGGATG
>CAOJVE010000179.1 GCA_948444865.1 uncultured Lachnospiraceae bacterium
ACTGAAGGGAGGAATACCATTTTGAGTACTTATACTGTAACTTTTATGCCAGATAATACATCCATAGAGGTGGAGGCAGGCACAACTCTTCTGGAGGCCCAGCGCAAGGCCGGATATTCACCGGAAGCGCCCTGCGGCGGCAAGGGAAAATGCGAAAAATGTACCGTGGAGGTTCTGGAAGGCGGAGAGCCCGGCGTTCAGAAATCCTGTACTATTCATGTGGAAAATGATATGACCATCCGTCTGTCTTCCCGCACCATACGCAACCAGATTCTGGAAAAAGGCATGGGACGTGAAGTGGATGTGAAACCATGGATTCCAGCCGAACTGAAAGATTCTTCCGAGCCGGTTTACCTGGCTGCCGTTGACCTGGGAACCACCACCATCGCCGCTTATCTGCTGGACGCCTCGGACGGCCGCCCGGTTACGGTAAACAGCTGCCTGAATCCTCAGTCACCGTACGGAGCCGACGTTATCAACCGCTGCGAATACGCTCTGGCAGGCGGCGGCGACACGCTGGCAAACTGCGTGCGCACCACCATCAACCAGCTGATCCAGGAAATGGCGAAGGAAGTGGGCATCTCCTCAGAACGGATCGCCGGCGTTTCCCTGGTTGGAAACAGCTGTATGATGCACCTGTTCCTGCACTGGCCCGTTGACACCCTGACTGCGGCGCCCTATTATCCGCACTGCAAAGAGCCCGTGATCGCTCTGGCTTCCGAATACGGCATTCAGATCCATCCAAACGGACGTTTCTGGGGCCTGTCCGTAATCGAGAGCTTCGTAGGCGCCGACACCTTGGCCTGTATCCTGGCGACCGACCTGGAAAAACGGGGCAAGACTTCCCTGATGATCGACATCGGAACCAACGGCGAGCTGGTTTTGTGCAAAGACGGCAAAATGCTCACCTGCTCCACCGCTGCCGGCCCCGCCTTGGAAGGCGCCAAGATCAGCTGCGGTATGCGCGGCGGCACAGGCGCCATCGACCATGTGACCTTGGATGAAAATAAAAAATTATCCTACACCGTAATTGGCGATGTGGAACCTGAGGGAATCTGCGGCTCCGGCCTGTTGGATCTGACCGCCTGTCTGCTGGAGCTGGAAATCATCGACGAGACTGGCTTCATGGAAGAAGACTACCAGATCACAGATAAAGTAAGCCTGACAAAACAAGACATCCGTGAGCTGCAGCTGGCCAAAGCCGCCATCGCCGCAGGCATCCGCATCATGAGCAAACTGTGGGGAATCACCCTGGAAGACATCGACGAAGTGCTGATCGCCGGCGCATTTGGAAACTACATGAATCCGGAAAGCGCATGCGCCATCGGCTTGCTGCCTATGGAACTGTCCGACAAAGTAATCCCCATCGGAAACGCCGCCGGTGAAGGCGCGAAGATCGCCATCATCAACGAAGACGAATTCCATCGCTCACATGAACTGGCCACACAGGTTGAATTCCTGGAGCTGGCAAACCGCGCCGAATTCCAAGATACATTTGTAGACGAGCTGGGCTTTGATCAGGAAGACTAAATGATTGATCCGAACATAATTGACCTTGCAAAAAAACACGGGTTTACATATGTTCATGAACTGAGGCCGGATACAATGATCCTCATGCCGGAAGTACGGGACATGTGCTCCGTCAACTCCTGTGGGCAGTACGACAAAAACTGGTCCTGTCCCCCTGCCTGCGGGACTCTGGAAGAATGCCGCCGCCAGGTTCGCGCTTACCATACCGGGATCTTGGTGCAGACTACAGGCGAGCTGGACGACAGCTTCGACTACGAAGCGATGATCCTGCTGGAGCGAAAGCACAAAAAGAATTTTTACGACTTTCGCGCCATCCTGGCCGAAGATTATCCGAATTTGCTGGCCCTGGGCGCCGGCGCATGCACCTTATGTAAAACATGCACTTACCCGGACGCGCCCTGCCGTTTTCCGGAGAAATCCATTTCCTCAATGGAAGCCTACGGGCTATTGGTCAATCAAATATGCACAGACAATGGGATGCTGTACTATTATGGCCCCAACACATTGACTTATACAAGCTGCTATTTATTGAAATAGCCCGCCATCGCAAAAAGAGCAAGTTCTCCTTCATAAGAAGCTTGCTCTTTTTCATATTATTTAGCCCTTGACTTTCCCTAAATAATTTCCTACAATGTGTAGGAATACTATTGCTCTTACAAGATTAGGAGGATCTGATGAAATTAAGTCCGGCTTTTATCGTCCAGCGGCTCTCCGATACATACGAGATCGTCTGCAGCGGCCCATTATCCCAAGAACCGTGTGTGGAAAAACTTTATTTTTACACAGAAGAGGCTCATTTAATGGAAAACGCCCTTTATCTTCTGGATGAAGCCCATTTGCCCCCCCGAAAGAAGGCATTGCCCGCAAACAGTCTGGCGCTGCAAATTCAGGACAGCCCGGAAACGCCGCAGGCATTGCCCGCCAATTACTGCCTTTTGAAAAACAATTCCTCCATCCTGTCCCTATTTAACCAGATTCAGGAACTTTTTTTAACCTTTGACCAATGGCAGGAAGACTTGATGTGCGCCTGTCTAAACGGTGAACCCATCCAAAAACTACTGGAAATCAGTCAACCTGTCTTAAATATGCCTCTGGATTTCCTGGAGAGCGACTGGCTCGCAAACGCCTCCACCCCCGATGCTTTTCGGGAAAAAATTCACACATTGCCGAACTCTTCATGCTATAGCTTTCTACTGGAATATCTGTCGGAAATGGCACAATATGCATTCAGACATAACGCTGTGCTGCATTCCCTGTTTCACACTATTTTGGCCGATCCATCCGCCGATTTTGACGCCATAAGCCGACAGCTGAACGGGCTGGGCTGGAGTCCCGCAAACGACCATTTGTGCGTCGTTTTGGAAAATGGCCGCGCAGACAGCCAGGGTTCGCCCCTTCCCTCCCTATGCAGCCACATTGAAAGCGCCCTGCCCTACGCCTGTTCCTTTATTGAAAAAAATAATATAGTCCTCTATATCAACCAGACAAAGTCCCGGTTAAGCGTCCCGGCCATCGCAAAAAAACTGGCTTATTTTATCCGGGACCAGCTGTTAAAAGCCGGATATAGCCGCTGCATGTCCGGTCACATGAATTTCCATGAACAATATGTACAAGCATCCGCCGCCCTGGAAATTGGCAAACGAAAACACCCCAGCCTGTGGATTCACCATTTTGACGAAATTGCTTTGGACTATATTCTGGAGGAAGCCACAAAAAAACTTCCCGCGTGCATGATTTCCCACGAGAAGTTATTGAAGCTTAAAAATATAGATGATTTGCACCACACCGAATACGTGAAAACTCTGCGGTGCTACCTGAATAACCACTGTAATGCAGTCCAAACCGCAAAAGCGCTTTACATTCACAGAAGCACTTTCCTGTATCGCTTAGATAAAATCAAAACGATTCTTCATGTGGATTTGAACAATCCAGACGAAGCGCTCTATTTAATGCTCTCTCTTCGTTTTATCGAAATGAATGAAGAAAATGCCTCTTACGCCTTCACATCCACACCCTCGTAATTCGGGTCTGCGCTGGGTGGAACGTATATGGGTCCGCCCACATACTCGATCTGAACCTCTGGATACTGGGTAATTTCAAGATTGATATTGCCCGGTATAAACTCAAAATTGCCATTGGCAACCTTCATATCAAAATTCATCTTATCCATCTGATACCGAATGGTCAAATCCGCGCTGTTTACAATGGGTGCGCTCTGATCCGCCACTGGGGCATGCGTAGCATTTGCTTTGGTCAGATTGTCGCTGATTTTGCCTTTCAACAGCAACTGTCCATCTCCATCCATGGAAACAGTCGCCTGATACATAACCGCGGAAGCTTTCCCATTCTCGCCAACGCCCAAAGCGGCGCTCAATACGCTGTCCCCTGACTCATAAGTGTCCAGATTCAGCTTAATGGGCTGACTCTTAATGCGCATGGCCCCATCCTGACTTCCGGTAATTTCTAAATCCGCAGTCCCTTCATGACGCTCATATCTAGCTCTTTCAACTTGCAATTCATATGCAATCGGTATCGTCGTAATCTGTATAAGTGGTTTCATACTCTGCCTCCTCTCCTATTTTTTATATCGTACTTTTTTGGAAAAGTATAAGGCATTTTTACCAATTTCTCTATAAAAAAGAGTCTTTCTTTATCCATAGAGTGCAACCCCTGGAAAGTTTATCATATAAGAAGTGAAGTCTCCTATACAATAAAAAAACTGTTTGCTATTATAATCAAAAGCAAACAGTTCTCTAAAACTCCCCGAGTAGGACTCGAACCTACGACAACGCGGTTAACAGCCGCGCGCTC
>CAOJVE010000180.1 GCA_948444865.1 uncultured Lachnospiraceae bacterium
TCCTAGCGCGCGTTGAAAAAATGGCCTGATGTCAACCGTGCTTCACAATTCGTTTCCCGAGGGCTTTATAATGTGGAATTTGTTCCATACATAAAGTAGGCGTAGCGGTCTACTCTGACTGAATGCGGGACAAATTGACCGCAAAGCGGGACATGCGGATGGCATAAATGAATTTTCAAACGCGCTCTAATATATATTGAATATATATGTGTACTCATTATATGATTGTTCATATGCCTTGTCAATATTCATCATAATCATACAAAACAAGGACTATTTCGCGCCATGTAAACAGTATTGCCGAGCCACGGGAAATATGCTATATTTTCGGTATAAACAATCGTTCATGTAAACAATCGCTCAGCAAAGGAAAGAAGCTTATGAAAAATCAAACTATTGCCGTAGCCGGCCATTTATGCATCGACATTACCCCCGGATTCCCCCAGACGAAAGTAACCGAAAACATTTCCCAGCTGCTGATGCCCGGCAAAATCATCAACGTAAAAAACGCCAACTTCAGCCCCGGCGGCGCAGTGGCCAATACGGGGCTTGCCTTAAAGAAACTGGGAAGTTCCGTCATCCTCATGGGCAAAATCGGCCAGGACGCTTTTGGCTCGGTCATACAGCAGACTTTTGAAAAATACCAGGCGGCCGACCATTTGATTGTGGCAGAGGAGGAAAGCACTTCCTACACCATTGTCATCGCGCCTCCGGGCGTAGATCGGATTTTCCTGCACCATCCAGGCTGCAACGACACCTTCTGCATGGATGACCTGGACTTTGAAGCCATCGGGCAGGCCAGGCATTTCCACTTCGGCTACCCGTCCCTGATGCGCTCCATGTATCTGGACGACGCCCAGGAACTGGTCCGAATTTTCACCCGGGTAAAGGAAATGGGTCTGACTGTCTCCCTGGACATGGCCGCCGTGGAAGACGATTCGGAGGCCGGACGCCAGAACTGGACCCAGATTGTGAAAAACCTGCTTCCGCTGGTGGATTTCTTCGTTCCTAGCATCGAGGAACTGGGCTACATGATTGACCGGGAGCGATATGAAGATTGGACCCGGCAGGCCGGCGACAAGGACATCCCTTCTGTTCTGGACGTGGAAAAGGATGTGCAGCCTCTGGCGCAGACGCTTCTTGACTGGGGCGCAAAATGCGTGTTGATTAAATGCGGCGCCGCCGGCATCTACCTGCGCACCGGAGCGCCGGAGGTTATGAAAAAAATCGCCCCGGAATTTACATCCTGGGGCAATCTGGAGTATTTTGAAAAAAGCTTCAAGCCGGATCGGATACTCTCCGGCACAGGCGCCGGAGACACCAGCATCGCAGCCTTTCTGAAAGCCGCCCTGGAGGGCTACCCGCCCAAACGCTGCCTGCAGCTGGCCGCCGCCACCGGAGCCAGCTGCATCACGGCCTACGACACTTTAAGCGGTCTGAAAACCTTCCCCGAACTCATCCAGCGAATCGACGGGGGCTGGGAAAAAAATTCTTAAGCCTTCCGTCCGCAGCAATGCTTGTATTTCTTACCGCTGCCGCAGGGGCACAGGTCATTGGGATAAACCTTGGCCTTTGCCCTCTGGACGGGCTTTTTCGGTCCTTCTTCCTCTTTGTTGGTGCCAGTCGCCTGCGCTACCTGCTCCCGCTCCACTTTCTGCTCGATGCGCACATGGTACAAAAGCCGAACGGTGTCTTCCTGGATGCTGGCAATCATGGCGTTAAACATATCGTACGCGCTCATCTTATATTCCACAACCGGGTCTTTCTGACCATAGGCCTGCAGGCCGATTCCCTGGCGGAGCTGTTCCATATCGTCGATGTGGTCCATCCACTTATTGTCAATAACCTTCAGCAAGATTACCCGCTCCAGCTCACGGATCTGCTCCGGCTCCGGAAATTCCGCTTCCTTCATCTCGTATTTCTTAATGGCCTCTTCTTTCAGCTCATGCTTGAGGTTGTTTTTCTTCATATCCTTGAGCCGTTCCCGATCCAGCGGCTTTAACGGAATAATCGGAATCAGCGCCTGGTTAAATTCATTCACGTCCCATTCTTCGGACGCCACATCGTCGGAAAAGCACATATCCACCGTGCTGTCCACCACGTCGGTAACCATCCGGCAGATGGATTCCCGCATGCTGTCTCCGTCCAGCACTTTACGGCGTTCTTTGTAGATAATTTCCCTCTGCTCATTGTTTACCTGGTCGTAATCCAACAGATTCTTACGGATTCCATAGTTGTTGCCCTCGATCTTCATCTGGGCTTTCTCGATGGCGCTGGAAAGCATCTTATGCTCAATCTGTTCGTTCTCCGGCACGCCCAGAGATTTGAAAATCCCCATCAGCCGTTCCGAGCCGAACAGGCGCATCAGGTCGTCCTCCAGGGAAATATAAAATCTGGACTCACCCACGTCCCCCTGCCGTCCGGAACGTCCGCGGAGCTGGTTGTCAATACGCCTGGATTCATGCCGCTCCGTGCCGATGATACGCAGGCCCCCGGCCTCCCGGGCCACGTCGTCCAGCTTGATATCGGTACCACGGCCGGCCATGTTGGTGGCGATGGTCACGGCGCCGGCCACGCCCGCCTGGGCCACGATTTCCGCCTCTTTCTCATGGAACTTGGCGTTCAGCACGTTGTGGGGAATGCCCTCCTTGCGAAGCATGCCGCTTAACAATTCGGAAGTCTCAATGGTGATGGTGCCCACCAAAACCGGCTGCTGCCGCTGGTGCGCTTCTTTGATGGATTCCACCACCGCCTTGAACTTCTCTTTCTGGGTCATATAAACCGCGTCGTCCTGGTCCACACGGCGAACCGGCTCGTTGGTGGGAATCTCCACCACGTCCATGCCGTAAATGTCGCGGAACTCTTTTTCCTCGGTCAGCGCCGTACCGGTCATGCCCGCTTTTTTCTCGTATTTGTTAAAAAAATTCTGGAAAGTGATGGTGGCCAGCGTCTTGCTCTCCCTTTTCACCTTCACCTTCTCTTTGGCTTCGATGGCCTGGTGCAGACCGTCCGAATAACGCCGCCCGGGCATAATACGCCCGGTAAACTCGTCCACAATCAGCACCTCGTCGTCTTTTACCACATAATCCTGATCCCGGTGCATCAGATTGTGGGCGCGCAGCGCCAGGATGATATTGTGCTGAATCTCCAAATTGTCCGGGTCGGAAAGATTCTCGATAGAGAAAAACTTCTCCACCTTTTTCACGCCATCCTCGGTGAGCGTGACGATTTTGTCCTTTTCATTGACGATGAAATCCCCAGTCTCCTCGATTTCCTCACCCATCAGCGCCGTCATCTTGGTCATCTCGCCGCTGGCTTCGCCCCGCTGCAGCTGCCGCGCCAGAATGTCACAGACTTCGTAAAGCTTCGTGGATTTGCCGCTCTGCCCGGAAATAATCAGCGGCGTACGGGCCTCGTCGATGAGCACCGAGTCCACCTCGTCGATGATGGCGTAATAAAGCTCTCTCTGCACCAGCTGCTCCTTGTAAATCACCATGTTATCCCGCAGATAATCAAATCCCAGCTCGTTGTTGGTGATATAGGTGATGTCGCAGGCGTACTGCTCCCGCCGCTCATCGTTGTCCATGGAATTTAACACAACGCCCACGGTCAGCCCCAGAAACTTATGGATTTCCCCCATCCACTGGGCGTCACGGGCCGCCAGGTAATCGTTGACCGTCACAATGTGCACGCCCCGCCCCGTCAAGGCATTCAAATAAGCCGGTAACGTAGACACCAAAGTCTTACCTTCACCGGTCTTCATCTCCGCGATGCGCCCCTGGTGCAAAATCACGCCGCCAATCAGCTGCACCCGGTAGTGCTCCATATTCAAAACCCTTCTGGCCGCCTCACGGACAGCGGCATAAGCCTCCGGCAGTATGTCGTCCAGCGTCTCTCCCTTGGAAAGCCTGTTCTTAAATTCCCGCGTCTTATCCCGCAGCGCGTCATCGTCCAGCTCCTGCATAGAAGGGCGCAGAGATTCTATCTTATCAACAATCCCCTGGATACGCTTCACTTCATGCTCGCTGTGCGTACCAAAGATTTTCGTCCAAATACTCATCTATTCAATACTCCTGTTCTCGCAATAATCATACAATTTCTCTCTATTCTACCACTTTCCCAGCAAAGAAACAATGAACAATTATTGAATTTTACGGCCGCTATTCACATTATGTTAATGAAATTTTATCTACGGAATCAAAAAAATATGGTTGACAAAATATGCATAAGCCACTAAAATATATTCTATAGATTTTTATAACTGTCGCTATAGCTCAGCTGGATAGAGCGACCGCCTCCTAAGCGGTAGGCCGGAGG
>CAOJVE010000181.1 GCA_948444865.1 uncultured Lachnospiraceae bacterium
GTCTTTTTTTTGTGAAAGAAAATGACTTTTTTTGTGCCATATGATATAATAATTCTATCAACAAGAGAAGGTTAATGGTTTAAATGAAAAAAAAGGCGAGAAAAGGGAAAAGAGTCCAGGGAATTATTCTAATAGTCCCAATTCTATTGGTTTTTTGCATTTTGGGAGGCGTGGTATTTTCGATTGCCAATAAAATCTCCAATGAGATGTCTGCGTCGGCCGTCACCAACCTGGGCGAGAGTTTGAATCTGATTCAGGGCACCGTGGAGGTGATTCTGGACAAGGAGGCGGAGTTTCAGAAGCTGATGGCGGGGGAAATCGCGGTCATGGATAACCCGGAAGAGTTTATCCGCTCTTATAGCCGGAATGGCTCTATGGTCATGGTGTCCATGGTGCGCGCCGGGGAGACGGAAGGCTTCTCCAACACCGGGGAGTCGTTTTCGGCTAAAGATCTGGACTTTTCTTCCGGCAGAACGGTGGAGGGCCTGCCGGTTTCCGGGTCCTATCTGAACAGGCTGGGCACTTGGGCGTATACTATGAAGTGCCCGGTGGTCAGGGATGGGGAGAAGATTGCCACCCTTTACGTGGAATATATCTATGATTCTTTTGACAAGCCGCTGCCCAATAAGTTTTACAACGGAAGCGCCACCATCTATATGATGGACCCTCAGAGCGAACGGTTTGTTTTAAAGCCCAAAGGGGTTGGAGAGCGGGAAGCGGGGCACATCAATCTGCAGGATTTCTACCGGGCGAACCGGATTCTGGAGCCGGATATCCAGGCACAGATCAGCGAGGGAATCAAGGCAGGGGAAAACGTCATGTTCTATCATGACATTCAGGACAAAGAATCACTGATCTATATGTGGGCGGTCAACGACGGGGCCGTTTACCTGATTGGATTTGTGCCCATTGAAGCTATCCAGCAGGAAGGACGGGCGGTGAAACAGAACATCTTTGTGGTGGCGCTGGTTATGCTGGTGGCCTTTTTGCTCTGCTGCGGGCTGTATTTCATCAACGCAAGACAGCAGAAGAAAATTCGGATGGAACGGGAAAAGGAAAGAGAGATACATAACCAGCGGCTGGCGGAGGCTTTGCAGGCGGCGCAGATCGCCAGCAAATCCAAGACGACGTTTCTCTCGAACATGTCCCACGACATCCGCACGCCTATGAACGCGATTTTGGGATTCACCGCGCTTTTGACCAAGGATGCGGATAACCCGGCGAAAGTCCGGGAATACACGAAGAAAATCACTTCGTCCGGCCAGCACCTGCTAAGCTTAATCAACGACGTTTTGGATGTGTCCAAGATTGAAAGCGGGAAAGTTGTGCTCACCTTGGGTGAGTTCAATTTAAACGACATGGTGTCGGCGGTGGACGCGATTATCCGTCCGGCGGCCAGGGCCAAGGGTCAGAATTTTCAGGTTGTGGTTACAGGCATAAAACATGAACGGCTGATTGGCGACGAGACCAGGATTAATCAGATTCTGATTAATCTTTTGTCAAACGCTGTCAAATATACCCAAGAAGGAGGAAATGTGTATTTCCGAATGATTGGGTTAAAGCAGCGCGTCAGCCAGTATGAGCACATTCAGATCGAGGTGGAGGACAACGGCTACGGCATGTCGCCGGAATATCTGGAGGTCCTTTTTGACGCGTTTACCCGTGCGGAGAACAGTACCACCAACAAAGTGCAGGGCACCGGGCTTGGCATGGCCATTACGAAAAATATTGTGGAGCTGATGGGCGGAACCATCGACGTGCTCAGTGAAGTGGATAAGGGCACGCTTTTTACAGTGGATCTGGAGCTTCGCATACCAGATAGCCAGGCGGATGAACGGTTTTGGGAGAAAAACGGCATTTTTCAGATTTTGGCGGTGGACGACGACGTGGATATATGCAGGAACATTCAGATGCTGATGGAGGACGTCGGCGTAAAGGCGGACACATCTGCAAGCGGGGAAGAGGCCATCCGCATGGTGGAGAAGAACAAAGAGCGGGGGGAGCGCTACGACGTGATACTTCTGGACTGGCAGATGCCGGGCATGAACGGTTTGGAGACAGCGAAACGGATACGCGCCATCGAGACGAAGCATATCCCCATTTTCTTTTTGACGGCGTATGATTGGGACGAGATTGAGGAGGAAGCGGCGCGGGCAGGCATCGACGGATTTTTATCCAAGCCGTTTTTCGTCTCCGCATTCCGGGAAAAGTTCCTGGAGCTTCATGCAGGGTACATCCCCCAGGAGTCTGCGCTGGATGAAGAGGAGGAACACGCGCTGGAAGGCCGCCATTTTCTGGTGGCGGAGGACAATGAGATCAACGCGGAGATTCTGGAGGAGCTTTTGGAGGTGGAAGGCGCAACCTGCGAGATAACCGAAAACGGTCAGCTGGTGACCGAGCGGTTCAGCCGGGCGCGCCCGGGAGAGTTTGACGCGATTTTGATGGATGTGCAGATGCCGGTTATGAACGGGTACGAGGCCACCAGGGTCATTCGCGCCATGGACCGGGAAGACGCGGATACGATTCCGATCATCGCCATGACGGCCAACGCATTCGCGGAGGATGTCAGAGACGCTATGGAGGCCGGAATGACGGCGCATATCGCCAAGCCAGTGGATATGGAGTTATTAAAGAAAACCATTCATTTGTATACCTAAATAATTGCGAAACTGTTATCATAAATTTCAAGTTTGCTCAAACAAATATATTTAAAAGGAGGGAATGAGAAAAATGAGAAGAGCAACCAGGAATATAGGAGCGGTTTTGTTGGCCGGAGCAATGGTTTTGTCGGCGGCGGCCTGCGGCAGTTCGAAGAGTGAGATCAATGAAAATCTGGCGGTTAACGAAGAGGAAAACCAAAAGATGGTCAATCTTTTCGGGCCCATGGAGAAATCCGACCCCGACGGAGATAATGTGGCCAGAACCGCCCATGAGCAGACGGTGCGTATGGCGGAAAAAGAGCTGGGCGTGTATATGGAATACCGGACATATACGGCGGAGGATTACAAGGATAAGACCTACGACGACGTGACGCTGGACCGGGCGCGCAACAATATGGACGATCTGTACCTGCTGAACCCGGACACCATTCAGATTCTGGGCAGAGAGGGCAGACTGGCAGATCTGTCCGGGCTGGACAGCGCCAAGAATCTCCGGGAGGTCATCAAGACAGCCAACACCGTCGACGGAAAACTGGTGGCGATTCCCCAGGAAGTGGTGGCCTACGGCCTGTTCGTGAACAAAGATATGTTTGATAAGTACAAAATAAAGCTTCCCAACACTCCGGAAGAGTTTCTGGACTGCTGTGAAGCCTTTAAGAAAAGAGGCATAAAAACACCGGTGGGCGCCAACCGCTGGTGGCTGGAATGCTTTGTGCTGGCGCAGGGCTATGCGGATATGTACAATGGAGGCGACACGGACGCGGAGATCGCGGCCCTTAACAGCGGCGCGGCCAAGTTAAGCGATTACATGCGCCCGGGTTTTGAATTTCTTAAGGAACTGATTGACAAAGATTATGTGGACGCCAAAAAGGCGTATGTCTCGGAAGCCATCGAGGGCGAGGGGGAAGATTTCCTGAATCAGAAAACGCCAATCGTCATGGCGTACTGGGGCGCGGCTAACACGGATACGTCCTACGGCGATGCGGATTTCAACATGCAGGTCATTGGTTTTCCCAGCAGCCATGGGCAGATGCCGGTGATTTCCTTGTCCGGCTACGGCGTCAGCGCGGAGGCGGAGAATTTCGACAATACCATGAAGACGCTGGACATTATGCTCTCCGACGAGGCGCTGCAGGTATACACAGACGTCAACCAGGTAATTTCCCCGTCGAAAAACGTGGAAGTGGACTGTAAAGACGCGTTAAAGCCCTTAAACGACCGGATCAACGAGAATGTCTATGTGCTGGGCTCCAACGCCAGCATGAACGTGGAACAGTGGGGAAATATCTGCCTCATCGTCCGGGAGCTTTTAAACGGCGCCTCGGTGGACGAGTGCATGGCGCAGTTTGATAAATTGCAGGAAGAATTCATAAGTAAATAAAGCGCAAAAAGGCATTCAACCATGCAGACAGTTGGATGCCTTTTTGCAGGAGCGGATTTTAAGAAAATCTGTAACTATTCAGCCTACGGCTTCATAGTTACGAAAATCCGCCTCATTAAAAGTTTGCCTGCGGCAAAGAGGCGGATTCTTGGCCATTTTACACTGCTGGCTGCTG
>CAOJVE010000182.1 GCA_948444865.1 uncultured Lachnospiraceae bacterium
GATGCCCGTTGTGAAAAGGGTTATATTCTGCGATAATGCCCGTTATTTTCATAGAAACCGCCTTTCAAAGCCAGCCCCGCAAGCCGAAGGCTGAAATAGTAACATTTTTCACATAATTTTACCATTATAGAACTTGAAATACAAGACGGCAGGGGTTATAATAAAAAAAGACGGCCGCTGTATTTTGTGAAAGCTGTCGTTTGATTGTTAAAATAAAAAATAAATGTTGTATGAAAGTGATAGGAAAGGAGTCAAAAAATCATGGGATTTATTGACACAATTAAAGCCAGGGCAAAAGCTGCTCAGAAGACCATCGTACTGCCGGAGACGGAGGACAGAAGAACTTTAGAAGCCACAGAGATGATCTTAAAAGAAGGAATCGCGAAAGTTGTTCTGATCGGCAGCGAAGAGGCCATCCAAAAAGGCGCAGAAGGCCTGGATATTTCCGGCGCCACAATCGTAGATCCGGCTACATCCGACAAGACGGCCGGTTATGTGGACAAGCTGGTGGAGCTTAGAAGCAAAAAGGGCATGACTCCAGAGCAGGCAAGAGAGATTCTTCTGAATCAGTACCTGTATTACGGCGTTATGATGGTGAAAATGGGCGACGCAGACGGCATGGTATCTGGCGCGTGTCATTCCACCGCAGACACCCTGCGTCCCTGCCTGCAGATTCTGAAGACAAAACCGGGAACCAAGCTTGTATCCGCTTTCTTCCTGATGGTTGTTCCAGACTGCGAATACGGCGCAAACGGAACCTTTATCTATGCCGATTCCGGACTGAATCAGAATCCGAATCCCGAAGAGCTGGCAGCCATCGCCGGATCTTCCGCAGAATCCTTCGAGCTTCTGGTGGAGAAAGAGCCTGTTGTGGCCATGCTTTCCCATTCCACCATGGGCAGCGCCAAGCATGCGGACGTGGATAAAGTGCTGGAAGCCACCCGCATTGCCAAAGAACAGTATCCGGATCTGAAGCTGGACGGCGAATTCCAGTTGGATGCGGCCATCGTTCCCAGCGTAAGCGCTTCAAAAGCCCCCAACAGCCCGGTTGCAGGCAAGGCCAACGTATTGATTTTCCCAGATCTGGATGCCGGAAACATCGGCTACAAGCTGACCCAGAGACTGGCAAAAGCGGAAGCTTACGGACCTATCACCCAGGGAATCGCCATGCCGGTCAACGACTTATCCAGAGGATGCTCCGCGGAGGATATCGTGGGCGTAACGGCAATCACAGCGGTACAGTGCCTGGCACAGAAATAGATAGAATAAGAAATCGGAGGAAATAAAAAAGATGAATGTATTGGTAATCAACTGCGGAAGCTCTTCTCTGAAGTTCCAGATGATTAATTCCGACAGCGAAGCGGTTCTGGCAAAAGGCCTTTGCGAGAGAATCGGCATTGACGGCAGACTGACCTATCAGCCGGCAGACGGCGAGAAAGAAGTGACAGAGGCGGCTATGCCCACCCACAAACAGGCGATTCAGATGGTTCTGGACGCTTTGATGAACGAGAAAACCGGCGTAATCAAAAGTCTGGACGAAGTGGACGCAGTGGGACACCGCGTGGTGCACGGCGGCGAGAAATTCGCTTCTTCCGTGGTAATCAACGACGAGGTAATGGCAGCGATTGAAGAGTGTAACGACCTGGCTCCGTTACATAATCCCGCAAACTTAATCGGGATTCGCGCCTGCCAGGAACTGATGCCGAAGGCTCCGATGGTTGCCGTATTCGACACCGCCTTCCATCAAACTATGCCGGAGAAGGCTTATCTCTACGGCCTTCCCTATGAATATTATGAGAAATATAAAGTGAGAAGATACGGTTTCCACGGAACCTCTCACAGCTTCGTATCCAAACATGCGGCAGAATTCCTGAAACTGGACGCAGGTAACTGCAAGATGATCGTGGCGCACTTAGGAAACGGCGCGTCCATCAGCGCCGTTGTAAACGGAAAATGCGTGGACACCTCCATGGGCCTGACTCCTCTGGAAGGTCTGGTAATGGGAACCCGTTCCGGCGACATCGACCCGGCCATCATGGAATTTATCGCAAAGAAAGAAAACCTGGACATTGCGGGCGTTATGAACGTGCTGAATAAGAAATCCGGCGTAGAAGGCCTCTCCGGCGGTCTTTCCAGCGATTTCCGTGACCTGGAAGAAGGCATGAACAGCGGAAACAAACTGGCCGAGAACGCCATCGAAGTATTCTGCTACCGCGTGGCGAAATACATCGGCTCTTATGTGGCGGCCATGAACGGCGTAGACGCCATCGCTTTTACCGCGGGCATCGGCGAGAATGCCGCCAACGTGCGTGAAAAAGTGGTGGGTTATCTGGGATATCTGGGCGTTACCCTGGACGCGGAAGCGAACTCTCAGAGAGGCGAGGACATTGTAATTTCCACCGCTGACTCCAAGGTAAAAGTAGCTGTTATTCCTACCAACGAAGAATTGGCCATCTGCCGCGAGACGGTGGCTTTGGTTTAATAGAATTAGAAAATCCCCGCATGTATTTGCGGGGATTTTTGTGCAGAATTTTAGCTGGACTATTCTGGTAAAATATGAGAAAATAGTCCTAAATAATTCAATATAAATGGTTATCAATCTATCATCGAAAGGAGTAGTAAAATGATTTATTCACATGAGATAGAAATGATGTGTCCAGTGGCACAGGGCGTGAACCACGGAGCGGCCCCGATTCCGGAGGAGGCGAAATGGGTGAAGGCAAAGGAGGTCAAAGACATTTCCGGCTTTACCCACGGCATTGGCTGGTGCGCGCCCCAGCAGGGAGCCTGCAAGCTGACGCTGAATGTGAAAGACGGAATCATTCAGGAAGCCCTAGTGGAAACCATCGGATGTTCCGGCATGACTCACTCAGCGGCCATGGCCTCCGAAATCCTTCCGGGAAGAACCCTCCTGGAAGCGCTGAACACAGACCTGGTGTGTGACGCCATCAATACGGCCATGCGGGAACTGTTCCTGCAGATTGTATATGGAAGAAGTCAGAGCGCGTTTTCCGAAGATGGATTGGTCATTGGCGCAGGTCTGGAAGATTTGGGAAAAGGTTTGCGTTCCCAGATTGGAACCATGTATGGAACTCTGAAAAAAGGCCCCCGTTATTTGGAAATGACAGATGGCTATGTAACCGGCATCGCTTTAAACGAAGACGATGAGATCATCGGCTACCAGTTTGTGAATTTCGGCAAGATGATGGATTTCATCAAAGCCGGAGACGACGCGAACACTGCTATGGAAAAGGCAAAAGGGCAGTATGGGCGTGTGGACGACGCAGTGAAGATTATCGATCCCAGAAAAGAATAGCCGCAGCGAGAAAAGTTACATAATTTGTCAGAATGGATAATTAGGAGGATAAGAAAATGGCTTTATTTGAATCATATGAGAGAAGAGAAAAACAGATTCTGGCTAAACTGGAAGAATACGGGATTCACTCCATCGAGGAGGCGGCCGAGATTACAAAAGCCGCCGGCATGGACGTATATAAGATCGTGGAAGGCATTCAGCCCATCTGTTTTGAAAACGCCAAATGGGCGTATACGGTAGGCGCGGCCATCGCTGTGAAAAAAGGCTGCCATCGGGCCGCGGACGCTGCCGCAGCCATTGGAGAGGGCCTGCAGTCTTTCTGCATTCCCGGCTCTGTGGCCGACCAGCGTAAAGTGGGATTAGGACATGGAAATCTGGGCAAAATGCTGCTGGAGGAGTCCACCGACTGCTTCTGCTTCCTGGCCGGCCATGAGTCCTTTGCCGCCGCGGAAGGCGCCATCGGCATTGCGGAAAAAGCCAATAAAGTGCGTCAGAAACCTCTCCGGGTTATCTTAAACGGTCTGGGAAAAGACGCCGCGCAGATCATCGCCCGCATCAACGGTTTTACATATGTGGAGACCGATTACGATTATCATAAGGGAGAGCTGAAGGAATCCTTTCGCAAAGCATATTCCAATGGTCCCCGTGCGAAAGTGAATTGTTACGGCGCCAACGACGTGGTGGAAGGCGTCGCCATCATGTGGAAGGAAGGCGTGGACGTGTCCATCACCGGAAACTCCACTAACCCCACCCGCTTCCAGCATCCGGTGGCGGGAACCTATAAGAAGGAGTGCGTGGAAAAAGGCAAGAAATATTTCTCCGTGGCCCCCGGCGGCGGCACCGGACGTACGCTGCACCCGGATAACATGGCGGCCGGCCCGG
>CAOJVE010000183.1 GCA_948444865.1 uncultured Lachnospiraceae bacterium
CAATTCTCCTTCAAAAAAGAACTCACCTTTACTTCCTTCATTTAATTTTACAAATTTTCCATTTTTGTCATATTCTGCCGCTTTTAAATAAATCACATATTCTTCAATCTGGCCATCTGATACATTTAAAACCTTTTCCAAATGCTCACTTTCGTTCACCCAGACCATGTTCATATGCATTGCCTTCTTTTTTGAATGAATGTCTACAGTGCCTTCTTTTATAAATTCGTATTCATCTTCCAAAGAACTACAGACCATATGTGCACTCTTAATTTTAACGGCTATATCTTCATTTCCATAATTGGCGATTTCATATTTTTCTGAAAAAATCCCGCCCCTCCCACTCAGCTTATATGGATCAAACCAAATTTTCACTTTATCCGGTATCGAAATCTTTATTATTTCTTTCTCCTTTAGTTTCTTTTCCCCGGCTGAAACGCTTTCTTTGCCCTTCTCCTGTGGGGCTGCATTTGACGATGTATTCGATGAAACATTGACCGACACAGCGTCTGTTTCCTCTTGAAAATCCTGTTGCATTTCCTCATTCCCATTCACAGAAACGCTGTTTGAACTAATCCCTTCTTCTGCTGTGCCATTCATAGACACAATCTCTTCCGGCATTTCTTCCACATCATTCACGGATACAGTTTGTTTCGATATTTCTTCGTCCCCATTCATGGAAACACCGTTTAAACTAATCCCTTCTTCCTTCGCGCCATTTGCGGATGCAGACTGTTCTAGTATTTGCTCGCTCTCAGCATTTTCTTCCTGCACTGGCGCAATATTTTCAGATCTCACCGCAGACAATACTTCTTGGCAGTTTTCCTGATTATCTGTATATGCCATCCCATTTTCCTCAAACAGAAAACCATTTTCTGAAATATTTTGTATGAATTTCTCCACACCCCCTCTTTCCTCTGGGAAAATGATCGGACCCACATCTGCCCATACACTTATACTTTGCACTAACAGCGCAGCCATCAGAACAAGAGCCACCTTTTTACGCATATCGCCACCTTCTTTCCCTTAGCTGCTCTTTTCATAAAATCAATGTCTGCTGGTAAAACAAAGTTTCTGCAACATTTTATTTTATCAGCAGGCATTAATTTTTGAAATTCCAGGCTCCGCAAACGCGGAGCCTAAAATCCCAAAGCGCAAAACTGTTTCCTGTTTTAGTTGACTGTCACTTTCCCTACAAATCTGCGGCCATCATTCAGCGCTACAGTCGCATAAACAGTCTTATCTTTATATGTTGTACACAACAATTTACATATATTGCTTTCTTTTACAAATTCAATTTTTGCCTTTTCAGTGCCAGTTGTAGTAGTATCTGCGGTATAAGTAATCTTCAACTGTGGATTATCCGCCAGTACAACTATATCTTTAAAATCATTTTCCAGAGCATGGAACTGAACGCCAGTGACCTTCGCTTCATTCATAACCGCTCCTGTTAATACAGTATCATCAACTATCGTAACATTTTGTGTCGCCATATTCGCGCTTGTAAGAGTGACACCATTTATTGGATTTGTATTAGTCACTGATCTGCTAGAATCAATCGGTTTCAGGTTATAAGTAATGCTTACGCCCAGATCCCCCGTTTTCCAATCCGCGTCTGTATTCGCCTGTCCCAGAATCGCAAAAGCACCATTTCCACTTGTGGTAAGAGGGGCCTTGCCTGTATCAGTTGTTGGCGCCGGCACCTTGATATCCAGCCTTGAGCCACAAGTCGTCACCACTGTCGAATCACCGCCATAGGTATTATCCTTTAAATTAATAGTTCCGTTAGCTGCTTTCAACTGCATAACCGCTTTTTTCTTTGACGAACCAGCCCTTGGAGTAAAGTTGGAGTCATAATCCAGCTGCACATCATCCGCCTTCTTATTCACCGTCACTTTGGCTGTGCACAAAAGAGCAACACCAACACCATTGTGCGATGTGGTGTTCTGAATAACAAACTCATCGGAAGTAAGACCGCAACCGCTGACTTTATCTGTCTTGGTTGCATCATAAAATGCTTGAATATGAACATTCATGGCCGTAGGCACTTTCACCTTCATTGTGGGCGTCACATAGTCAACGTCTGAGTTAAGTGTTTTAGTCGTCTCTGTCCCCGTCGCATACACCGGCACTGCAGACATGGAAACTGCCAATACGCATGCCAATAATTTTGCTACTCTCTTTGATTTCATAAAAATTCCTCCTTTTAAAAATGTTTGTTTAGTATATTAAACGTTCAAACAGCTGCCCTCTATGTACCCCTTTTCACAACTTGTTTTGAACAGTTTAAACCGCATCGTGCAGGACTCCCTGCCTGATCAGTAAAACATAAGCGTCACATTGAATGAAACATTGCTTACCTCTTTATCTGGATCTCCCCCTTCTAACAGGTGGAAGGTGCATATAGCCGCATATTCCCCTGACGGAAGCGCTTTATTAAGTTCCAGCTTATCCAGGCGTTTCCCCACAGGAAGAACTGGCGAGGTATACAGCAAAGTTTCTTCGTCATCTTCCAGATACAATTCAAAATAAACATCGTATTCATTCTCTGCAGAATTGCCAATCACTGCATCACTGGAGGTGCGCTTGCCTTTCGGAAAACTCCAGACCATATTCATATCCGTCGTAAACATTGGATTGATCGGCTTTTCCCCTCCATCATCAACGATTAGATCTTCAGATGGCAGACGTTCAACGGGTTCTTCTTCCGGATGCAACAACTTAAATATAATAATCCCCAGTACCGCTATAACGATCAGCAATATAACCACCACTGCCCCTATAACTACTTTTTTCTTCTTATTCAATCATCCACCCCTTTCTTCGCTTATCCCCTTGCTGTATATATTATCGGATAAAGCCTCTTTTTACTTAAGAGTTCTTTTTATTTTTCTTCATGCACATTGCCCTTTGCTATCCTTCTTTCATTAAGATCGGCAGAAGTCTTTGCCACTTAAGAAAATACTAAACAATTATTCATAACCCAAAAATAAGCACAACCATCCCCAGTCTGCGCTTATCAAATACATTGTGCAACTGGCTACCATTTCAGGCCCTATAGCTTTGCGTCACAACCTTTCGATTGCTTTGCCAAATTATTTAACTAAGGCAACTATACCACACTTTTCCCCAAAAAGCAAGCACAAATTCCCTTAATTTCCAGGCAATTTTTCATCTCGCCACCGTGCAGGCAATCTCTGCTTCACCTCCCCACCCGATACACAAAATCGCACATCCCCACCGTCTCCTTCCGATGGGATATCACAACCAGGGTCTTCCGCCCCTTAAGCCTTTTTACCGACTCCACCACGGCCGCCTCGGTTTCCGAATCCAGCGCCGAGGTGGCCTCGTCGAAGATCAGAAGCTCCGGGTCGGCGTATAGCGCCCTGGCTATCCCGATTCGCTGCCGCTGTCCCCCGGAGAGCCGCACGCCCCTTTCTCCAATTTCGGCGTCCAGGCCATGCGACAGTTCCCGGACGAACTGCGCCAGCTGCGCCTCCTCCAGGGCCTCCCACACTTTGTCGTCGTCCACCTCATCCCGCCGCGCTCCGAAGGCCACATTGCCCCGTATGGAATCATCCAGCATGAAGATCATCTGAGGGATGTAACCCACGTGGGACAGCCATTCTTTGGGAAAACCGCTTACGTCCACGCCGTCCGCCAGCGCCTGCCCCGCCTGCGGCTTTAAAAGCCCCAGCAGAATGTCTGCTGCTGTGGTTTTCCCGGCTCCGGAGGCGCCGATGATTCCCACGGACTTCCCCACCGGAATGCGCATGTCCAGGTTCGCCAGCACGTCTTTTTCCGAATTGGGATAGCGGTAATAAATGCCGGACAGCCGGATTTCTTTTTTCAGAGTCAGGTTGCCGGACGCGCCAGGCTCCGCCGGCTCTTCCCGTTCATCTTCCAGGCTTTTAAAATGCTCCCCCAGCCGGTCTATGGCCGGCTCGTAGTACGCCAGCTCGTTCATATACGTGACCATCCGGTGCGCGCTGGGCATCAGGCGCACGGCGGCCATAGCGAACGCCGACAGCGCCGGCAGTATTTGGTTCACATCGTTTCCAGTCAGTATGAGCGCCGCAATGCCAAGCAGCATGGCGCTTACGCTGAAGCTTTCGATAAGAATCCGGGGAATCCGGTTCAGAATCGCGTTTTTGCG
>CAOJVE010000184.1 GCA_948444865.1 uncultured Lachnospiraceae bacterium
GAGGAAATCGCCCGAGAGCGATCGGACGTTAAGGTTGGAAAAGTGAATGTAGACGAGCAGCCGGAACTGGCGAGGCAATTTAGCATTGTGAGCATTCCGACGCTGCTTGTGGTGAAGGATGGAAAAATTGTGAATCAGGCCGTGGGCGCGAGAACAAAAAATGAGATCCTTGCCATGCTGTAGAGCATGTTTGAAAAATTGACATAAATCAGTTTTAAAATACGTTTAAGCAATTTTGGGAAAGGTGGAATAATCATATGAAAATCGTTATTGTAGGCGGCGTGGCCGGTGGCGCCACAGCTGCGGCAAGAATACGCAGACTGGATGAAAAGGCTGAGATTGTCATTTTTGAGAGGTCAGGATATATTTCCTACGCCAACTGCGGTCTGCCCTATTATATTGGCGGCGTTATTTCCGATCCGGAGGATTTGACGCTTCAGACTCCAGAGAAATTTTTCGCGCGTTTTCGCGTTGACGTGCGCGTCCGCCATGAGGTTACGGCTATCCATCCAGATGAAAAAACGGTTTTGGCGCGGAATCTGGAGACCGGAGAAGAATTTGAGGAAAAATACGATAAGCTGATTCTTTCCCCCGGAGCCAAACCGGCGCAGCCGCGGCTTCCCGGCGTCGGGCTGGAGAAGCTGTTCACGCTTCGCACGGTGGAGGATACTTTCCGCATCAAAGAGTATATAGACAAGAACCATCCAAAATCCGCCATTTTGGCAGGGGGAGGCTTTATCGGGCTGGAGCTGGCGGAGAATCTGCGGGAGATTGGGATGGATGTCACCATTGTCCAGCGGCCGAAACAGCTGATGAATCCTTTTGACGCGGACATGGCTTCCATGATTCACAGTGAGATGCGTAAACATGGGGTTAAATTGGCGCTGGGCCATACCGTTGAGGGCTTCGAGGAAAAAGACGGCGGCGTGGACGTTTTGCTGAAGGAGTGCGCCCCTCTCCATGCGGATATGGTATTTCTCGCCATTGGCGTTGTCCCGGACACGGGTCTGGCCAGGGAAGCGGGTCTGGAATTGGGGATCAAGGGCAGCATTGTCGTAAATGACCGGATGGAGACTTCCGCGCCGGATATTTATGCCGCAGGCGATGCGGTGCAGGTGAAACGCTATGCCATCGGGGAGGACGCCCTGATTTCTCTGGCGGGCCCCGCCAACAAACAAGGCCGTATCGTCGCCGACAACATCTGCGGCGGCGACAGCCGATACGAAGGCGCGCAGGCAAGCAGCGTGATCAAGGTCTTTGACATGACTGCGGCAGTCACCGGCCTGAATGAAACAAACGCGAAAAAAGCCGGATTGGATGCGGATGCGGTTATTTTGTCCCCCATGAGTCACGCTGGTTATTATCCCGGCGGCAAGCTGATGACGATGAAAGTGGTTTTTGAAAAGAAAACATACCGCCTTCTGGGCGCGCAGATCGTGGGCTATGAAGGCGTGGATAAGCGCATAGATACGCTGGCCGTGGCGATTCATGCCGGACTGAGCGCAATCCAGCTAAAAGATTTGGATCTGGCGTACGCCCCGCCGTATTCCTCCGCCAAAGATCCTGTGAACATGGCGGGCTTTATGATAGAAAACATTTCCAAGGGCCTCTTAAAACAGTGGCGTCTGGAAGAGGTCGAAAAGCTTCCCCGCGATGGAAGCGCAGTCCTTTTGGATGTTCGGACGCCCAAAGAATTTGCCGGCGGCCATATAGAGGGATTCTACAATATTCCTGTGGATGAGCTGCGAAATCGGCTGCATGAGCTTGACCCGGCAAAAAAAATCTATGTCATCTGCCAGAGCGGCCTGCGCAGCTATATCGCCTGCCGCATTTTGGAAGGAAACGGTTATGAGGCATATAACTTTGCCGGCGGCTTCCGATTCTATGAAGCGGCGCTGAATGACCGCCGACTGGTTGAAGACGCAACTGCCTGCGGTATGGACCGGTAAGCAAAAAACGGTTGAAGAAAGGATTTTTTACGAAAGAGGGAATGCGGATTGTGTGCGCCTACGCATTCTGCAGTTCCCTTAATTTATTTTTATCCAGGATCGTTACCATGCCGCGGGAAAGCTTGACGATGCCTTCGTTTTGGAAATAACGGAGCATCCGGGTGATCACCTCCCGATGGGAGCCAAGATGGTTAGCGATGATCTCATGGGTGATCTTCAGTTCGCCGCGCCCTTCAATCGCGGATTCTTCCAGGAGAAAACCGGCGACGCGCTTGTCCATGCTTTTCCACATGATCTGCTCCAAGAGCCACATAACGTCCGAAAAACGCGCGGCCATCAGTTCATTGGTATAATTTGCCGCTGCCGCGGATTCTTCCATGACGCTTTTATAAGTCTCTGCCGGAATAACCCAGAGCGCGGAGTCCTTTTCTGCTTCGATTGTCACTTCAAACTGGATGGAGCGCATCATGCAGGAAGCAGAGAGCAGACACATATCCATGTCAAACAGCCGATAAATAGTGATTTCCCGGCCTTCGGGGGAAAGGATATATGCCCGAAGCTGCCCGGATTTTACCAGAAGCAGACCGGTGCAGCCCATATTTCCGTTGTGGATAATGGCGCCTTTTTTGACGTCGCGGGCAATTAAGCTGCCGCGAATCCGGTTTTGCTGAAACGCGTTTAATTTATTCCATATAGGAAAGCAATCTTGAAAGTCCATCCATCTACCTCCTTTGTCATTTCGTTCAGTATAGTTTATTTTTTGACATATGTCAATTAAACGTCTTTTAGGAAAAATTTCTGGATTTGAATCTTGAAATTTATCCGGGAAAGTAATAGAATAATTTTCATATGACAAAAAGGCGTGCAAAGATTAGGGGGAAAACAGATGATTTCGTTTGAAAATGATTATATCGCGGGAGCGCATCCATCCGTATTGAAAAGGCTGTTGGAAACGAATTTAGAGAATCTTGCCGGATACGGCGCAGATACATACTGTGAGCGCGCCAAAGAAAAAATAAAACGCGCTTGCGACTGTCCCCATGCAGAAGTCGAATTTATGGTAGGCGGCACGCAGACAAACGCAGTCGTAATATCCACCATGCTAAAGGATTATGAAGGCGTGATCGCGGCGCAGACGGGGCATATAAGCGTCCACGAGGCGGGGGCCATTGAGTTTACCGGGCATAAAGTATTGGAGCTTTCCCATAAAGAGGGAAAAATCGACCCGGCTGCGCTTAGAAAATATCTGGAGGATTTTTATGGAGACGGCAATTATGAGCATATGACATTGCCAGGAATGGTTTATGTTTCCTACCCAACAGAGTACGGAACCCTCTACACGAAGGCGGAACTGACGGAAATCTCCGCTATATGCGGCGCCTATCATATGTCTTTGTTTCTGGATGGCGCGCGTCTCGGCTATGGTTTGATGAGCGCCCAAAGCGATTTAACGCTGCCGGACATTGCCAGGCTGTGCGACGTGTTCTATATTGGCGGGACGAAGGTTGGGGCATTATGCGGCGAGGCGGTTGTCTTTACAAGGAAAAACAAACCGGTTCACTTTATCACGTCCGTGAAAAAAAGAGGAGCTTTGCTGGCAAAGGGACGCTTGCTGGGCGTTCAGTTCGACGCGCTTTTTACAGATGAACTGTATTTTGAAATTTCAAAATATGTCCTTTCAATGGCGGATCGGTTAAAAATGATTTTTCATGAGGCGGGGCTGGACTTTTATCTGGAGTCGCCGACAAACCAACAGTTTATCATTGTTCAGAATGAGCGGATGCATGCGCTTGAAAAAGAGATCAGATTCAGTTTTTGGGAGAAATACGACGACGACCATACGGTGATTCGGTTTGTGACTGGATGGTCCACCAAAGAGGCGGATTTGGACGCTTTGAAAAAAATTGTAAAAAAATGAAAAAAGGCATTGACATAGACGGGCGCCCATGGTATTATAATCAAGTCGCGTCGGACAGATAGCGACAAAGAAAAAAGATAGCACTTTGACAACTGAACAGCGAAACACACAAT
>CAOJVE010000185.1 GCA_948444865.1 uncultured Lachnospiraceae bacterium
GGCGTTGGGGATGTGGGTCACGTCTGGGGTCAGCGGGGTGACCCGCCCGGCCGGGCTTTATTTGTCAATATTGGAAAAAGAAAACGACTGGATGTTCTCAAACATGGCCTCCCGCAGATTCCTGGCGTATCCGGTGGCTGCCCTGGAGGAAAATCGGCCGCCCAATATGCCGCACAAAAGACCACAGGCCGCCGACGCTGCCATCCATCCCCCCACTTTGTAAATGTGCTGAATGTTTCCCGCTTCCACCCCATGGTCAATAATGGATGCCATGAGAAAAGGGATTACCGTTTCAAAAATCACCTCCAGAATCATACAGATGGGCGTCACAATCACATCTCTTTTAAACTCCTTGATCTGCATGGTCAATGTCTTCAGCATATTCCTTTCATTCACCTCCTGTTTTTTCCATAGTGAAAAAGAGCATTGCCGATTTTAAATGCAATGCCCTTTTGTATATCTTATTATGCCAGTTCGTCCACTACCTTCTGAATAGCCGCCAGCGCATCCGCCGGCAGTTTGTCGTAGCCGCCCTTGGCTGTCTCGAACTCCTTAATCTCATTTACACGGTCGTTCATGCGTGCCTTTAACTGCTCCACATAGGAAGCGTCTTTCATATCTGGCACAAATCCTTCCCACTCCAGAATCTCGATATCGGAGAACGGCCCCCACTGCTTGAACTGCGCCCTTTTCTCCACGATGGCTTCCAGAATGCCCAGCGTGTCCTGAGGCTTAACTTTTTTGCCCATGAAATCACCAGTGTTGATGATGTAGCAGTCCACGTTCTTTACTTCCACCAACTTCTTAAACTTCGTGTAGTCGTCCGCCAGCGGATACGTGCGGAACGGGTTCGCGTAGGGAACCACCACCAGTTTGTTGGGGTCCACGCCCTCGGCCAGACGCTCTGCGGAAGAACGCTTAGTGGCCAGCGTCGCGCCCATGACAGAAGCCAGCGCCGCGCCTTTTAACTTCACAACCGGCGGAATGGTGGGGTCTTTCATAATCCAGAAAATGGCGTTCACCGGCTCGTCGATCTTGTCCACGCGGTTGGGCGCCCATAATTTGGACTTGATGGCGCGGCCATTTCCGTTGCGGATGTCTTCCGTCACAATCTGCACTTTGCCGTCCTCGTCCAAAGTGGCGGAGCAGTTCTGCGCCGTAAGAAGGAACTTGTTGTCCGGGCAGCCGGCGGGATAATCCTGCGTCTTGTCAAAATACGTGGGCTCCAGGGCAATGGACGCGCACGTGTCTGTGTTGATGATAAAAGCGTCGTCGTGCAGGACTTTGATCTCGTACTTGCCGTCGTGTTTCGCATGGGTAATCGTGGATTTGCCGGAACCGGACAGACCGTATACGGACGCCACGAACTTAGAGCCGTCAGACAGTGTGTATTCCTTCTGACCGCCATGGCAGGCCGCGTATCCGTTGCGATTGGCCACCGCCCACGCCATGGTCAGGGTGCCTTTCTTGTGCTCGCCAAAATAGCGCATGCCCAGAATGCAGGCGCAGTTCTGGTTTGTGTTAAAGTAGCATAAAGTCTGTGGATCGCTTAAGCAGTCGAAGCTTACGCCCGGATGGGCCACCGGCGTCCACTGCGGATCTGAGAAGATGTAAATGTCGGCTTCATTGCCATCGCCAACCGGTTTGGAATTCTTGTACATTTTCACATATTCATCGGACATATACTGGAAGTTCAGCATCCAGGAATACAATACGTTTTCTTCCCCTTCCGGAATCAGAAGATGAGCCTTTACCATAAATTCCGGGTCCAGACCTACATACACTTCCGCATGGTACAGCGTTTTCCAGCGCGCTTCGTAAATCGCGTCCATGGCCACCTTATCCAGAGCCTCGCAGTCCACGCCCGGCTCACCGGCAATGCGGCGCGCGGCGGCATAACGTCCGGTAATGGCGCCGTCGTTAAACAGCAGCACCTTGGCGTCCGCTTCCAGACCAAATTCTTCCCCCCGATACACAGGCATATCCGTCACAATCGTCCCTGGGGAGTTCTTTGCCAGTTCATACGCTTCTTTTAAAGTGTTCACCTTAACCACGTTATTTCCGTAAAACGCCGCTTCAATAATGGCGCGCGTCTTGCTGAAACCTGTTTTGCCCGCCCCAATTTCACTGATTGGATAGTATGCTTTTGTTGACATATAACATCCTCCTTCATTTCGATCACTGGTTATCTCAAATCCAAAATTTTACTTTATTATCACACTTCTAAATATAATTGTCAAGGCTTAACCTCCCCAAAAAGATACCCAGATAACCGCGCAATTTCGGGAAAAATTGTGGCAATATTTTCCATGCTCCTTTGACAAACCAGACGTTCTGCTACATGAAGCGCCTGATTCTGGGAATCTCCAGAGAGAAAGGGCTGTCCGTAGTAGACGCCCTTTTTGAAGCTTATCATTCTTTTGTCAGCGATTTGATTGACGACTACAACGGCAGCTTTTATTACGATCCGCCCCAGAATATCTTGAACGCCTATCTGTACACCGAAATCGAATAGCCGCCGTCTGCGGATTAGCGGATTCCCAGGATATCTTTCACCGCCGCGGGCATATCCGCCGCCTCCACCACCCGGTCGTGAAGAACCGGCGCGGTGCGTATCTCGTCGATAGCCTTGGGAACCGCCACCTTCGTGAGCCGGTTCAGTTCGTCCACCAGCTCGAAGTCCGACATGGCGTCGTACTTTTCGTCCAGCGCGCACATCACGCTACGGGTGAATTTATAGGGACTGGCTGTGGATGCAATCACCACCGTCCGCCCGTCCCCGGTCTGCTCCTTATATTTTTCATAGACAGTGGCGGCCACGGCCGTGTGGGGATCCATCATGTATCCCGTCTCTTTGAACACCCGGGCAATGGTCTGCGCCGTCTCGCTTTCCGTAGCGTAATTTCCGTAGAAATCTTCCAGCTGCTCTTTCATGGCGGGCGTAACCTCGTACCTGCCTTGGGCGGACAGCGCTTCCATCAATTCCCGGCATTTTGCGGAGTCTTCCCCGGCAATCCGATAAATCAGCCGCTCCAGGTTGCTGGAAATCAGGATGTCCATGGACGGCGAAGAGGTCAGAATAAATTCCCGGTTCTTGTCGTAAACGCCTGTGGAGAAAAAGTCATACAGCACTTTATTGTCATTGGAGGCGCAGATCAATTTATCCAAAGGCAGGCCCATCTGCTTTCCATAATAAGCGGCCAGAATGTTTCCAAAATTTCCGGTGGGAACTACGGCGTTTATTTTCTCCCCTTCCTGAATCTTCCCCTGCCGCAGCAATGTGGCATATGCATATACATAGTACACAATCTGCGGCACAAGACGGCCGATATTGATGGAGTTGGCCGAGGAGAACAGAAAGCCCGCCTGGGAAAGCTCCTGGTTCAGCTGCGGGTCGTGGAACATCTTCTTCACCGCGGTCTGGGCGTCATCAAAGTTCCCGGTGATTCCCACCACATACGTGTTGGCGCCTTTCTGGGTCACCATCTGCTTTTCCTGAATGGGGCTGACCCCGTGCTTGGGATAAAATACAATAATCCGGGTTCCCGGCACGTCCGCGAATCCAGCCATAGCCGCCTTGCCCGTATCGCCGGAAGTGGCCGTTAAAATCACAATCTCCCGCTCTTCCTGGTTCTTTTTGGCGGAAACCGTCATCAGATGGGGCAGGATGGACAGCGCCATGTCCTTAAAAGCGATGGTCGCCCCGTGAAACAGCTCCAGATAATGGGCGCCGTCTTTTTCAGCCAGCGGCGCGATCTCGGTCGTGTCAAATTTGGAATCGTAGGCCTTTTCGATACATCCTTTCAGCTCCTTTGGCGTAAAATCCGTCAGAAAACTGCTCATGACCTCGTAGGCCAGTTCCTGGTAACTGAGCTTTGAAAGCTCTTTAAAGCTTTTCTTTAACTGCGGAATCTGCGTTGGCACGAAAAGCCCTCCGTCCGGGGACAGACCCTGCAAAATCGCCTG
>CAOJVE010000186.1 GCA_948444865.1 uncultured Lachnospiraceae bacterium
TAATTGTCAAAAAATGTATAATCCGGTTGTTCTTCATCCTGCACTCCTTTCCATACTGCCCATTCAGATATTTCATAAGCATATTATATTTTTAGACGTATGCAAAGTCAAGACTTTTTAATTTGGATGTTTGGAAAAGAAACGCCAGAACACAGAATCCTTATAATCATATGTAAAATAATTATAAGCCTCCGCCGCGCCGACGGAGCCGTCTCTTGTGGCCCATTCCATTAGGCCTGCCTCCCCGGCACCCTCCCAGGCTACCGGCTCTTTGCAGACTTCCACCATTTCTTCCGCGGGGTATATGGCCCCGATAGCCAGCAGGCAGACCAGCGCAATCACATATATCCGCCCGCCGCTCCCATCCTTCCAATAGGAAAACAAGCTCCGAAGCGCCATCGCCAGCAGCAAAAACACCGCAGGTATGCTGACGCTCATAGTAAAGTCATTGTAAAGCCCCATACGGAAAAACGGAAGCGCAAGCAGAGAAACGTTAACCAGATAAAACAAAACGCTGTCTTTGCATTTTTTATAAATGACAACGGAATATGCCAAAAACGCGGCTGCGAAGCAAAAATAAACCGTGGCGTTCCTTCCATAATCCACATAGGAAAATCCCACCTCTTTTGTTTTTTCCTGCAGGACGTTTCCCAAAATATACGACAGTGGAATCAAAAAAGCCAGGGCCACGGCTATATTGGAGCGGCTGCATATGTTTTTGAGCAACGTTTTCAGATCCCCCTGTGAAAAGGCCTGATAAAGCGCCACGCCCGCCATCAAAAAGACCAGCCCCGCAAACGGAAAGGTGGCGCAGAGTAAAAGCGGCGCGCCGATCAGGCAGTACATCCCCACATTGCGTTGATTTTCCGCAAATAGAAGCGTCGCCATCCAGGGGACTATGGCCTGGGGAAAGGCCCAGCGCAGGCACACAAATAAAGTTCGGTACTGCAGCTGCATGGAATTGCTGATCCAGTCGCGCATTTCGGACACATCCACGTTTCCGAGGCCTGTGGCGCCGTACAGCGCTTTTGCAAGGAACAGGCATGTGCCAAAGAAGGCGAACGCCACAAGAGTGAACGCCTGCTTTTTGGCCGAATCCGCTTTTACGGCCCGAAACAAAAGCAGCGCCACCCCAAAAAGCCCCAACGCATTAAAGAGCAGCAGAGAAATCTCCGCCGCCCGGAAACTGTGCGCTATTTTCCCAATCAGAGCCGGCGGCAGATACTGGGCGATATAGTATGTAAGCATGGCCGCGTCGTCGCCGTTTTGGTAACAGACCGGCCAAGGATAGTTGACCAGGTCGCTCAAAACCCGGTTGTGCTTATCCCAGTCCCCCGGCTGGAAAAAGAAAGCGCCCTGTCCCGCCAGCAGACACAGAAACAGGCAAAAAATCCCCACCGCCGCCAGCATGGCCGGATGGAGCAAAAGCTTCTCCTTGGCGCCCTCGCCCTGCAGCTTCTTCCAGTATTCCCACAAACCAAACGCCAAAAGAGCCAGCGCGGGAACGCTCCAGCAGAGCCGCGCCCATCCCATCAAAAAAATGGCCACGCCTATGTACATATACAAAAAACAAGAAAAGGTAAACCGTATAGAGTGTAAGTTCATGCGCACATTCCTTTTTCGCTCTCCCATTTACAGCTCCGATACATTCTGGATCACCGTATGGCCCTTCTTGGCCAGAACGCTCTCCGTCTCCTCGATGTCCTCGGCCCTAAAAATCAGCGCCGCCGACTTTAACTGGCTGCTGATATACGAGTACATACAGTCGATGCTGATGTTCGCCTCCTCAAGATCCCCTAGAATGCGGTCCATCTCGCCGGCTTTGTCCTCCATGGGAATGGCGATCACCCGGTCTTTCATTACAAGCTGGCCATTCTCTTCCAGAATCCTGTAGCATTTGTCGAAGTCGTCCACGATCATGCGCAGGATGCCGAAATCGGGCGCGTCGTAGGTGGAAATGCACAGGCAGTTGATCTGGTTTTCGGCTAAAAGGCTGGTGATCTGACGCAGGCTTCCCGGCTTATTTTTCACCACCACCGCGATCTGATTAATCATATGTTTTTCCTCTCTTTAATCTGTTTTTGCCTGCCCCACAAAATGCAGGGCAGGCTTATTTTTAACGTTTCTTATGACATTGGCTGCTGCGTCAGGATGGAACGCACATGGCTGATCTCGTCGGCCTTTGCTTCCGCCGCCGGCACGTAGTACTGTCTCTCCCTGGCGATG
The DNA here is from genome assembly GCA_948444865.1 of uncultured Lachnospiraceae bacterium. Taxonomy (GTDB): domain Bacteria; phylum Bacillota; class Clostridia; order Lachnospirales; family Lachnospiraceae; genus MGBC164599. The sequence goes on from CAOJVE010000186.1 coordinate 2,227, forward strand.
TTGTAGATCTCTTCCTGGGACATTTCGCACTGGTTGCGGATCTGCTTTAAGGTCTGTTTCAGCTGGGGATTTCCCGTCTGCGTGATCATTTCTGAATAGCGAAGCAGCTCACCGTTGACCGCCGTCAAAGTGTCTGCCACCATGGTCTTTTCATCTAACATGTCCGATCCCTCCTACTGTAAGAACTGCATAAGCTGCTGTTTGCTCTGCATGGCTGACTGCGCCGATTTCTGAAAATACTGCTTGATCTGCGGGTCCTGCGCCTGTTCTGCATAGCCCTGCATTTTACAATGAGTGACCTCGAACCCGCCGATCAAATGGCGCAGATTCTGTAAATCCAGTTCTGTGATATTTGTCATGGTACACCTCCTGACTTTTTATTTGCCCTGTTAGTGTGCCACGCTTTTTGGATTTTATTCACCGATCAGCCAATTATACATTTCTTCGTACTGGCGGGCCGAATTGTTCCAGGAGAAATCCTTGGCCATCCCCCGGTCCACAATCTTGTTCCACTCCCGCTTTTTATCATAATAAATCCGCTCCGCGTTTCGGATCACGCCCAGCATCTCGTGGGCGTTGTAGTTGGTGAAGCTAAAGCCCGTGCCTTTGCTCTCGTACTCGTTGTAGGGCTCCACGGTGTCCTTTAAGCCGCCCGTTTCCCGCACGATAGGCACCGTCCCGTACCGCAGGCTCATCAGCTGGCTTAAGCCGCAGGGCTCAAACAGAGACGGCATCAGAAATGCGTCGCAGGCCGCGTAGGTTTTGTGGGACATCGGCTCCGAATAGTAGATGTTGGCGGAAACCTTCCCTCTGTATTTCCAGTCGAAATGACGGAACATATTTTCGTAGCGTTCCTCCCCCGTGCCCAGGACCACCAGCTGAATGGCGTCCTGGCACAATTCATCCATTATATAGGCAATCAGATCGAACCCTTTTTGGTCAGTGAGGCGGGAGACGATGCCAATCATCATCTTCTTGGGATCCTCCTCCAGCCCCAGCTCACGCTGCAGCGCGATCTTGTTTTTTATTTTTTCCTTGCGGAAAGTTTTGGCATTGTAGTTTTTTGCAATATGACAGTCTGTCTCCGGGTTGTACTCGTCGTAGTCGATGCCGTTTATGATTCCCCGCAGACTGTTGGTCCTGGCGCACAAAAGACCGTCCAGGCCTTCCCCATAGAAAGGCATCTTGATCTCCTGCGCATAGGTATTGCTCACGGTTGTGATGGCGTCGGCGTATACAATTCCGCCTTTCAGATAGTTGGCGTCCTTGTACGCTTCCAGCTTATCCGCTGTGAAATAATATTTCGGCAGGCCTGTTATGCTTTTCACGGTAGACACATCCCACACGCCCTGAAATTTCAGATTATGTATGGTCATGATTGTCTTGATGCCGCGGAAAAATTCTCCCTGCTGGAAAGTGTCATGCAGATAGACAGGCACAAGGCCCGTCTGCCAGTCATGGCAGTGAATGATATGGGGACGAAAATCAATTACCGGCAAGACGGATAATACCGCTTTTGAAAAAAACGCGAACTTCTCCAAATCCCACGGGGCCTGGTCATACGGCTTCGGTCCGCTGAAATAATACTCATTGTCGATAAAATAGAATGTTATTCCATTGTATTCCATACGGAAGATTCCCACGTAACAGCTGCGGAAACCCAAATCCATATAGAAATTGGTAATATATTCCATCTTTGATTTCCATTCTTCTGGAATGCACATGTATTTC
>CAOJVE010000187.1 GCA_948444865.1 uncultured Lachnospiraceae bacterium
GCCCCGCCACGAAAACGATTGTAAACGCATACAAAGGCAGCAGCGTGAACGTCCACCGGTTCCTTTTTTTCCTCATGTCCCGTCCTCCCGGTCTACGATTATCCCGTCGCCGCTTTTCCAGGAAAAAGTGATCTCCTGGCCCACCTCCGCCTGGGAATCCATCCCGTAGCGGCTGGACACCAGCTGGCTTCCGTCCGGCAGCGCAATCGACATCCGCAGCATGCCGGCGGCAAAGGATTTTTCCACGATTTTTCCTTTCAGGCCGCCCCCGTCCCCACCAGTCAGAAGAATGTTTTCGCTGCGCACCGCCAGGGTAATCGGCTCCCCGGCTTTTAAGGAAACGCCGTTTAAATCCACCTGCGCGCGGCCGCCGCAGACATCCACGACGGCCCGCTTTCCGGCTATTTCCCGCACGGAACCGGAAATGATATTGGCGTTTCCCACAAAAGTAGCCACATAGCTGGTTTTGGGGTGGTTGTAGACCTCATTCGGCGTCCCCGCCTGCTCACACACGCCGCGGTTCATCACCACAATCCGGTCCGACATGTTGATGGCCTCTTCCTGGTCGTGGGTGATGTAGATAAAGGTAATCCCCAGCTTTTTCTGCAGCCGCTTCAATTCCAGCTGCATGGCCCGGCGAAGCTGCAAATCCAGCGCCCCCAGCGGCTCGTCCAAAAGCAACACCCGCGGATTGTTCACCAGCGCCCGGGCAATGGCCACTCTCTGGCGCTGGCCGCCGCTTAGCTGAAAGGGTTTTCTTTTTTCAAATCCCTCCATCTGCACCAGAGCCAGCATCTCCCCCACCCGCTTTCGGATCTCCGGCTTGGGGGTTTTCTTAAGCTTGAGGCCGTAAGCAATGTTGTCGGCCACGTTCATATGGGGAAACAGGGCGTAGTTCTGGAACACCGTGTTCACGTCCCTGCGGTTGGGCGCAAGCTCCGTCACGTCCGCGCCATCTAAAAGCACCCGGCCCTCGTCGGGCGACTCCAGGCCGGCGATAATCCGCAGGGTGGTGGTTTTCCCGCACCCGGAAGCGCCCAGCAGCGTGACGAACTCTCCCCGCCGAATCTGAAGGTCCACGCCTTCCAGCACTTCCACATTTTTAAAATGCTTTTTGATCCCGATTAACTCTAATATAATCTCCGCCATCTATTTCTCCTGTTTTCGGATGATTTTGCCGCTTCGGCAGCTCTGGTATTCGCCGGCGTCCACCGCGCACGCCCCGTCCACGAATACATAGGGAATGCCCAGAGGCTTCGCGTCCGGCTCTCCCAGATGGGGATAGTCCGCCCGGTCACAGATTTCCTCCAGGGAAAAAACCGTCAGATCCGCGTCCATCCCCGGCTCAATGCACCCCTTCCCGGCAAAGCCGAAAACACTGGCCGGGAGAAGGGTCGCCTTATAGACCGCCTCCTCCAGCGAAAGAAGCTTTTCTTCCCGCACCATCTTGCGGAAATACCGGGGGAAAGACCCGGCGATCTGCGGATGGCCCTGCCCTTTCTCGTAGCTGCCCGCATCGCTGGACGGCATGGCGTAGTCTTTTACCAGGCAGTCATAGACCTCCTGCTCCTGCCCCTCGAAGAAAATCACTGACTCATGGGGGCAGACTTCCTTCATATGAAAGAAAAGCGCCTCGTCCATTACCTGCCCCGTATAGGGACCGGTGGCCACCACCATCTGTTCCCATTTCCAGTGGTTGTGGCAGATATTTTCGTAGGAAAAGGTGGCCGTGTCAAAATAAGTGGCCCAGTTGGTGTACATGCCGCTGTCGATGTGAATGGGAAGCCCCCGCCCACGGGCTTTGTCCACCATGCGCAGCGCGTCCTTGGTCAGCCCTTCGCAGTACTGGTACACGAAATGGGAGATCAGCATGTGCGCCCCGGTCTCCTCCGCCACCTTGATAATCTCAAACAGGGAATACAGATCCCCTTCCGTCAAAAGCCGGGTGTGCACCGGGCAGATCCGGTTGTGCTTCGCCGCCACTTTCGCCAGCGTCGTCACCTCCTCGATGTCGCACCCGGGCACATAGTCAAGCCCGAAGGATATGCCGCAAGCCCCCTGCAGCAGCGCTTCTTCGGCCAGGGCCGCCATCTGATCCATCTGCCGCCGATTGGCTCTCGCATACGGGTCATCCACCCCCACGGCGTGGCGCAGCGGATTCCCATGGCCCACCAGCATGGCCTGGTGAATGGGAAAGCCCCGCTTTTCCTGCTCGTCAAAAAAACCCCCCAGATTCTCGGGGCTGTACCCGCAGTTTCCGCCCACCGTGGTCGTGACTCCCTGGCAGACGGCCAGTTCCGCCGGATAAGGCGCCCCGTCAATATGTCCATGCACATCAATAAAACCAGGGGAAACATAGTAGCCGGACGCGTCGATGGTCCGCTCCCCCTGCAAAGGCGTTTCCGACACCACCGCGATCTTGGAACCCTGCAGCCCTATGTGCAGCCTCCTGCATTTCTTCTGGCGTGTATCGACCACAAGCCCATGATTAATTGCCGTTGTAAACATAGGCATACTGCCTCTCTTTCTATCTCTCCCCGATTATTTTTCGGACAAAATCCACATACGCGTCCCGCGTAAACGCCGGCGTAAAATCCGCCATAATCCACCTGGCCTGTGCCGCCTGATCCTTCAGCAGATAATAAACCGTCAGGGCCATCAGCTTGGCCGGCGCAATCGCCGCCTTGTCCCAGTCCGTGATGGCGAAATCTTCCCCGTGCAGACCGCCGCAAAAACCCGCGTATGTAAAATTCACCACCGGCATCAGATGGGTCAAATCCCCCACGTCGGTGCAAGCGTTGTTGAAATCCCCCGGGACTGCTTCCCGACAGGTATAACCTTTTAAACACTGCGCTGCTTTTTGCAAAGCCTTGTCCGCCGGACGGTAACGCACAGGCAGGTACCCCTGCAGCCGCTCCCGGCAAATCTTTCCCCCGAAGGCATAGGCCGCGCCCTCAAAAGCCCGGGTCACTTTTTCCCGGGTGGCCTCAATGGCATCCAGGCTTGCCGCGCGGACCTTGCTCTCCACCACAATCCGGTCCGGCACGCAGTTTAACGCCTGGCCGCCTTCCCGCACCAGCGTGTGCAGCCGCACATGGTCTTCCTCCCGAAACGTCTCCCGCATCAGGCCGATCATATTGTAGGCGCTGTTGGCGATGCTTAAAGCGTTCACCCCATCCCAGGGCGCCACGGCGGCGTGGGCCGCTTTCCCCTCCACGGTAATCATCTCCGAGGAAAAACCATTGCAGGCCGGATTTCCCAGATAAAAATCCTCCTTCACCGGAACCATGTGCACATGGGTGGTCAGCGCAATGTCCGTCCGGTCAAACGCGCCCAGGCGAATCAGCTCGCCCTTTCCCGTCCCGGCAAATCCAACGCCCTCTTTCTCCAGCCATCGCCTCTTCTCGGCGTCCACGTATTCCTCCGCCGGCGTGGCCAGAAAAGAAACCGATCCGCCCAGACATTTCCGCACCGCCGGGTCCGTCAGCGCAGCCGCCGCGCCCAGCATCACCGCCAGCTGCACATGATGGCCGCAGGCATGGGCGATCCCCGTCTCCTTATCCGCCATGGGATGCCTGGGACACAGGATGCCGTCCAGCTCCCCAATCACCGTCAAATGGGGGCCGTCGCCGCCCGGCAAACTTGCGCTCACCCCGGTGCGGGCAAGCTCCGTCTCGACCTTAAGCCCCAGCCCCTCCAGGAAATCTCTCACCCTGGATGCCGTGCGAAACTCACAAAACCCCGCCTCCGGGTGGCGGTAAATATCCTTTGCGAAATCAATCAGCTCCTGGCGGCGGCGATCCACGCATTCCATAATCTTTGTTTCCATGCAAAATCCACCTGTCACTTTTGTATTTTAGCCATAATACTTATCATACCATAAAAATCTTGTTTGGCAAACAAAATTAAAAGGAATTTTCATTT
>CAOJVE010000188.1 GCA_948444865.1 uncultured Lachnospiraceae bacterium
TATTTGACAAAATTTTTTGTCCCCATAACCTATAATGTGTTACACAAACCAATCTTACAAAAGGTAAGGTAACACAGGTTATGGAGGGCTTTTTTTGTATAAAGAAATTTACATAGACTTGGTTTTTGCAACCAATCTCTTGATGGACTTCGTTTTACTGCGCCTGACGGGGACGCTCCTTGGAGTCCGCGCCTCCTGGCGCAGAAGCTTACTGGGCGCTTTGATCGGCTCTCTTTCATCCTGTCTTATCTTAATCATACCCACAGATAATCCATGTCCGGCTTTTTTGCTGCACGCGCTTACAGCGGCGCTGATGGCGAAAACCGGATGCAAAGTAAAATCAAAAAGTATGCTGGCAATGGCTGCGGTGACTCTGTATATCCTGGCCTTTTTATGCGGCGGCTTTTGGGATGTCCTGTCTGCAGGCGGCGGCGTGGCGCTGAAAACGTTTCTGATTTTCACAGGGGTCAGTTACGCGTTTTTAGCCATATGCGTCAAGGGATACAGAAAATGGAATCAAAAAGGGGAGACTGTCTGTCAGGTGCTGTTAAAAACCCAGGAAAAGACGTTAACCGTGACGGGTTTTTACGACACGGGGAATCTTCTGACGGACCCCCTTACCAATAAACCGGTATCTATTGTGGAAGAGCGGGTTTTGGCAGAGCTGCTGCCGGACGCTGCGCTTAACGGACTAAAGAATATGGAAGAAGCTGTGGGGGAGTACGATGACCCGTTGTGGGAAAGTCTGCATCCCCATTTTATTTTCTTTCGCAGTGTGGGAGAGCACGCGGGGGCGCTTCCGGCAATCACATTGGAAGAGATGTGCATCTATCGGGGGGAACAGATTATCTATGTGTACCATCCGGTAATCGCCGTTTCTTCCACGCCTTTTCATGCCGGGGGAAAATACCAGATCCTATTGAATGGGCAGATTGCGTAGTGGGTCATTTTAACAGTGAATTCTGAACAGGAGGAGTGAACATGAGTGTAAAAGCAGCAGCCAACAACTATTCAATGCCGGTGATTTCCCGGTTTTCCAATGTGGTGTTTCATAAGCCGAGGGAGGTCTATTATATCGGAGGCGCCGACGTGCTCCCCGCGCCTCTGGAGCCGGAAAAGGAGGCGGCCTTTATCCGCGAGCTGGGCACCGAGCAGGAGAAAGAGGCAAAGTCGACGCTGATCGAACACAACCTGCGCCTGGTGGTTTACATCGCCAAGAAGTTCGACAACACCGGCGTGGGGGTGGAGGATTTGATTTCCATTGGGACCATCGGTCTGATCAAGGCCATCAATACTTTTAATCCCATTAAGAAAATCAAGCTGGCCACCTACGCTTCCCGCTGCATCGAAAACGAGATTCTCATGTATCTGCGCCGGAACAATAAGACGAAGATGGAAGTCTCCATCGACGAGCCGCTGAACGTGGACTGGGACGGCAACGAACTCTTACTGTCGGATATACTGGGAACCGACGAGGATGTGATCTACCGGGATATCGAGCAGGAGGTGGAAAAGACCCTTCTGGGAAAAGCCATTTCCAAATTAAACGACCGGGAACAAACCATCATCAAACTGCGTTTCGGCCTGTATGCGCCGGACATGAAGGAAAAGACACAAAAAGAGGTGGCGGATCTGCTGGGGATTTCCCAGTCGTACATATCCAGGCTGGAAAAGAGGATCATCAAACGCCTGAAAAAAGAGATTGTGCGCTATGAATAAACACGCGGCGCTTTATGGGCGGATGCCCGTTTCCAGGGTGTGTCTGGAAACAGGCATCCTGTATCAGCCGCTAGTCTTCCATATGGAAAATAAATTCCAGCTGGTCTTCGCAAGCGTCCAGCTGATTTTCCAGCGCGTCCAGCTCCTGATCCCGGGTCTGGTAGTCTGTGCGGCTTAAAGTTCCGGCTTTGTACTGCGCTTCCAGGTCGTCTTCCAGGATCTCCAGGTCTTTTTCCGCCAGGTCGATTTCGCCTTTGAATTCATAAAACTGCATCTGCTGATCCTGAACGGAATCGGACGGCACGGCTTCTTTAACCCGCTGGGCCAGATCCTGTATAAGCGTGGCCAGAGAGGAAGCGTCCAGGGAACCCATGTCGTAATGGGCGTGATCCTCGTGGTAGGCATAGTTGGCGGATGCGCTTTGGTCCGGCGCATTTTGCTCCGTCGCATTGGGGGCGGACGCGTCGTTTGTGGGCGTATTCTGCGCCTGGTCTGTGGCTGCGTCACCTGCCTGCGCGCCTTTTGCCGAAGCGTTTCCCGAAGAATCCGCCGCGCCGCTTTCGTCTGGCTGCGCCGCGTTATCGGTCGACTGGGTCTGCAAATCGGCCACCTGCTGCTTTAGTTGTTCCACCTGTTGTTTTAGCTGGGCGTTTTCAGCCTGTTGGGAGCCGCACGCCGTAAGGCTTAAGGCGGCTGCCATCGCAATCACGAATCCTGTTTTCTTTATCATAATCATGAATTCCTTTCCGCATAATAAATTGCATAAGACAATAAAAAATTAAGGGCAAAGCCTATAGCCATCAGCGCACAGGCCTCCCTGAACCCAAACGAGCCGCTAAGCCAGAAGGGAACCGCGATGGCGGCGGTCTGCAAAAGCGTGCGTTTGAAAGGTTTGATCGGCTTCATTTACATCATCCTCCTTTTTGAAAACATATTTGCCATATCTATATTTTAGCACAGAAATCTGCGGATTAAAAGGCGGCCAAAAGAAAAACTGTACGGCCAGATTCTTGAATACCCTGGGAAAATATGCTATAGTGTACCAATAAGAATGATAGATAAACGTTAGGAGAATAGCCCAATGATTGATGGAAAAAAAGTATTGTTCAGCGGCATGCAGGCCACCGGGAACCTGACTTTGGGAAATTATTTAGGCGCCCTGAAGAACTGGGTGACTTTAAGCGACGAATATGAATGTTTTTACAGCGTGGTGGATATGCACTCCATCACCATCCGCCAGGACCCGGCCGTTCTGCGCAAAAGGGCGCGGGCGCTGCTCACCTTGTATATTGCGGCGGGACTGGACCCGAAGGCAAACTGTCTGTATTACCAGTCCCATGTGTCCGGCCACGCCGAGCTGAGCTGGATTCTGAACTGTTTCACGTACATGGGTGAATTGAACCGCATGACCCAGTTTAAAGACAAGTCCGCCAAACACGGGGACAACATCAACGCCGGGCTTTTCACCTATCCGGTCTTGATGGCGGCGGACATCCTTTTGTACCAGGCGGACGTGGTGCCGGTGGGCGTGGATCAGATGCAGCATCTGGAGCTGACCCGGGACATCGCGGAGCGCTTCAACAATATTTACGGGGACGTGTTTACCATCCCGGAGGCCTATATCGGCAAGGTGGGGGCGAAGATCATGAGCCTGCAGGATCCTTCAAAGAAAATGTCCAAATCCGACGAGAACCCCAACGGAAGCATTTACCTGATGGACGACGCGGACACGATTATGCGCAAATGCAAGAAAGCGGTTACCGACTCCGAGGGCGCGATCCTCTACCGGGACGAGCAGCCCGGCGTGAAAAACCTGATCGACATTTACAGCGCCTGCACGGGGAAAACGCCCGAAGACGTCGTGCGGGAGTTCGACGGCAGGGGATACGGGGAATTTAAGATGGCGGTGGGAGAATCCGTCGTAGCCGTGTTAAAGCCCCTCCAGGAAGAATTCGCCCGCCTGGAAAAAGATAAAGACTATGTGGATTCCATTATCAGGGAAAATGCCCAGACGGCCGGTTATTACGCCGCGAAAACGCTTCGGAAGGTGCAGAAGAA
>CAOJVE010000189.1 GCA_948444865.1 uncultured Lachnospiraceae bacterium
ATCGTCGCCCAGATCTTCCACTCCTTCGCCTATGTCATCCACCACATTGTCGCCGTCGTTCTGTTTGGCCTTATTGTTGTTTGTATCCTTATTTGTGTTTGAATCGGAACCGTTGGCATCGTCGTCTGTGACATCGTTGTCGTCTCCGGCGTCGTCCGCGTCAAGACCTGTGTCTGTCTCGTCTGCGCCGTCTGTAGCGTCCTGCTCCGTCTGTGTGCCATTTCCGTCATCCGCCTTGTCATTGTTGGAGCCGCAGGCCGTCGCCATGCACAATACCAGTGTCGCAATTCCGCATAACATCAGTTTTTTCATTTTCATGTCTCATTCTCCTTTTCCTTTTGAAATCATTCTAAGTATAATATCTTCCCAAAAGAGAATTTTATACATGAAAATTTTTCCACCTGTGCGGCTGCAATCCAATGGTCCGCCTGTATGCAATTTATTGCAATGCAGGCGGGCTGTTGGATTCGCAGCCCACTTCCAAATGAGCAAAACGCAGACGCGTAAGTGGCCGCAAAAAGCGCGTAAGCGCGGGTTTTGCGAATGAGGAAGTCAGGTTGGATGCTCCTAGAGCATCCAACCACACAGGCGGGAATTTATCTATGCGGAAATCACATCACTCATCCGGTAGTAGCCCGCCGGTTTTCCAGCCAGGAACTTGGCGGCTTCTATGGCTCCTTTTCCGAACACCGCCTTGGAATAGGCCGTGTGGCTGAACGTGACTGCCTCGTCCGGCCCGGCGAAGATCACGTCGTGCTCTCCCACGATGGTTCCGCCGCGGACCGCGGACAGGCCGATTTCTTTGTCGTCCCGCGCTTCCCGCCTCTGGCTGCGGTCGTACACATAGTGATACGATTGGTCCATGGCTTCGTTTAAACTGTCCGCCAGCGCGAGAGCCGTCCCGCTGGGCGCGTCTTTTTTCAGGCGATGGTGCTTTTCTACGATCTCCATGTCAAACCCGGCCTTGGCCAGAACCTTTGCCGCGTCCTGCACCAGACGCAAAAGCATGTTGACGCCCAGAGACATATTGGCGGACTTTAACAGGGCGACTTTCTTGCTGGCTTCCTCAATCTTAAAAAGCTGCTCCTCGCTTAAGCCCGTGGCGCATAAAACCGCCGGCGTCTGCTCTTTCACGCAGTATTCCAGCAGGCCGTCCAGCGCCTGGGGCGACGAGAAATCGATGATCGCGTCCGCTTTCACATTGCACGCCTTTATGTCCGTAAACACCGGATAGTCGTTGTCCCGGTTGTCCGCCATGTCTATGCCCGCCACGATTTCGGCTTCCGGGTCGTCTTTTATCAAATCGCTGATAACCTGCCCCATGTGGCCGTTACAGCCGTACATTATTATTCTGGTCATTTTTCTCTCCTGTAATACGCAAAATCCCTGCCGCCGGTTATTTCAGAATGCCAAAATCACGCATGGCTTTGGCCAGCTTCTCCTGATTGGCCGGCTCCATATCCGTAAGCGGCGGGCGCAAAGATCCCACTTCCATTCCCATCAGGTTTAACGCCGCTTTCACCGGAATCGGGTTCACTTCGCTAAACAGCGCATCCACCAGCGGCAAAGCGTCCAGCTGGATCTTCCGGCTGCCCGCAATGTCCCCGTCCAAAAACTTCTGCACCATGTCGTGGGTCTGGCGCGGCGCCACGTTGGACAATACGGAAATCACGCCTTTGCCGCCCAGGGAAAGAAGCGGAACCACCTGGTCGTCGTTTCCGGAATACAGATCGATGCAGCCGTCCGCCAGAGCCATCAGCTTCGCCGCCTGGGAAATATTTCCGCTGGCCTCCTTGATAGCTACGATGTTTTCCACGTTTTTCGCCAGGGCCACCGCCGTCTCCGGAAGGATGGTGCACCCGGTCCGGCTGGGCACGTTGTAGAGAATAATCGGTATGGAAACGGAAGACGCGATCTTCGTATAATGAGCAATCAGGCCTTTCTGGGTCGCTTTGTTGTAGTAGGGCGATACCAAAAGCAGACCGTCCGCGCCGTATTTCTCCGCTTCCTGGGACAGATACACGGCCGTCTCCGTGCAGTTGGAACCTGTCCCCGCCACCACCGGAATCCTTTTATTCACTTTCTCGATGGCAAAGCGCACAACTTCCAGATGCTCCTCATGGGTCAGCGTGGAAGACTCTCCCGTGGTGCCGCAGATGATGATGGCGTCTGTGCCGTTCTTGATCTGGAACTCCAGAAGCTCCTCCAGCTTCGCATAGTTTACCTCTCCGTTTGAAAACATAGGTGTGACAATCGCCACGCCTGCCCCTGTAAATATGGCCATTTTATTCTCCTCCTTCTCTGACACAATAAATTTAAGATAAAAAAGAGGCAAACAAAAAAAGTTCGCCTCTAAAGAATACAGATCCAGTAAATATTCCCCAGATAGCTCTCCATCCTGAAAACACCCATCTCCAGAATGACAGTCATATGATTCTTCACCATATGCCCAAAGACATAACATCAGGGCATCATGCCTTTTCGGCGCTTTCCCCCTTCCTCTGCCGTCCCCTGCTCCTGAAGCATCCGACAAGACTACTCATGAAAAACGCAACCTCTACCCATTTCGTAAATTGTGTTAACTATAGCACGAAAATCTTTTCTTGTCAACGGTCAGACAGGTTATTTCCTGCGGCCATCCTTTATTGCCCCGGCAGCTAAATGCCGCCGGAGTAATACATCCTTTTTAGAAATTTATATTTCATATTGCCACAAAAATATGGTATAATATGTATGTAAAAATAATCCTGTAACCTATTGACAAGTTTTTAATAGAAAGGAATCTAAGATTATGCCATTAGTAACAACTACCGATATGTTTAAGAAAGCCTACGAAGGCGGCTACGCCATCGGCGCCTTCAACGTAAACAACATGGAGATCGTACAGGGAATCACCGAAGCCGCAGGGGAGCTGAACTCTCCGCTGATCCTGCAGGTTTCCAAGGGCGCCCGCGCTTACGCCAATCACACCTATCTGGTGAAGCTGGTAGAAGCCGCGCTGATCGAGAACGACATCCCCATCGCCCTGCACCTGGACCACGGCCCGGACTTCGAGACCTGCAAGGCCTGCATCGACGGCGGATTCACCTCCGTAATGATCGACGCCTCCCACTATGACTTTAACAAAAACATAGAGATTTCCAAAGAAGTCGTGGAATACGCCCATTCCAAAGGCGTGGTTGTGGAAGCGGAACTGGGACAGCTGGCAGGCGTGGAAGACGACGTGAAAGTGGCGGACGCGGACGCGCAGTTCACCCAGCCGGATCAGGTGGAAGAATTCGTGGACAGGACCGGCGTGGACTCTCTGGCCATCGCCATCGGAACCAGCCATGGCGCCTATAAGTTCAAACCGGGCCAGAAACCGCAGCTTCGCTTTGACATCCTGGACGAAATCTCCAAACGCCTTCCGAACTTCCCCATCGTTTTGCACGGCGCTTCTTCCGTATCCCAGGAATACGTGAAGATTATCCAGGAAAACGGCGGAAATCTGGCAGACGCCATCGGCATCCCGGAGGACATGCTCCGTCAGGCCGCCCGCTCTGCAGTCTGCAAGATCAACATCGACTCAGACCTTCGTCTGGCCATGACCGCCGGCATCCGTCAGGTGCTGACCGAAAACCCAGCCGTTTTCGACCCGAGAGATTACCTGAAAGTCGGACGCGCCAACGTGAAAAAACTGGTGGCCCACAAGATTACAGACGTTCTGGGCAGCGACGGAAAAGCCTGATTTTAAGAATCAAAGCTAAAAGGGGCAGCGCAATGTGCGCC
>CAOJVE010000190.1 GCA_948444865.1 uncultured Lachnospiraceae bacterium
CCACGGCTCCTTGACTGAGCCCTTGTGCGGCAAGAGACATTTGGGCGGCTCCGCCAGAGACGTGTTCCGAACTGGAAACAATCTGGCTTATGGTTTTGTTAAGTTTCAGCAGGATGTCGTTTAGGGAAGTGCGGATGGCGGCAAAATCCCCCACGTACTCCTGCGTGATCCGGGTTGTCAGGTCGCCTTCTGCGATGGACTCCAGCATATTGGATATTTCGCCGATGTAATTGCGCAGTCGGCTGGTGGTGTTGTCAAAGCACTGCGCCAGGGCGCCGATTTCATCATTGGAATGGATGTCGGCCTGAATCATCTGGTTCATGCCAAGACCCAGATTTCCCTGTTCCAACGTCTGCGCCAGTATAGTCAGGCGGTACAAGGGCAGGGAGACTGCCTTCTTTATGTAAGCGCCAACGATTAGGATGCCGGCAATAATAAGAGCTACGCCGATCAAACAGGATAAGACTATGGTGCGGTTGATATGTTTGGCGGCGTCTGTCATAGAAATTCCGGCAAATATTAACCCGTCGATTTTTCCGTCGGCATCTTTGGTGGGGACATAAGAGCATAAATGTTCTTCGCCTAAAATGGTGGCGCGTCCCACGTAATCGTGTCCTTGTTCCAGAACAATTTTGGATAGGTCGTCGGAAAGCTGGGTGCCTACGGCTCGCTGACCGTTTTGCTGAATTGTGGTATATGCTCTCTCATTTCCGTGGAAGATGGTAAATTCGCATTCCATTTGTTTCTTGAGGGCGTCCAGAAGAGCTGTTTTATCATCCGGTCCGCTGTAATTTTCCAGTTCGTAGGCTAGTACATTTGTTCCGCTTACGCATACGTTTTGCATCATGGACATGGTGAGGCGGTAGAACATCAGGAGACACAGCGCTACCACAATGGTAATGCTTACGCCCAGTATCACAGCAACCAGATTTCCCACTTTGCGTCCAATGCGTTTTCTTTTTCCGCTTTTTGATGTTTTTGTTTCCATAAACCATACACTCCATATTAAAAAATATTTTTTGCTATCCTGTATACTCTAATGGCTAACGTCTACATATACGACATTAGAATCACCTTTTTTTGCCTGTTCCAGCACAGCCGCGGCTAATTTCTGAAACGAGCTGTGCGAAGAGGATGCCCCGGTTAAAACGTCAATTTCTTTTTCTCCCTGGTTATCTAGGAGCTGTCCGGCGTAATAACGGGTATATTCATTGGGGTAGGTGCCAGCGCTGTGCAGCATATTCTGCATATAAGGATTGTCCCAGCTCTTGATAAAGCCGCTGGCGTTTTCCGCGTTGTATTCCACAGAGACAATGCTGCCGCCTTTGACCATTATGGTGATATATTCCTTCCATCCAAAATCAAATTCGGAAGCCTGAGCGGTATAGTAGCCATCCTGGAGGTTTGCTGTCTTGCCACAGCCAGTCAAAAACGCAGCCAGCAGTAGGATCGTTATTATGCTAATCGTTCGTTTCATGGATTGGATTCCTCCTTTAAAACAAAATGATTTACTTTGGCTTGAAGTTTCTCAGCTTCTTTTGCCAGCAGTTCGCTGGATTGTTCCGTTCCCTGCGCGTTTTGTAGATTCCTGTCGGCGATGGCGGAAATGGTTCCAATCCGTTCTTCCATGACGGACAAGGCGTTTTCCTGGCCATGCACTGCGGTCACTAACTGGTCTGAGATTTCGCTAATCTGGGTGGAAACGTCTGAAATTTGCTTAAGGGAATTGGCCGTATTGGCGTTTAGTTCCACACCTGTTTGAATGATGGTCTGTGTATTCGTAATCATGTCTGTGGCGCTCTGGGCGGCCTGCGTGCTTTTCACAGCCAGATCCTGCACTTCGTTGGCCACCACGGCAAATCCGCTTCCCGCGTTGCCAGCCCGCGCAGCCTCCACGGATGCGTTCAGCGCCAGGATGTTGGTCTGAAAAGCGATATCCTCGATGGCCTTGGCGATTTTGGTGATTTCATGGGCGTTGGAGCTGATGTCGTCCATAGCGCCGGAAAGGGCGTTCATCTGTGTGTTGGCCGTATGGATGCGCTGGATGATTTCTTCTGTTTTGCGCCGGGTCTGGCCGCTGCTTTCGGTAACGTTGGCAAGCTGTTCTTTTACATGGGTCACTTCCTGCACCAGCGCTTCGGCAGACTGGTTTTGTTCCAGTGAAGCCTGGTGCAGTTGCCCGGACTGTCCGCTCAGTTCCTCGGCCATGCCGGCCAGCCGTATGGCGGCGGATCGGAAATCCGATATGGTTTTATTCATGGACTGGATAATGTCGCTTAAACTGCCCTGGATTCGCGTGAAATCGCCTTTGTAGACCATCTGTGGCTCCACGCCCAGATTACCGTTTGCAATCTGAGTTAGCACTTGCTGGATGTCCGATATGTACTGGTTGACGCTTTCCAGTGTGGTGTTGAGCGTTTTGGACATGACTTCCAGTTCGTCTCCAGAATGGACGGGAACAACTTCTGTATGCAAATCTCCGTCAGAAAGGGCTACCATCCGGTTTGTGACCCCTTTAACCGGGCGGGAAATGGATCGAGCCAGGCGCAGCACCAGCAGGATGGATATTATCAACACGGCTATAGTGGCCAATATGTCCACCAGCATTGCCCCGTTGATCAGATTGTTGTAGTCTGACTTTGGAACTTGGATGACTAGGGACCATTGTGTGCCCCGGATGGGGGAGAAGGCTACGAGCATCTTTTTTCCGTCAATGGGAAATTCCGTGGAGCCGGTCTCTCCGGTGGTCATCTGGCGGATGGCTTCCTCATGGTCATCGCTGATCTGAGCCAGCGTGCTTTCTTTTAGGACCAGTGAATGATCCGGGTGGCCGGTGACGATTCCTTCCCGGTTCACCATATAGGCCATGCCGTTTTTGCCAAGATTGATGCTGCTGATAACATCGTTGAGAGCGTCGTATTTATAAACGCCAACCACATACAGGGAAGTTTCTTCGCCTTCTTTTACCGGCATGCCCATGGTAATGCCAAGACCGTCTTGAAAGATGGTGGTGGAATGGGTGGTCAGATTGTCGGTTTCTTTAAGGAGCGAGAAGTATTCGCTGTCCAGAGTTTCCGGGGCGTCGTCAATTCCTTGGATTAGCCGTCCATCTTTGTCGTACAGGGCAATGGTGTGCAGCTCGTAGATTTCGGCGGCTTCCTTCAGGACAGCTTCCCGGTTTTTTGTGGTAGCGTCCGCATCGGGCGTTGTTGTGGGAGAATGGTCAGTGACAACCGAGCTCATCCGGGGATCGCTGGCGATGGTCATCATCCGGTCGGCCAGCATGTGGATATTGGCTTCCATATTTTTTGCTGACTGCCGAACCATGGGCTGCAAGCTATCCAACAGAATGCTATTTGCCAGTGACTGCATGGAAAGAGCCATGATTACGCAGCATATGACTACCAATACCAGGATATTGAGGGTTGTATTCTTCAATATTCTTCCATCGAGGCTTCGTTTTATTTTCCGGTTTAAAACGGTGCCCGTTTGCTTTTTTGTCATTTTCGCTTTTCTCCTTTTCTTTTACTTTTTAGACATTATAAATGCCCACACAAAATTCTGGAGGAAACCAGGGTATTTCCTTGTGTTTTCTGGTCTTCCAAATGTGTGGCGATTATTATTATCATATCATATATATTTATAGAATGACAATGGTTTTGGTGATAAATTGGAGTAAAATAATTGAGATTATGCGCTGGA
>CAOJVE010000191.1 GCA_948444865.1 uncultured Lachnospiraceae bacterium
AACGATTACTGGGATGCCGGCGAACGATGGGTCTGTATTGCGGTATTTCAATACCTGGATTCCAGACATTACAGGCATATGAATATCCAGGAGGACGATGCTGATCTGACTTCCATATTGTTTGATCAGATCAATGCCTTTTTGTCCATTCACAGCCTCCAGTATGTCAAATTCATTTTCAAATAATTCCTTTAAAATGTCTCTGTCGAGATCGAGATCGTCGACAATCAGCATTTTGCGTTTTTCACACATGGCAGATTCCCCTTATTGCTTTTCGGTTTGTTTAATGATGAATGCTTTCCGTAAACGGTGCGCACTCTTTTATTATACATAAAATCGTCGTCATTTACCATAGGACAGTGATAAATAATTTTAAAATCCAGGAGGCTGCGCGGCGGCATGGGGAATTTGCCTATTGCTTTCTTGTGGAGTATCGTTTAAACTGGAAGTATTCACAGAGGGGGTGGAAAAATGTCAGAGTCTTTTTCAAAAAAGGATTCTATGTGCATGAAGGGGATCGCGATTTTGATTATGATGTTCCACCATTGCTACAGGAGCAAGGATCGGTTTGAGAAATATATTGTCGATTTCTGGCCGTTTGATATGGATTTGGTGGTAAATGTAAGCGATTATTTGAAGATTTGCGTATCTATTTTTGCGTTTATTACAGGATACGGCCTTTATTTATCGGCACGGAATCGGTGTGTGGACGCCGGTTCCACGGAACGGTGGATTTATGAACGGCTGGTTAAGACATTAAGCGGATTCTGGTTTATCTATGTATTGGTTTTCGCGGTTACGCAGATTTATGCGGGGTATCCGGCGCAGATTTACTTTGGGCAGGGGAAGCTCCGGGGCGTTGTCTATGCCTTAATCGATTTTCTGGGGCTGGCGAATCTTTTGGAATGTCCCACGCTGGTAAGCACTTGGTGGTATATGAGCGCGGCGATTGTCTTCATCGCGTTATATCCGCTGTTCGTAAAATGGACGCAAAAGCTGGGATATACGACGCTTTTTATGGTCGTCGCTTTCTTGCCGAGGAGCGTGTCGGGAAATGTGTATCCAGGGGGAATCACGGCCATTACGTTTGTTTTCCCGGTGTTGCTTGGCATGCTTTTTGCCCAGTATGATGTCTTTGGGAAATTATGCGCTTTTAAGCTTTCCCGGAATAAATGGCTGGATTTTTGGATGCAATTTCTCCTGTATCATGCAGTATTGGTCGGCAGCGTCGTCTTATGGGTGCGGTTTCCCAGAAACGTGGTCTGGGAGTATCATACGGGGCTTGCGCCGCTTATTTTTATCTGTTATAGCCGTAAATATCTGGTGCGGATGCCCGGAGTGCAGAAGTTCCTCTTCTTTTGCGGAAAGCATTCCATGAATGTTTTTTTGGTGCATTCCTTTATCCGGTATGTTTTCTTTGAGGAATTTACTTACAGTTTCAAGTATTTTGGACTGATTGTGGTTGTGCTGTTTACAATATCCCTGGGAATTTCCATCCTGATTGAGCTGCTGAAAAAATGGACCAATTACAATGGCGCGGTAAATTTTATCTGTGCAAAGATTCGGGGATAGTTGACGTTTGAGAGGAGGTTTCATATGGAAATCAGAACTGTTTTGGGGGACATAACGAAGATAAAATGCGACGCGATCGTGAATGCGGCGAATACTTCGCTGCTGGGCGGGGGCGGCGTGGACGGCGCGATTCACCGGGCGGCGGGCCCTAAGCTTTTGGAGGCGTGCCGCGAGTTTCATGGCTGCGAGACCGGTCAGGCCGTAATTACCTGGGGATACGACTTGCCGGCTAAATATGTGATCCACACGCCGGGACCCATCTGGCGGGGAGGGGCCGCCGGGGAGGAAGAGCTTTTGGCCGCCTGCTATCGGAATTGCCTGGAGCTGGCCAAAGACCATGAATGTGAGACGGTGGCTTTTCCGTCCATCAGCACGGGCGTATACCGTTTTCCGCTAAAAAAGGCTTCCCGAATCGCGGTGAAGGCGGTGAGGGATTTCGGGGAACGGGCGTCGATTGTCCGTGAGGTGATTCTGGTGGCCTTTGATTCCAGGACAAAGGAATATTACGACCAGGCGTTGGAGGAATAGGCCGCAGGCGCGTGGGGCTTGCAGGCGGCGCGAATGAATTTTGAAACACGCTAGTCGGGAAACGTTTCAGTAATAATGTGGCGGACTTTTTTGCGGATGCGCTGGAGGGCGTTGTCGATGGATTTGGGGCTTTTTTCAAATTCCTCCGCGATCTGTAAGTAGTTGCGGCCCCGCATGTAGCTGTCCAGCACATGGTTTTCAAAGGGGCTTAAACATTGGTGGATGCGCCGCTCCATATCCAGGGCCGTTTCCTGGTCTATGATGATGGATTCCGGGTTGCTGATCAGCAGGTTGTCGAAAATGCTCTCGTCGGCCATCTCCTCGCTTAAAGACACATAGGAGTTCAGTGGCTGGTGTTTCTGCCGGTTGGAGCCCTGGATGGCGTTGTACATCTGCCGTTCAATGCATAGATTTGCAAAAGTGCTGAAATAAGTGTCTTTATCCGGGCGATAATCCTGGATGGCTTTGAAAAGCCCCAGCATGCCTTCCTGGATTAAGTCGTCGGTTTCGCCGCCAATCAGATACATGGCGCGCGCTTTTTTGCGGACGATGCCTTTGTATTTTTCCAGCAGATGGTCCAGGACTTCTTTTTCGCCGTCCCGCAGCTTTTGGATCAGCGCCTCGTCGCTGTAGGGGGTGTAATCGTTTTTGATCATGGATTGCGCCTCGTTTCATCAATAATGTCAGTCCATAAGAGTATACATGATTGCGGGGGGCCAGTTCAATAGGCAGTTTTTACAGATATGGCATTTTTGGGCAGAATGTGTTACAATAGGTTAGAAAAAGGAGGATGTCTATGAAAAAATTCAGATGCCTGCTGGCGGGGGCGGCTTTTTTGGTGTGCCTGTTATTTCTGGCGGCGCCTGTGTCGGCGTCATCGGTCCGCCAGACGGGCGCGTCGGGCGCTACGGTGGATTTATCGTGGAAGAGGCAGGAGAAAGCGGCTTATTATAAGATCTATTATAAACTTGCGTCGGAAAGAGCCTATCATTATCTAAAAGACGTGAAGGCTTCCGGGGAGAACTGCGCGGCTTCGCTGAAGCTGCCCAAGGCCGGGCGGATTTACCGCATTCAGCTCGTGCCCTATGATCAAAGCAAAAGAAAAGGGACGGCTGTCTCTCTGACGGACTGCCGCACGCTGCCCGGGAAAATCTCTCTGCGCAGCCAGAAAAGCTATGCCACGTCCAAGTCCATGAAGCTTTACTGGAATGGAGAAGAGAGCGCCAAAGGCTATGAATTTTACGTGACGGATTTAGCGGGAGGCCTGGTGAAACGCTGCAAAACGGAGGGGAAGGCCAGCATGACGATGACGGGGCTTGACGCCGGCGAGTTTTATCGGGTGCGCATCCGGGGTTATTTTTCCATAGGAAAGAAAAATATTTACGGGCCTGCGTCCTATACGTATATTGCCCAGCAGCCCCGGGTAAAATTCAAATGGGCCAGCCACTGCGTGGTCGGGGCGTATTGGCCGGATGTGCTGGGGGCGATCAATTATACGGTCTATATGTCGGAGAACCCTTCCCGGGGATTCA
>CAOJVE010000192.1 GCA_948444865.1 uncultured Lachnospiraceae bacterium
TATCGCCTTTTTTAATTTTTAACATAAGTCTATGCACCCTCCTAAAATACTTCCGGAGCGAGAGAAACGATCTTCATGAAATGTTTCTCACGCAATTCACGAGCTACCGGTCCAAAAATACGGGTTCCCCTGGGGGTCATATCGTCTTTGATGATTACGGCGGCGTTTTCGTCAAACCGAATATAGGAACCGTCTGCACGGCGGGTTTTGTTCACTGTGCGCACGATCACGGCTCTTACGACGTCACCTTTTTTAACAACGCCGCCTGGCGTTGCATCTTTAACAGTGGCAACGATGATATCGCCAATTCTTCCATATCTTCTTGTGGAACCGCCTAACACGCGGATACATAAAATTTCTTTTGCGCCTGTATTGTCAGCGACCTTCAGTCTGCTTTCCTGTTGAATCATGCGGATCTTCCTCCTTATATTATTTTACTTTCTCAACGATTTCCACAAGTCTCCACCTTTTTTCCTTGGAGAGTGGCCTTGTTTCCATGACTTTCACGGTATCGCCGATGCTGCACTCGTTCTTCTCGTCATGCGCTTTTAATTTATATGTTCTCTTTACGATCTTTTTATAAAGAGGATGTTTTACATGATCTTCAATCGCAACAACAATGGTCTTGTCCATCTTATTGCTGGTTACTTTGCCCACGCGGGTTTTTCTAAGATTTCTTTCCACGACTAATACCTCCATTGTTATTTCGCAGCGGCTGCATTCTGAGCGATCACTGTCTGAATCCTGGCAATATTCCTGCGAACCTCTTTGATCCGGCTGGTATTGTCCAATTGGTTGGTTGCATTCTGGAACCTTAAATTAAAAAGCTCTTTCTTGGCAGCTACTAATTCTTCTTTTAATTCCGCGTCTGATTTCGCTCTCAATTCCTCTAAAAATTTATTAATTTTCACTGTTATCACCGCCTTCTAAGTCTGCGCGAGAGACAATTTTACATTTACATGGAAGCTTATGCATTGCCAGACGCAATGCCTCACGTGCAATTTCCTCCGAAACGCCTGCGATTTCGAACATCACCCGTCCCGGTTTTACCACTGCTACCCAATATTCCACGGCGCCTTTACCGGAACCCATACGTGTTTCCGCCGGCTTGGCTGTCACTGGTTTATCCGGGAAAATTTTAATCCATACCTGGCCGCCCCTCTTAATATATCTGGTCATGGCAATACGGGCCGCCTCTATCTGATTTGATTTGATCCAACATGGCTCTGTGGCAACCAATCCATACTCGCCATAATTAATTTTGTTGCCTCTCATCGCTTTTCCTCTGATGGAGCCACGGAACTGCTTACGATGTTTTACTCTTTTCGGCATTAACATAATTATTTATCGCTCCCTTCCTTTTCTGCTTTTGTTGGAAGAACTTCGCCATTATAAATCCAGGCTTTTACGCCAACTTTTCCATAGGTGGTGTCGGCTTCCGCAAATCCGTAATCAATGTCTGCGCGAAGTGTCTGCAGAGGAATGTTTCCCTCGCTGTAAAATTCTGTACGGGCCATATCCGCGCCTCCCAAGCGTCCGGATACAGAAGTCTTAATCCCTTTGGCGCCGGCTTTCATGGTCCTGCTCATTGTGGATTTCATGGCGCGACGGAAAGAAATACGGTTTTCCAACTGAAGCGCGATGTTCTCAGCTACCAGCTGCGCGTCTCTGTCTGGACGCTTCACTTCTTTGATGTCCACAATCAGTTTCTTGTCGGTGTATTTTTGCAGTTCCACTTTCACTTTCTCAATCTCTGAACCGCCTTTACCGATTACGATTCCGGGCTTCGCCGTGTAAATGATGATCTTCACGCGGTCGGAAGCTCTCTCAATCTCTATTTTTGAAATGCCCGCTGTATATAATTTCTTTTTTAAGAATTTACGGATGTTGTAATCCTCTATCAGATAATCTGCAAAATCATTTTCCGCATACCATTTGGAATCCCAGTCTTTGATGATTCCCACGCGAAGGCCATGTGGATTAACTTTCTGTCCCATCTTTTCCCTCCTTATTTCTCATCCAATATGATGGTAATATGACTCGTCCTCTTCTCAATCCGATACGCCCTGCCCTGTGCTCTGGGTTTGATGCGCTTCATGGTCGGTCCTTTGTTCGCAAAACATTTGGCGACAACCAGATTTTCCGCGCTCATCCCATGATTGTTCTCTGCATTCGCAATCGCAGACTCCAGCAGCTTCTTCACCAAACTGGATGCATATCTGGGGCTGTATGTCAGGATGCCGAGCGCTGTCTGCACATCTTTTCCGCGAATGGCGTCCAGCACAAAACAAGCTTTTGTCACGGATACCCGCGCATAGGATAATTTTGCATGCGGCCTTGTCTCTCTATTGTTCTCATTTCTTGCTCTTTTAATTTGGGATCTATGTCCTTTTGCCATGGATTAAGAATCCTCCTTTCGCTTCTCGCGCCGGTTTACGATTACCGGCGCACTCCTGATTTTTTCTCATCTTTGCCATGTCCCCGGTATGTCCTGGTGGCAACAAACTCTCCCAATTTATGTCCTACCATGTCTTCCGTCACATATACAGGCACATGCTTTCTTCCGTCATGCACTGCAAATGTATGCCCTACAAATGAAGGGAAAATCGTAGAACGGCGTGACCATGTTTTTATAACTGTCTTCTCGTTAGCAGCGTTTAAAGCGTCTACCTTTTTTAACAAACTCTTATCTGCAAACGGTCCTTTTTTCAGTGAACGAGCCATGCTCTAACCTCCTTTATTTCGCTAATGCCTTGCCATCTCTTCTGCGGACGATGTACTTGTTGGACTGCTTGTTCTTCTTCCTTGTCTTCAGGCCAAGCGCCGGTTTGCCCCATGGCGTGCACGGTCCTGGACGGCCGATTCCGGTCTTGCCTTCACCACCGCCGTGTGGATGGTCGTTGGGGTTCATGGCGGATCCACGAACGGTTGGACGGAATCCCATATGGCGTTTGCGTCCGGCTTTACCGATGTTGATCAGATTGTGATCGCCGTTCCCAACTACGCCGATGGTTGCGCGGCAGTTGATCGGAACCATGCGCATTTCACCAGATGGAAGACGAAGCGTGGCGTATTTTCCTTCTTTCGCCATCAGCTGCGCGCTGTTTCCAGCCGAACGAACCAGCTGGCCGCCTCTGCCCGGATACAGCTCCACGTTATGAATCAGTGTACCTACCGGAATGGAGGACATCGGCAGGCAGTTTCCCACGCGAACTTCCGCGTGCTCGCCGTTCATGACTTTCTGTCCCACTTTCATGCCTTCCGCCGCAATGATATACGCTTTTGCTCCGTCTGCGTAGCTGACAAGCGCGATGTTTGCGGATCTGTTCGGATCGTACTCAATGCTCTTTACGGTTGCCGGAATATCGTCTTTTCTTCTCTTAAAATCGATCAGTCTGTATTTTCTCCTGCTTCCGCCTCCGCGGTGTCTGCAGGTAATCTTCCCCTGGTTGTTGCGCCCTGCATGCTTCTTCAGAGACACGGTCAATGATTTCTCAGGCTTTGTCTTTGTGATCTCAGAGAAATCAGAACCGGTCATATGTCTTCTGGAAGGGGTATATGGTT
Source organism: uncultured Lachnospiraceae bacterium (assembly GCA_948444865.1). Classification (GTDB taxonomy): domain Bacteria; phylum Bacillota; class Clostridia; order Lachnospirales; family Lachnospiraceae; genus MGBC164599. The sequence continues at coordinate 3,565 of CAOJVE010000192.1, forward strand.
TATAAGATTTGATTCCCATTGTGTTTCTCCTTTCAAATTTCCGGATTATAGGCCTT
>CAOJVE010000193.1 GCA_948444865.1 uncultured Lachnospiraceae bacterium
AGGTCACGACGGTTCCCCAGGCGGAGGCGTACATCCCGGGTTTGCGCCGGGACCGGAAATATTATGTCTATGTGAAGGCCAATCTGCGCAAAGGCCAGAAGACTTACGCCTCGCCGAAAACCCATTACTATTCATTTCGAATGCAGGGGGATGAAAGCTGAGCGCAACTGACAGATGAGGAGGAGAGAGTGATCCATGGAACAGGAAACCATATCAAAAAATTTTATTGAGCAGATGATTGATAAGGATCTGGACGAAGGCGTGTACGACCATGTGTGCACCCGCTTTCCGCCGGAGCCCAACGGCTATCTGCACATCGGCCATGCCAAGTCGATTTTGTTAAATTACGGAATCGCCAAAAAGTACGGCGGAAAGTTCAACATGCGCTTTGACGATACCAATCCCACAAAAGAAAAGGCGGAATTTGTAGATTCCATCAAGGAAGACATCCGGTGGCTGGGAGCGGACTGGGAAGACCGGCTTTATTTCGCCTCGGATTATTTTGAAAAAATGTACCAAGCCGCTGTGTCGCTGATCAAAAAGGGAAAAGCCTACGTATGCGATCTGACGGCGGACCAGATCCGGGAATACAGGGGCGCTTTGACGGAGCCTGGCCGGGAAAGCCCGTACCGGGACAGGAGCGTAGAGGAGAATTTACAGTTATTTAAGGAAATGCGGGAAGGAAAAGTGGCGGACGGCGCTAAGGTTCTGCGGGCGAAAATCGACATGGCCTCTTCCAACATGAACATGCGTGATCCGGTCATCTACCGGGTGGCCCATATGCATCACCACAACACGGGGGACGCATGGTGCATCTATCCCATGTATGATTTCGCGCACCCGCTGGAGGACGCTTTCGAGGGCGTGACCCATTCCATCTGCACCCTGGAGTTTGAGGACCATCGGCCGCTGTACGACTGGGTTGTCCGGGAAGTGGGATTCGAGCAGCCGCCCAGACAGATCGAGTTCGCTAAGCTTTATTTGACGAATGTCGTTACGGGAAAAAGATACATTAAGAAGCTGGTGGAGGACGGCATTGTGGACGGCTGGGATGACCCCAGGCTGGTTTCTATTGCCGCTTTGCGCCGCAGAGGCTTCACACCGGAGTCCATCCAGAGGTTCGTGGATCTGTGCGGCGTCTCCAAAGCGCAGAGTTCCGCGGACTACGCCATGCTGGAATACTGCGTTCGGGAAGACCTGAAATTAAAGAGAAGCCGCATGATGGCGGTTCTGGACCCCATCAAGCTGATTATCGACAACTATCCGGAAGGGCAGACCGAAGAGCTGGAGGCGGCCAATAACCTGGAAAATGAGGAGCTGGGCAGCCGTAAGATTCTCTTTAGCCGGGAGCTTTATATCGAGCGGGAGGATTTCATGGAGAATCCGCCTAAGAAATATTTCCGTCTGTTCCCAGGCAACGAAGTGCGTCTGATGCAGGCATATTTTGTCAAGTGCGTAAGCTTCCAGAAGGATGAAAAGGGGCAGGTGACGGAAGTGCACTGCACCTATGACCCGGAGACGAAGTGCGGGAGCGGCTTTACCGGACGGAAAGTCAAGGGGACCATCCACTGGGTGTCGGCGCAGGAGGCTGTGCAGGCGGAGGTTCGTCTGTACGAGAATATCATCGATGAGGAAAAGGGCGTGTACAACGAGGATGGCACACTGAACTTAAACCCCAATTCCCTGACCGTAAAGCAGGCGTATCTGGAGCCGGCGCTTGCCCAGGCCAAGCCTTACGAGAGTTTCCAGTTCGTGAGAAACGGGTATTACTGCGTGGACGCGAAAGATTCCAGGGAAGGCGCGCCGGTGTTTAACCGGATCGTGTCCTTAAAAAGTTCTTTTAAACTGCCGAAAGCCTGAAAAGACGGGCGTTTTAAGACGGCCGCGTTCGGCGCGTAAAGCCGCTTCGGGCCTTTTGGCGCGAGGCTTATCGCCGGGCAGCGGACCGGTTATTTTGCCAGAAAAGAATCCAATAAAATTTTTTGTCATATTTTTATTGAAGAATGGAAAAGAATCCTTTATAATAAAAAATATCAAAAAGATAAAAAATCCAGGGAGGATAGTAATGAAAAAATTAGTTGTAGCAAAAAAAGATCAATGTATGGCTTGTCTTCAGTGCCAGGTAGCTTGCGCGTCCGCTTATTATAAAAGGGATGACACAACGGTAGCTTATCTGAAAATTGGCGCAAAGAAAGACGGCGAGCCCAAGCCGGTGGCATGTCCTCAGTGTGGAAAATGTGCGGAAGCCTGTGAAGCTGGCGCGATCACTCAGAACAAAAAAGGCGTTTACACCGTGGATAAGAAGAAATGTACAGGATGCGGAAAATGCGTGGAAGCCTGTCCGTTCGGCTTGGCTGTGAAAGCGGAAGACAAAGAAGTGGCTGGAAAATGTATTGCCTGCGGCATTTGCGTAAAGGCATGTCCAATGGAAGTTTTGGAAATTCGCGAAGAAGACTAAGAACAGTTGCCGAAGGCGACGGTTACATATAAGCTCTGGAGTGCGACAATCTGACGGATGCAGGTTGTTTCTCCAGAGCTTTTTTATCTGATAGGATTAGCCCATCAAAAGGTCTCATTTCCCTTGCTGGCTAATTTTCCGAATCTTTGCGTCACTGAAAATGGACTTTTGACGCTCGAATCCTTATAGGAATTTACGGATGGCTTCGGCCACGCCGCTGTGGTCGCAGTCGTTTTCGGTCACGCAGTCGGCGGCGGCTTTGCATTCAGGTGCGGCGTTTGCCATGGCGATGCCGATCTGGGCCGTCTGCAGCATGGGAATGTCGTTTTGCGCGTCTCCGATGGCGACGGTGCGCGATAGGGGGATGTCCAGGCGGTGGCAGAGCCATTTTATGGCGGCTCCTTTGGATACGCCCAGGGGCACATGCTCCAGATAGGAAGGATTGGAATAGAAGACAGAGACTTTATCCGCGGCCCATTCTTCCAGGGAGGCCCGATAGGCGCTTAATTTTTCCGGGGCGCCAAGCCCGATGACCAGAACTTTGGAAGGCTCTTCCTTTAGGGAATCCGGCAGAGACGGAAGAATCCGAAAAGGCATTTTATTTCTGGAAAGATAGGCGTCCAGGGCCGGGGAGGGGCCGGGGGCCAGCAAATGGTTCTGAGAATATGTCTGGCAGAATAAATCATATTGCCGGGCCTTATCAAATATGTATTTTACATAGGGGAGGGGGAGCGTTTTCTGGAAAATGATCCGTTTTTCAAAACAGTCGTATATGACGCCCCCGTTATAGGCGATGGCGTAGCATCCGGGCTGCGTCAGGGAAAGCTTTTCAATCAGGGGAAGGGTTCCTAAAAGAGGGCGGCCGGTGCAAAGGACGATTCGGCGCCCCTGGCAGATAGCTTGGCGGATGGCCTGGATGTTTGGGCGCGTGATCTGTTTTTTCCGGTTCAGCAGCGTGTTGTCCAGGTCGGTGAACAGGATTTTGGAAGTTGGGTTCATGGCGGGCGCCTCCTTTTAAGTTTGTTTGCGCAGACGGCATTTATTTTTTAATAATTTATCACGGAAGCGGCGGCTTGTCAACGAAGCGCGGATGTGAAAAACTCTTGCAGTGGGCGGTTTATCCATGTATACTACAAATTAGGATAGAAATATGAAAGGA
>CAOJVE010000194.1 GCA_948444865.1 uncultured Lachnospiraceae bacterium
AGGTACACAAGAAAATGAAAGAAGCGGAAAATTCCCCGGCCGGCGGCAAACCCCGCAGCTCCTTTTCAGGAAAACTTGGGTATGTGCTGGCGGTGGCCGGTTCGGCTGTGGGCCTGGGGAATATCTGGCGGTTTCCCTATCTGGCGGCCAAGTACGGAGGCGGCATTTTCCTTTTGGTATACTTGATCCTGATGCTGACTTTCGGCTATGCGCTGATCGTGTCCGAGACGGCCCTAGGACGCATGACCAAAAGAAGCCCGGTGGGCGCTTTTCAGGCGTTCGGCAAGGACCCGCTGTTCAAACTGGGCGGCTGGATCAATGCCGTGATTCCCATGCTGATCGTGCCCTACTATAGCGTCATCGGGGGATGGGTGACCAAGTATCTGTTTGAATACCTGCGCGGAAGCGCGAAGGCTCTGGCCGAGGACGATTATTTTTCCCATTTTATCGCGGACGGCGTCCAGGCCGGCGTCTGGTTCATGATTTTCAGCCTGATTGTAGTGGCCATCCTTTTCGGCGGCGTAAAACACGGCGTGGAGCGGGTTTCCAAGGTGATGATGCCGGCACTGGTGGTCTTGGCGATTTTTGTGGCGGGCTATTCCGTGACCAGACCAGGCGCGCTGGAAGGGGTGAAATATTTCCTGATCCCCAATTTCCAAAACTTCTCCTGGATGACCGTGGTCACCGCCATGGGACAGATGTTCTATTCCCTGTCCATCGCCATGGGGATTTTATACACATATGGATCTTATCTGAAAAAAGATGTGGATATTGAGAAGTCCACGGCGCAGGTGGAGGTTTTCGACACGGGGATCGCCATGCTGGCCGGGCTGATGATCATCCCGGCGGTGTTCGCCTTTTCCGGCGGCGATCCGGACACGCTGAAAGCCGGGCCGTCCCTGATGTTCATCACCATACCGAAGGTGTTCGCCAGCATGAACTTCGGCGGCGGCGCGGGCATTCTGTTTTTCCTTCTGGTGCTTCTGGCCGCGCTGACCAGCGCCATCTCCCTGTCGGAATCCGGCGTTTCCACCTTCGAGGATCAGCTTGGCCTAAGCCGCCGCAAGTCCACGCTGCTGATGGGGGCCGTCATTGTGCTGTTCGGCCTGCTCTCCGCTTTGGGATTCGGCGCGCTTGATTTTGTCTCTTTGCTGGGAATGTCGATTTTGGACTTCTTCGACTTTTTGACAAATTCTCTTATGATGCCCCTGGCCGCGCTGTCCACCTGCCTTTTGATCACCCGCGTGGTGGGACTGGAAAATATGGCGCAGGAAGTGGAGCAGTCCTCGGCTTTTAAGCGCAAAAAAATGTATAATCTCTTTATGAAATACCTGGCGCCCATTTGCATTGTGATTATTTTAATCAGCTCCATTGCAAATGTGTTCGGATGGATTTCCATGTAAGACTTCTGGAGCGTGTTTTCGGGCACGCTCCTATTTTATTTTATAATGCTCGTGCAGTGAGTGCAGCGCCTTCATAAAATAATCCGCGCCTTCCTGCGCTTTCCCGGGAAGCCTGTATTGGTCCTGGTATTCCATCAAAAGCCCATGGAACAGGCTGCACTCCATATCGCTTAAAAGCCGGGACTCATCCAGGGAAAAATAGCCGGTCACCGCCGCCCGGTGCACCATGATGTGATTGCGCTCCCGCAGATCGTTGTTAAAAAAAACCGTGGTGAACAAACCGTCCAGGTTTTTCCATCCATCGGGAAACAGCTGGTAGTATTCAAAGATCGTGTCCCCCAGGTGCTCCTTATATTTCCCCCAGAAAAGCCCTTCAAACACTTCCACGTTCTGAAACGCGTATTTGGCGAACACTTCCCACATCGTGACCAGCATATCCAGCGCGTCATAGTTTTCATTGGTAATCCTTTGAATGTCGATAATATAATTTTCCAAAAAGCGCACAGACGCAAACCGGATCAGGTGATCCAGGTCGTCAAAATGCTTATAAATGACGGTGCTGGTACAGTTGCAGGCCGTCGCGATGGCGCGTATGGTCAGGTTTTCCGGGTTATCCATTTTCAACATCTCATACGTCGTCACAATTAGTTCATTTTTTTTACTCACAGTCTTTCGTTCCTTAATTATATATGTATATTTGGCAATCAAATTATAGTCCCCCTTTGGCGGCAAAATCAAGTGTTTTTTATAAAATAGGACGCAAAGTCACGCCAAAAAAGGATTTGCTCACTGCAAACCCTTCCTTGGCTCGGATTTTCTATATTATTTTTATACCAGTCGTGTAATTTTTTACAAGCTCTCCATGTATTTTTTCAGATCCGCGTCTATATCGGCAGGCAGGGTAGGCTCGCCGTAAGATTCCAGGATCGCTTTCCATTTTGCGTTGGCTACTTTTTCAATGGGCAGAGATCCGTCTTCCACCCACTGCTCGTAGGATTTCTTGTTGCTTAAGGTCGGGAAATAGAACTCTTCTCTGAAGTTCTCCACCGTGTGGTCGTGGGTCAGGAATACGCCGCCGGGACCCACTTCTTTGATTACGTCGTAGGCAAGCGTCTCCTCGTTGATCTCCACGCCCTGGTTGATGCGCTTGCAGTAGCCGATGATTTCGTTATCGATGATCAATTTCTCAAAGGACATGCAGTTGTATGTCTCGATGATGCCCGCGCTGTGCAGGATGAAGTTTCCTCCGGCCATCTGCGCCATCATAAGCGTTATGGCGGACTCGTATGCAGCCTGGGAATCCATCATCTTGGAGTCGGACAAGGCGCCGCTGATCCGGCAGGGAATCTGGTAGAATTTCGCCAGCTGACCATTTAACAGGGAAACCACCGCGTCTTCCGGCGTGCCGATGGTCAGAGCGCCGCTGCTCATGTCCACGTTGGAGCCCGAAGCGGAGTAAACCACCGGCGTTCCCGGATTCACGCACTGCGCCAGCACGATTCCTGCCAGAACCTCCGCGTTCTGAAGAGAAACCAGACCCGCCAGCGTGGCCGGCGTGGTCATGCCCGCCATGGAAAGAGAGTTGATCAGCTGCGGCTGTCCGAACTCCGCATAGGCCATAATGGCGCCCAGCTGGTTATCATCGTAACTTAAAGGCGTCAAGGTGCAGGGAATGGAGGCCATCACCGGTTTTTCCTTGATGACGCTTAAGCCGCCGAACGGAATCGCCGCCATCTCAATGCACTGTTTGGCGTTCTCGTAGCCGTAGATGCTTCCCATTAAAGGCTTGTCGCTGTATTTCAGCGTATTGTAAACCATCGCGATCGGACGCTTCTTTTCCGCAACGTCTGTGGGCTCGCAGGAAATATGGCTCTGGATGTCAATGTTTTCCAGGCGGTCACAGATTTTCACGATCTTAATGAAGTCGTCCATGGTTCCGTCCCGGCGGCCGCTGTCCAGGTCGGTTACGAACGGCGAGCCGTACGGACCCGCGTAGGCGGTCCGCTCTGTGCTGATTTCCACGTTCTTTTTCGGGTCCCTTGCGTAAATCGTATAGGAAGCGGGCGCGTTCTTAATGGACTCCTCCACCAGCGCGCGGGGGAAGAACGCTTTCTTGCCGTCCACCTTCACGCCGTGTTTTTTCAAAACCTCCAGGGCAGGTTCGTAGGTCATAATGATTCCCACGTTTTCCATG
>CAOJVE010000195.1 GCA_948444865.1 uncultured Lachnospiraceae bacterium
GATAAGATCAACGCAATGGAATAGCTTCCGTAATCTTTTGTGTACGTTCCCAGGAACCGCTCAATTTCCGCTGTCTGTTCCGGCGTCGCTTCTGGAACTTCGTCAACCCGCACATACGGGTTCTCATAATTAAGTCTGGTGATGTTCCATTCCTGTTGCAGCGTTTCCGGCACATCCAAAATATATAATTCCTCCCGATCTCCTTTTGTAAATTCAATCCGCTGCCCCGATACTTCCACATAAATTCCATTTTCAAAAGGATGGCCAACACTGTCAAATATGGTGGAAAGCTCCTGATCCCCCAGATTCCTGAAAGCTTCCAGGCGCATATGCACGGACTGGGGATCGTTTTCGGAAACTGTAAGCCTTCCCGCTTCGCCATTGCCATTCATAAATGTGCCTATGTAATCCTGCATGTCTGCAGTTTCCGGCTCCTGCGTTTCCTCTGGCTCCTGGCTTTCCTCTTCTTCCTCATCCGGCCTCTCTCCGGGCGCATACGCGCCGCTGATGTCCCGGTCCACATCCGTCTGGTAGCGCATGGGGGCTCTCACTATCACCCGGTTGCCCGATAAAGCAAGGACCGCCCGGCCCCCTCCCGTTTCCAGATCCATCGTCAGCGTCTCCCCGTCCAGAACGGCGGTTCCTTCTTTGTAAAAAGGCTCCGCCCCCGCGGGGGAAACGTCCTCCAAAACCACCGTCGCGCTTTCGTCGTCCAGAGGCGTGACGGTCAGCCCTATGTCTGTGTCGGGGCTTGTGTAATACCCTTCAAAATCCCTTGCGGTAACGGCCGCCTGCGCCTCCGGCTCTTCCTGCGCCTCGGGCGGCTCTTCTTCTCCGCCTCGGGCAAGAATCCCAGCGACCGCGCCGCCTATAAGCGCCGCAGCCACAACGCCCGCCAGGATTTTTGTTACAATCCCTTTGGAGAGGGCCCCCGCGCCGGCCTTTGCCGCCTTCACGGCTTTTTGCGCGCCTGCGCCGGAATCCGCAGCCTGCTCGAAAAGGCCGTCCTTTGCGCCCGCAGCGGCGCCTTCGGACCGAATCGCCTGCAAAATGTCCGCGTCGGGAAGCTCCGCCGCGTAAGCGTCCTGGCTTCTAAGCAGCAGCAGCAAGAACGGAATTGGCGCAAGGCTGTAGAGCTTCGTGCCTTTCTTTTCCAGCTCCAGCACGCCGGCCTCTATTTTGCCTCTGGCGTATTTCAGCCTGCTTTTGACTGTGTTCTCGCTGACCCCCAGCTCCCGGGCGATTTCCTTCACGGAAAAGCCCTCGTAATAAAACATCTCCGTGACCACCCGCTGCTCCGCCGACAGCGACCCTAAGATTTCCCCCAGCAGCCGCGCCGTCTCCTGCCGGTCTATGACGACTTCTGGAAGATTCTCCTGCCGGTCGTCCTCGAACTCAATGGCCTCGTCCGAATCCGACGAAACCATCTGAGTGAAAAAAATGACCTTCTTTCTCCGCAGCGCGTCAATCGTCATGTTCCGGGCGATCGTCTTGATCCACCCGCGAAACGCCGCCGGCTCGTTTAACTGCCCTAAATGCCCCATGGCCTTTAAAAACGCGTCCTGCGTCAGATCCTGCGCCATGTCCTCATCGGAGATCATGGTCTTTATGGTGTAATACACGTTGTCTTTGGTCATGTTGTAGAGCTGCGTGATCGCCTCCTGATCGCTGTCGATGGCCCGGTCGATCAGCTCGCGGGTGAACCGCTGAGGCGAGCCGCACGCCGGACAAAACTGGGCGTCGTCCGGCGCCTCCCTTTTACATTCATAGCATTTCATACGCCCTTTCTCTCTTTCGTGTTCCTGTTTTCACCCGTCTTCGTGTTCCTTTTTTTACCGAACAAAACCTTCTAAGGCCTTCCCATAAGATGAAAAAGGACGCCGGTCTTTTTTCCATGAATGCCTGCGTCCTCTTTTTAAAATTATTTCTTGATTTTTACTTTATAGCTTGCTTTCACAGTTCCGGCCTTCACCGTCACGGTCACGGTCCCGGCTTTCTTTGCTCCCAGTTTTCCGGTTTTTTTGGAAATTGTGGCAAGCTTGGCCTTGTCCACGGACCAAGTGCATGCAGCGCTCTTCGCGATGCCGTAGCGATGCGCTTTCAGCGTAAGCGTCTTGCCTCTCTTTACGGAAGTCTTGCCGGAAATTTTCAGGTACGGTTTTTTCACCGTTACGGCTGTCTTCAGCGTCTTCTTCTGGCCGTCGCTTAAGGTGACGGTGGTTGTGATCGTCGCCTTTCCGGCTTTTAATCCGGTGACTTTCCCCTGGGGAGTCACGGATGCCACAGCCGGTTTGTCGGATCTGTAGGTAACAGACTTACGGCTTAAGCCCGCGGCTTTTAATTTGGCCGTAAAGTCCTTCGGGTATGTAAGCGCAATCGTCGCCGTATGGCTGACGCTTCCGGTGTACAGGGTTTTCGCCGCCGGGGCCTGTACGGCCTTTAACGCTTTTGCCGCCTCGGCTTTGGCTTTCGCTTTGGCCGCCGCGTCGGCATCGGCGACGGACGGATCTTTTGGCACGGTCACTTTAAAGGTTTTCGTGGTCTTGGCATAATCGACGGTAATCTCCGCAGTCAGCGTCACCGTCACGTCCTGTGCGCCTCTTGTCACTTCACCATATTCGGAAATCACCTTCGGATGGCTGCTTGTCCAGCGGATGCCGCAATAATTCACGGTTCCATAACCCGGCAGATCCAGCTTTTCCGTGGCTGTCCCTGGCAGGGATAGCGCTTCGGCATCCTCTTTCACAGCCCATCCTGCCCAGTCGTTTTTCACCCTCACTGGGAATGATTTGGTAAATTTGATCCCGCTGTTGGTCACTGTAGCGGTCAGATTCGCCCGCGCATCCTCTTTTCCTCTGTGTGCCACGGCCTGCGCGCCTTCGATGGAGAGCGCCTGGCTGTTATCGCTTTCCCACTGAATGGCGCTGCCCTTTGCGCCCGTTGCCGGAAGCGCCAGATTCTTGTCCGTTTCTTCGGGAACGGTAAGGGCCGTAAAATCATCGGCGCAGGCGATGAGCGCCTGTTCCTGCGTCTGGCTGTATTCCTGGAATGGTATTTCCTTTTCGGCGGCATATTCCTCTGCCCTTGTGCCTTTCACCCCGAACAGAACCAGCTTATCTGACTTTGGAAATGCATTATCCTCTATCAAAATTACGCTGGAAGGAATCACCACATACAAAAGGCTGCCGCAGCTGAGAAACGCTCCTCCATTGATCGACATCGCGCCTTCCCGGATGACCACGCTTTTCAGATTCTGGCATTCAGAAAACATATAATTTGATATCGTGCTCACTTTCCCTGGGATGAACATCGATTCCAGTCCAGTGACAACAAACGCATCGCTCCCTACGCTTTCCAGACTTTCTGGAAGAACTATATCTTTTAGCTTACCGCAAAGCTTAAACGCAGACGCCCCGATCTCTTTTAAGCTGGCATCTGAAGGGATGGAAACTTTCTGTAACTCCGCGCAGCTATAAAATCCAATTGTTCCAATGCGGACTACACTTTTGGGAAGGCTGACGCTTTCCAGACCACAACGATTGAATGCCCCATCCCCAATTTCCTCCAGAT
>CAOJVE010000196.1 GCA_948444865.1 uncultured Lachnospiraceae bacterium
GAGCAAAAAAAACAGGCTGACCTTGTAAAAGAAGCGCGCGAAAAGACAGGCGTTCCGGTGGCGCTGCTTCTGGACACCAAGGGGCCGGAGATTCGCACGGGTATGTTAAAGGACGGCAAAAAGGTGACGCTTGCGGAAGGGCAGACCTTTACGCTGACCACCCAGGAGACGATCGGGGATTCCGAGAGGGCGTATATCACCTATCCGGGGCTTCCCGGGGACGTGGCGCCCGGCGCGAGAATCTTAATCGATGATGGCCTTTTGGAACTGGAAGTGACTGCCGTGACCGAAACCGAGATTGACTGTAAAGTATTAAACGGCGGCGAGCTGGGCGAGAGAAAGGGCGTGAATGTGCCCAATGTGAAAGTGGGTCTGCCAGGCATTACGGATAAGGACCGGGAGGACATCCTCTTCGGGATCGCCCAGGGATTTGACTATATCGCCGCTTCTTTTGTGCGAAACGGCGAGGTGATCCGGGAAATCCGGGAGTTTCTGGACAGCCACGGCGGCCAGGGGATCGACATTATAGCCAAGATTGAAAATGCGGAGGGCATTGACAATATTGATGAAATCATTGAGGAGTCCGACGGGGTGATGGTGGCCCGGGGCGATATGGGCGTGGAAGTGCCCGCCTATAAGGTTCCTCACCGTCAGAAAATGATTATCCGCAAATGCAACGAGCGCTATGTGCCGGTCATCACGGCTACCCAGATGCTGGACTCCATGATGCGCAATCCCCGTCCCACCCGTGCGGAAGCCACCGACGTGGCCAACGCCATTTACGACGGCACCGACGTGATCATGTTGTCCGGGGAGACGGCCGCCGGAAAATATCCGGTGGAGTCCTTAAAGATGATGGTGGAAATCGCTGAAAACTCAGAGAAGCACATGAGAAACGATAAATTCATCGACCACCGCCGGATGGACCAGCAGGAATCCGTGTCCAGCGCGGTGGGTTACGCGGCCGTTCTCTGCGTAAAAAACCTGCGGGCGGACGCCATTGTGACGCCGACCATGGGCGGAAAGACGGCGCGGCTGATTTCCAGCTTCCGGCCGAAGGTTCCCATTTATGCGGTGACGCCCAGCGACGCAGTGCGGTATAAATTACAGCTTTACTGGGGCATTACGTCCTTAAAGGGCAAGGAGCGCAGCGCCACGGAGCATATCATCAAGGACGCCGCCAGGACGGTGACGGACATGGGGCTTGCCAAGGTGGGGGATGTGCTGGTGGTTACCGCCGGGGACCCGGTGACCAATGCGTCTACTCGGGAGGGCGCGACCACCAATATGCTGCAGATTATAGAGGTTAAAGATTGAAAACGAAAGAGGAGATGACTTATGCAGAAAAAACCTTTTGTATCCCTGGAGAAAATCCGGGAAATTGTAAAAGAATACCCCACGCCTTTTCATATTTACGATGAAAAAGGAATCCGGCAAAATGTGGAGGCTTTGCGCAAGGCATTTGCCTGGAATCCGGGATTCAGGGAATACTTTGCGGTAAAAGCGACGCCCAACCCCTATTTGATTCAGATCCTTCAGGAATACGGCTGCGGCTGTGACTGCTCGTCCCTGACGGAGCTGATGCTGGCCAAGGCGGTGGGCTGCGGCCCGGGGGACATTATGTTTTCCTCCAACGTGACGCCCGCGGAGGAATACGCCTACGCCCATCGGGAACAGGCCATTATCAACCTGGATGACATCACCCACATCGATTTCCTGGAGAAAACCATCGGCGCCATACCAAAGACCATCAGCTGCCGCTACAATCCGGGCGGGCTGTTTAAGATCAGCAACGACATCATGGACAATCCGGGAGACTCCAAATACGGCATGACCACGGAGCAGTTATTCGAGGCCTTTCGCATTTTAAAAGGAAAGGGAGCCCAGGAGTTCGGCATTCATGCGTTTTTGGCCAGCAACACCGTGACCAACGAATATTATCCCATGCTGGCGAAGATTCTCTTTGAGATGGCGGTGAAGCTGCAGCGGGAGACGGGCTGTCACATTGCCTTCATTAATCTTTCCGGCGGCATCGGCATACCGTACTACCCGGATCAGGAGCCTAATGACATCATGGCTATCGGCGAAGGCGTGCGCCAGGTTTACGAGGAAGTTTTAACGCCCGCCGGCATGGGGGACGTGGCCATCTATGCGGAGCTGGGCCGTTATATGATGGGGCCCTACGGCGGGCTGGTGACCCAGGCCATCCATGAGAAGCATATCCACAAAGAGTATATCGGATGCGACGCCTGCGCGGTGAATCTCATGCGCCCGGCTATGTACGGCGCCTACCATCACATCACGGTGTTGGGAAAGGAAGAGGAACCCTGCGTGAAAACCTATGACATAACAGGCTCCCTGTGCGAAAACAACGACAAATTCGCCATCGACCGGAAGATGCCGAAAATAGAGATCGGGGATTACCTGTTCATCCACGATACAGGGGCCCACGGATTTTCCATGGGGTATAACTACAATGGAAAGCTGCGTTCCGCAGAGATTCTTTTGAAAGAAGACGGCTCCTGGCAGCTGATCCGCAGGGCGGAGACGCCGAAGGATTATTTCGCCACATTTGATAAGTTTCCCATTTATGAGAAATTAACAGAAGATTGAGATTTGAAACCACCCTCGCGCTTTTTCAAAGTGACAGGGTGGTTTTAAAGCTTTATTCTTCGATGGATAATTTCTCTTTCCATTCCGCTTCCTTAAAACCGGTCAGCGCAAAATCCGCCCCCACCAGAACCGGACGCTTTACCAGCATCCCATTGGTGGCCAAGAGGGAATACTGTTCGTCTTCGGACATGTCGGCCAGCTTATCTTTAAGCCCCATTTCCCGGTAAAGCGCGCCGCTGGTATTGAAAAATCTCTTTAAGGGCAGGCCGCTTTTTTGATGCCATTCTTTTAATTCTTCGACGGTGGGGTTGTCCTCCTTTATATGGCGGCTTTCACATTCCACGCCGTGGTCGGTCAGCCATTTTTTTGCTTTTTTGCAAGTGGTGCATTTGGGATATTCGACAAATAACATACGCGTTCCTCCAAAAAATATTTTCTTGGAATTATAACACACGAAGGATGTCAATTCAAGAATGGAAAAATAAAGAAAAATTAAATATTTTGTAAAAAAAACGTAAAACACTTGTGTTCGGGTTTTGTTTTGTGCTATAGTATATACAAATATCGGATATATTCAAAATTAGAAAAACGGGAGGTTTGTATGAGGAAGAGAAACGGAATGCTTCTGGCCGCCTTGTTGATTTTGTGTTTGATGATGGCAGGCGGCGTCTTATCCGTTTATGCCGCTGATGATAAACGGGAGGATGATCTTAGTTATATTTTGGGAAGGCCCATGACTGAGGAGGAAGTCCAGCAGCAAGAGGCCATGATCCCAAAGCTTCAGGAGATGCCCGCGCCGGAGGAGGCAGAGCCGATTCTGAACCGGGAGAGCCGTGCCGGGGCCATTTACCAGGGGCTGGAGCGTTTTGATCTGCGGGAGCAAGGGATCGTCACTTCTGTGAAAAATCAGGTGATAGGGGGACCT
>CAOJVE010000197.1 GCA_948444865.1 uncultured Lachnospiraceae bacterium
GTTATAGGACAGATACGCATTGCCCTCCTCGTCCTCGTTGTCCAGAATCGGGTAATCCCGCTCCAGATCCCTGGCTTTCTCAAAAGGCTTTTGCAGCGGAATCTGCGAGTCCACCGCAAGGACGTCGAACTTGGACAGGTATTCCCGGTCGATAAAATCCAGCTTTTGGGCCATATCCATATCCCCGTACAGATAGATATAGCTGTTGGACGGATGGTAATACTGCCTGTGGAAATCCAAAAACTGTTCATAGGTCAGGTTGGGAATCTCCTTCGGGTCGCCGCCGGACTCCACCCCGTAAGGCGTATCCGGGAACAGGGAGTTTAAAATCTCCCGGTCCAAAAGCTCGTCCGCCGAGGAAAAAACGCCCTTCATCTCGTTGTAGACCACACCGTTGTAGGAAATCTCCCCGTCCACATCTTTCAGCTCATAATTCCATCCCTCCTGCCGGAAAATCTCCTCGTGTTTGTAAATATTCGGGAAAAACACCGCGTCCAGATACACATGCATCAGGTTCTGGAAATCCTGCGGATTGCAGCTTGCCACCGGGTAAACCGTCTTGTCCGAATAGGTCATGGCATTCAAAAATGTATTCAGAGAGCCCTTGGCCAGCTCCACAAAGGGGTCCTTTAGCGGAAATTTCTTGGAGCCGCACAGTACGCTGTGCTCCAGAATATGCGCCACTCCCGTGCTGTCCTTGGGGGGCGTGCGAAACCCGATGCAGAAAACCTTGTTGTCGTCGTCATTTTCCACCAGCATCACCCTGGCGCCGCTTTTTTTATGGCGAAGGAGAACGCCGTGGGAACGGATGTCCCCCAGGTCCTCCTCCATTACCAGTTCGTAAGCCGGTATTTTGTCTTTATCCATATTTTCTCTCCTATCATCCCTTGTCGATCAATTCCTGTAAGTATTCCTTCTGGGCCGGCATCCGATCCTCAAACGCCTCTTTTGCCGCCTGGCGAAACAGAAATAGCTCTTCCTCCGCCTGGGCAAACCGCGCGCCCACGTACAGACTTTCGTAAATATCCCTGGCAATCTTGGCCTGCACGCTGTCCTCCTTCATCGGAACCATCCCCATAAGCGTGGAAGAATAATTCCGGTCGCGGAAACAAAGACCCAGGTACACGCAGGCCCCGTGGTAAAATTCCCGGTACAAAAGCTCCCGGGCCTCGGACCCCTCTTCCAGAATCCGGGCGATCTCAAGCTCCTCCAGAATCCGGCGCACGTCCCGCCTGGCGCCCCGCCCGCCGAAAAAGCTGCCCGCGTACTGGGCGGCGAATTTTAAAGACATCCACAGTTTGATGTATGCGTCCGTCCACGGCCCGTCTTTGGCGCGGGCGGGCTTAACATACCGCAGATCCAAAAGCCGCTGCCGGAGGCGGTTGGCGGGCGTGTCCTCTTTTTTCAGTGCCTCCAGAAGAATTTCCCGGCGCGCGTCCGGGTTCGTCTCCCGATAGAAATTGTCGGGAAAACCTTCCCTTGTCTCTCTTTTTTCCATCCTCATCGCCGATTGTCCGTATACTGCAGCTCCGTTTCCGCCATGGAAAGAGCCGCCTCAATCACTTTGTCCATGTCCATGTACCGGTACATGCCCAGCCGCCCGCCGAACAGCACATTTGGCTCGTCCAGCGCCAGTTTCTCGTATTTGTTGAAAACTTCCGTGTTCCGGCTGTCGTTGACCGGATAGTAGGGCTCCGCCCCTTTTTCCCACTTACTGGGGTATTCCCTGGTAATCACCGTCTTTGGCTGGGCGCCGAACTCGAAATGCTTGTGCTCGATGATCCGGGTGTAGGGCGTCTCGTAATCCGTATAGTTGACCACCGCGTTTCCCTGGTAATTGGCCATGTCAAGCGTCTCCGTCTCAAAGCGCAGGGAACGGTATTCCAAAGCGCCGTAACGGTAATCGAAATATTCGTCGATCATGCCCGTGTAAACCACCCGGTCCGCCTGCGAAAGCAGTGCTTCCTTCTCTGCAAAAAAGTCCACCCCTAAGCAAACCTGCACGCCCTCCAGCATTTTTTTCACAATCCGGGTATAGCCGCCCTTGGGAATCCCCTGGTACGGATCTTTGAAATAATTGTTGTCGTAGGTATACCGAAGGGGCAGCCGGCGGATGATAAAGGAAGGCAGATCCCTGCACTCCCGGCCCCACTGCTTGCGGGTATAGCCCTCAATCAATTTCTCGTAAACGTCCTTGCCGACCAGGGCCAGCGCCTGCTCTTCCAGGTTCTTCGGCTCCACGATGTGCATCTGGGCAATCTGCTCCTGGATCTTCGCCTGCGCCTGCGCCGGCGTAATCACGCCCCACAGCTGGTGAAACGTGTTCATATTAAAGGGCAGATTGTACAATTCATCCTTATATACGGCTATGGGCGAGTTCACAAAATGGTTAAACTGGGCGAACTGATTCACATAATCCCACACCCGCCGGCTGGACGTGTGGAAAATATGCGCCCCGTAACAGTGCGCCTGAATGCCCTCTATTTCCTTGGTGTAAATATTTCCTCCGATATGGTCCCTTTTATCAATCACCAGACAGGTCTTTCCCCGCTTAACCGCCTCATGGGCAAACACAGCGCCGAAAAGCCCGGCCCCTACCACCAAATAATCATACCTCTTCATAAGCTGTCACCGTCCTTTTCATACAAGCTTCTAATGGTATTTTACCCAATTATAGCAAAATTTAACTGCAGTTGCAATTCACAGAAAAGAAACATCCCCGCCTACCGCAGCAGATTCACCTGGAACGCCGCCCACAGCGTCCCTATGTGAAAAAGAACCGCCCCGGCCAGAAGCGGCGCGTCCAGGCAGCCCTGGCGCTGAATCCTTCGGCTCTGAAGGCTTAAAAGAAGCACGGGCAGCGCCGGCAGGAAATACCTTCCCTGCACGCCGTCTATATATTCCGCCCCGGCGGCCGTCCAGGTCAGCAAAAACACCCCGAATGTCGCCAGCGCCGTCACCGCGCACAGGCCCGCCGCAAACATCCGCTCCTTCGCTTTCATGCGCCGTTTCTCACCCGCCGCCCGCACCGCCGCCAAAAGAACCAGAAGCCAGAAGCCATACACAAGATAATCCGGTATCTCCGTGTTCAGCCAGCCCAGCTTCCCGCCTGCCAGCGTAGATATATAAAAATCTCCCTGCGAGCGCAGGCTTTCCGCCAAAAGCCGTACGCCCATGGCCGGATGCGCCAGCAAGTCCTGAAAAGAAATCCCCTGCCACTGGCCTTTGGCCGCCTGAAACTCAGTGCGCGTCAGGTAATAAATCATCGAGGACAGCCGCACCGCAAGCAGCGAAATCGCGCCGCCGCCCAGCACACAGGCTCGGCCCGCCCACAGGCTTTTGATTGACTGGCATTTTTCGGCGGGAATCAGCAGGCACAGGGCAAACAGCGGGAAATACACGATTTTCAGCGGAACCGTAAGCGCCGCAATGCCCGCCAGCAACGCCCAGTCCCTTTTGGTCACCGGCGCGTCCCCGTAAATGCAGCGCCAGACCTGGGCCACGAACAGATACAAAAGCGCC
>CAOJVE010000198.1 GCA_948444865.1 uncultured Lachnospiraceae bacterium
ATCCAGACCTTGAACAGATCCCCATCCAGATACAGCTTGAATTCCCCCGCCTGAAGCTCGGTTAGGCTTTTGGCGATGGACAGCCCCAGGCCGCTGCCCTGGGTGTTCCTCGCGCTGTCCCCCCGGATAAACCGCTCAGTCAGCTCATCGGGGGAAATGTTTAAGGGCTCCTGGGAGATGTTTTTCATGGTGAAGACCGCCTGCAAAGCGTCGGCCTCCAGCTCCACGTAGACCCTTGTGTGGGGCATGGCGTATTTGTATGCGTTCTGGTAAATGTTTTCCAGGATGCGCCACACCCGCCGGCCGTCCGCCCGGATCACCGCCGGTTTGTCGGGAAGCCGCTGGATTAACTCCAGATCCTGCTGGCCGAATTTCTCCTGAAATTCCCCGTTGGCCTGCAGAACCATCTCCACCAGATTGAGGTTCTCATATTCCAGCTTTAGATTCCCGGTGCTGGCCTTGGACGCCTCCACCACATCTTCGGTGAGCGTCTTTAACTGCTGGGACTTTTTTTCCAGAATGTCCAGATAGCCCCGGACCTTCTCGTCAGCCAGCTCTTCCCTTTTTAATAAATCCACATAGTTGATGATGGAGGTCAGCGGCGTTTTGATGTCGTGGGAGACATTGGTGATCAGCTCCGTCTTCATCCGCTCGCTTCTTAAGCTCTCGTCTACCGCTTTGTCCAGGCCCGCGCCGATCCGGTTGATGTCCCGGACGAAAGTTTTCCGGTCAAAGGTCAGGCCCTGTTCCGGTATCTGCCAGGCGATGTCCCCGCCGGCGACCCTTTTTACGCCTTTTTGGATTTTCTGGTATTCTGCCGCCACTTTCACAATCCAGCCAATGCCCGCCGCCTGGGTCAGAAACAATAAGAAAAACAAGAACCCGCCTCCGTAGGAAAAATTTCCCAGGCACAGCGTCAGGAAAATCTGTATGAACAAAAACCCGCCCAGCGCGATGATTTTCCTGGGAATGTCTTTGAGCGTAAAGAACGCTCCTTTTGCCCGGCCCCAAAGGCTGTTTTTCCAGAGGCCCAGCAGCTTCCTAAGAAGACTGTTTTTCCAGAGCGTTTTCGCCTTGATCCGGCGCGCCAGGCTTAAATAGCCCCACAGGAAAAACAGATCTGCCGCCGCCATAAGCGCCCCCGCCACACATGTATAGAACCGCACCTGCACGGCTGTGATGGAACCGCCGTTTAAATATTCGGAAATCATGGAAGAGCCTAAAATTCCGGTTTCCGCGAAAAATCCTGCCAGACAGGCCCAGACTACAATAACCAATATGGCCGCAGGCTCCGTTTTCCAGCGGTCGAAAAAGTTCAGGGCGATCCGGCCGTCTTTTCTGCCGCGCCCGGCGGCGAGCGTCAGCCAGACAAAAGACGCAAGGAAGAAAAGAACGCTCGCGACGCACACGCCGATGGCTTTTTTCAGAATGAATGTATTGCGCTCAAAGGCGTCCCTCGCTTCGTACAGCCAGTCCTCCACGGGGAAATCGGAATCCACGGCCACGGCGAAGGCGTAATTGCCGTTTGCCAGCGCCGTGCCGTCCAAGGAGTTTTCCACGCAATGCTGCCAGAACTCCCGGCTGTCGTCCATATTGCTGGCAAAGTCGGATTCCTGGGGGCTTTTCGTCAAGATCGCGTAGCTGCCCAGCTGGCGAAGTTTGTCCAGGTTCTTTCTCCAGGCGTCGAAGCTTTCCCACTCTTTTTTATTGGAATAGGCCCGCTCCCCGTCCAGGTCCACGTAGAGGTAATGCGCATTGGTGTCCTGCGCGCGCTCGTACTGATAGGCTTCAAAGGATTCCGCCTGCCCGGCGATCCCTTCAATGGTTCTCTCCAGCGCGCAAAAATAATCCTCCAGACCGCCGCCTTTCTCGTCTACGACATCCAGCAGGCTTTTTGCGCCCTGGGGCTGGTACAGCTCATCCAACTGGGTTCCCTCGTAGAGCCAGAAGCTCGCGTACAGCGTATTTTTGTCCGCATCCACGATTCGGTCCGGAAAAATGTCCGCCGAAACCTCATAGGCGTAATCCCCATAGGCTTCATCGATACTGTAGGCGTACTCTTCTATCACCGAATTTTCCAAGGCGTTCAGCACATCTTGGGGGTCCTGTTTTTGTTCCTCGCTGTCCCACTCAAAGGCCAGCTCTCCCGACGTAAACCGCTTGCGCAGGTCTTTCACGTAAAAATAATCGATGTCGCCGTCGACGCGCTGGCAGACCAAAATCCGATTTTTGGCCAGGCCGTCGCCCTTGTTCCATTTTTGTTTGTTCCAATCCAACAGCTCTCCCAGGGTGTAGGTCAGGCCGTTTACGTCCTTTCCGGTGATTTTTCCCCCGTAGTCGTATTCCAGCACGTCCACCAGCGTGTCTTCATTCAGCTCCCCGTCGCCTCCCAGGACTAACGCCTCCCCGTAATAGTCCAGCTCGCGCATAACTCGCTGCCTTAACTGATTCCGAAAGGTTCCGCTTTTTAGGTAACTTTGTTCTTTATTGTCCAGCAGCAGATCCGTCGGGTCCACGTCGGAAACCGCCCGCATCCACAACAGACTGACTACGATCCCCGCCGCGGCCAGGCAGGACACTACCACGCCCAGCGCTTTTCCCCAAGGGGATTCCAACCATTTTTTCATAAAATCCGCCTCCCTTTTATAAGACTTCCATTTTATAGCCCACGCCCCAGACCACTTTTAAATACCGGGGCTCTTTGGGGTTGATCTCGATTTTTTCCCGTATATGCCGGATGTGAACCGCCACGGTGTTTTCCGCGCCGATAGCGTCCTCCTTCCAGATATATTCATAGATCTGGCTGGTGGAAAACACCCGTCCTTTATTCTTCATCAGCAGCAGAAGAATCTGATACTCGATGGGCGTCAGCCGGATCAGCTGCCCGTCCAGCGTCACTTCCTTGCGGTCGTCGTCCATCACCAGGCCGCCGGTTCCGTAAATCCCCGCCCTGGATAAATCCGGGCTGGCGCCTAACTTGGTGTAGCGCCGAATCTGGGATTTTACCCGCGCCACCAGCTCCAGGGGATTAAACGGCTTGGTCAGATAATCGTCCGCCCCGATGTTCAGCCCCAGGATCTTGTCCGCGTCCTCCGACTTAGCCGACAGGATGATGATGGGAACCGTGTTGTATTCCCGAATCTTTAAAGTAGCCCGTATGCCGTCCAGCTTTGGCATCATAATATCCATGATTATCAGCTGGACCTCCTGCTCTTTGAGTATTTTCAGCGCCTCCATGCCGTCGTGGGCCTGGAACACCTGATAGCCTTCCTGCTTCAAATAGATTTCAATGGCTTCCACAATCTCGGGATCGTCATCGCATACCAGAATGCCCGCCATCTCATTCCCCCCTTTCTTTAAAATAAGGATAGCGCCTGATTCTTAAAACCATGGTTGGAAATTTTTTAAGATTTTCTTAACAATTCAGCCTGCGACTGCGCACCTGCTGCGCAGTCAGCAGCCAGCAGTGTAAAATGGCCAAGAATCCGCCTCTTTGCCGCAGGCAAACT
>CAOJVE010000199.1 GCA_948444865.1 uncultured Lachnospiraceae bacterium
GACGATATATATTAGAATAGACAATAAGTGGAAAATATTTGTGAGGACGTGAAAAATTATGGGAGAAAGTATTGACAATACACAATATTTCAAAACAAAACCGGAGATTGAAATACAGGTAAAAGAAGTTCTGGACCTGGTTTACAACGCCATGGATGAAAAAGGCTATAATCCGGTGAATCAGATTGTAGGATATATCATGTCTGGAGATCCCACTTATATCACCAGCCACAAAGGAGCCAGAAGCATGATCATGAAAGTGGAGCGGGATGAGCTTGTGGAAGAACTGCTGACGGAATATATCCGTAATAAGTCTTGGGAACGCTGACCCATGAGGATTTTGGGATTGGACTATGGTTCAAAGACCGTAGGCGTGGCTGTCAGCGACGCCCTGGGCCTGACTGCGCAGGGCGTGGAGATTATCCGTAGAAAATCAGAAAAAAGGCTACGCCAGACTTTGGCCCGGCTCGATGCACTGATTGAGGAATATCAGGTGGAATCCATTGTTTTGGGATTTCCGAAGAATATGAATAACACTGTTGGGGACAGGGCTGAGAAATCGCTGGAATTTCAGAGAATTTTGGAGAAGCGGACAGGCCTGCCTGTTGTCATGTGGGACGAGAGGCTTACCACTGTGGAAGCCTACCAGATCATGGCGGAGACGAAAGTGCCAAGGCAAGACAGGAAAAAGTACGTGGATGAACTGGCTGCAATGATTATTTTGCAGGGGTATTTAGATTATAACAGAGAGTGAAACAAAGAGAGTATATGGAAAAAATCAGATTGGAAGCGGATAACGGACAGAATCTGGAATTTTATGTGGAGGAGCAGATCCGGATTGGCGGCTGCGATTATTTGTTGGTTTCGGATTCCCAAAAAGAGGAGGCAGAGGCGTATATCCTGAAAGACACTTCTGAGAAAGACAGCGGAATGGCCCATTATGAATTTGTGGAAGATGATGAAGAGTTAGAAGCGGTGTCGAAGGTTTTTGAACAGACGCTGGAAGATGCAGATTTAGAGTTTTGATGTAAGAGCATATTATTCTATACGAGGTCGGCCATGGACAGAGAATGTTTTACGCAGTTGCTCAGGGAAAAAGGCCTGAAAGTGACGAACCAGCGGATCGGCGTGTTGGAAGCGCTGTCTGGCGGCGAGGACAGTCATTTGACTGCGGAAGAGATATATGAAGCGGTGCGGGTGGAGTATCCGGAGATCGGTTTAGCCACGGTTTACCGCACCATACAGCTTTTATTGGAATTGCAGTTGATAGATCGGGTGAATTTGGATGATGGCTGCGCGCGCTATGGAATGGGCGCGAAAGACGCGAAGACGAAGCACCATCATCATCATTTAATATGTCTTTCTTGTGGCAAAATTTTTTCTTTTGACGGAGATTTAATGGAGACGCTGGAGGAGTATGTGCAGACGACCAGTGGATTTCGAGTAGTGGATCACAAGGTGAAATTTTATGGCTATTGTAAGGAATGCCAGATGAAAATGAGTATGGAATAATGTGCCGCATGAACAATGGAGGTGCGGTTTTTGAATAACGAGACAATAACGAACAGTGCAAACGGAGACATACGGGGCAGAACAAAGAATGCAGGCTCTAACAGAGCGTACGCAAAGAAAAACAATCAGAATGGGGGGAGGGGCGGCTCGCGCAGCGGGTCTGGCGGCTCCGGCGGACCCAGGCGGAACAACACGGCCAAGCAGCTTCCGGCGAAACCGCCGATCAAGGCGGTGAAGACCACGCCCCGCAGGAACAGAAGAGGCGGCTCGAAGCTGAAGGTCATTCCGCTGGGCGGATTGGAGCAGATCGGCATGAACATCACGGTCTTTGAATACGAAGACAGCATCGTGGTGGTGGACTGCGGCCTTTCTTTCCCGGAGGACGACATGCTGGGAATCGACCTGGTCATTCCCGACATTACTTATCTGAAAGACAATTACAGCAAGGTGAAAGGATTCGTGATCACCCATGGTCATGAGGACCACATCGGGGCGCTGCCCTATGTGTTAAAACAGCTGAATGTGCCGGTTTACGCCACGAAGCTGACCATCGGTCTGATCGAGAACAAATTAAAAGAGCACAATCTTTTAAGAACCACGAAGCGCAAAGTGGTGAAGTACGGCCAGGTCATCAACCTGGGGGATTTTGCCGTGGAATTTATCAAGACCAATCACAGCATTCAAGACGCGGCGGCGCTGGCCATTTACTCGCCGGCGGGGATTGTGATGCATACCGGGGACTTTAAGGTGGACTACACGCCGGTGTTCGGGGATGCCATTGATCTGCAGAGATTTGCGGAGATCGGGAAAAAGGGCGTGCTGGCCTTGATGTGCGACAGCACCAACGCGGAGCGGCCGGGATTTACCATGTCGGAGCGCACCGTGGGCCGCGTGTTCGACAATCTTTTTAACGAACACAGGAATTCCCGGATCATCATCGCTACTTTCGCGTCCAACGTGGACCGGGTGCAGCAGATTATTAACTCCGCCTATAAATACGGCCGGAAAGTGGTGGTGGAAGGCCGCAGCATGGTCAATGTGATCGGCACGGCCTCGGAGCTGGGCTATCTGAAAATACCGGAAAACACGCTGATCGAGGTGGACCAGCTGAAGAACTACCCGGACGATAAGGTGGTTCTGATCACCACCGGCAGCCAGGGCGAGTCCATGGCGGCTCTGTCCCGGATGGCTTCCAACATACACAAGAAGATCAGCATTAAGCCGGGGGATACAATTATTTTCAGCTCCAACCCCATTCCCGGCAATGAGAAGGCCGTCTCCAGGGTGATCAATGAGCTGTCCCAGAAAGGCGCGAACGTTATATTCCAGGACGTTCATGTGTCCGGCCATGCGTGCCAGGAAGAGATTAAGCTGATCTATTCGCTGGTGCATCCCAAATACGCCCTGCCGGTGCACGGAGAGTACAGGCATTTGAAGGCGCAGGCGCAGCTGGCGGAGAACCTGGGGATTCCCAAGGAGAACGTGTTCATTCTGCGCTCTGGAAATGTGCTGGAGATGGACGAGAACGGGGCGGAGCATACGGGAAATGTGCCTGTGGGGGCGATTCTTGTGGACGGCCTGGGCGTCGGCGACGTGGGAAATATCGTGCTGCGCGACCGACAGCATTTGGCGGAGGACGGGATCATGATCGTGGTCATGGCGCTGGAGCGACGCACGAACGTGGTTTTATCCGGGCCGGACATTGTGTCGAGAGGCTTTGTCTATGTGCGCGAATCCGAAGATCTGATGGGCCAGGCCAGACGCGTGGTGGAAGCGGCGCTGGACGAGTGCCTGGATAAACGCGTGGGCGACTGGGGGAAGATTAAGACCGCAGTCAAGGATTCCCTGGGTGATTTCCTGTGGAAACGCACCAAGAGAAGGCCGATGATTCTGCCGATTATAATGGAAGCCTAAGGACGAGGT
>CAOJVE010000200.1 GCA_948444865.1 uncultured Lachnospiraceae bacterium
CGACGCATCTTATATAATCAGAACTTAGAACAGACCGCTGATCTTCCCTGTTTCGTCCACGTCAATCTTCTCCGCGGCGGGCACCCTTGGAAGGCCCGGCATCGTCATGATTTCCCCGGTCAGGGCCACGATAAACCCGGCGCCCGCCGAGATCTTCAGGCTGCGCACCGTGATCTCAAAGTCTTTGGGCGCGCCAAGCTTGCGCTCGTCGTCGGTGAGGCTGTACTGAGTTTTGGAGATGCAGATGGGATAGTCCCCATATCCCAGCGCTTCCAGCTGCGCCGCCTGCTTCTTGGCGCTGTGAGTCAAAATTGCCCTCTTGCCTCCGTAGATCTTTCGCACGATCTGGTTGATCTTGTCCTCAATGCTGCCCTCCAGCTCGTAGCTGTAGGTAAAGTCATTGGGCTCTTCCACCAGACGGATCACTTCCTCGGCCAGCTTGATGCCGCCTTCCCCGCCTTTGGCCCAAACTTCGGTTAAGGCCACCGGGATTTTCTTCTCTTTGCACTTTTCTTCCAGGAAGGAGAGCTCCGCCTGGGTGTCCGTGTGGAAGGCGTTGATGGCCACCACGCAGGGCAGCTTGTACACGTCCCGGATGTTGCTCACGTGCTTGAACAGATTGGGCAGGCCGGCTTCCAGCGCCTGCAGGTTTTCCTCGTCCAGATGATTTTTGTCCACGCCGCCGTTGTATTTCAGCGCCCGCACTGTGGCCACCATGACCACCGCACTGGGACGCAGGCCCGCCATCCGGCATTTGATGTCCAGGAACTTCTCCGCCCCCAGATCCGCGCCGAACCCGGCTTCCGTTATGACGTAATCCCCCAGCTTCAGCGCCATCTTCGTGGAGATGACCGAGTTGCACCCGTGGGCGATGTTGGCGAAGGGTCCGCCGTGAACGATGGCCGGCACATGCTCCAGCGTCTGCGCCAGGTTCGGCTTCAATGCGTCTTTTAAAAGCGCGCACATGGCGCCCTCCGCCTTTAGGTCCCCGGCCGTCACCGGCTTTTGCTCGGAGGGCTTGCCGTAAGTGTAGCCCACCACGATCCGGGTCAGTCTCTTTTTCAGATCCACGATGTCGTCCGCCAGGCACAGCACCGCCATGATCTCGGAGGCCACCGTGATGTCGTAGCCGTCCTCTCTGGGCGTTCCGTTGGTGCGCCCGCCCAGGCCGTCCACCAGGTTGCGAAGCTGCCGGTCGTTCATGTCCACGCACCGGCGCCAGGTGACCTTGCGGGGATCGATGTTCAGTTCATTCCCATGGTAAATGTGGTTATCGATCATGGCCGCCAGCAGATTGTTGGCCGCGCCGATGGCGTGGAAGTCGCCTGTAAAATGCAGGTTGATGTCCTCCATGGGCACCACCTGGGCATAGCCGCCGCCCGCCGCGCCGCCTTTCACGCCGAACACCGGCCCCAGGGAAGGCTCCCGCATGGCCACGATCACGTTCTTGCCCACTTTTTGTATTCCGTCTGCCAGCCCCACCGTCACTGTGGTCTTTCCCTCTCCCGCGGGCGTCGGATTGATCGCAGTCACCAGCACCAATTTTCCATCAGGCCTGTCCAAACCATTCAGCATATTGTAATCGATCTTCGCTTTGTATTTGCCATAATGCTCCAGATACTCGTCGTCAATACCAGCTTTTACGCCAATCTCCGCAATCGGCAGCATCGTACTTTCCTGTGCGATTTCAATGTCTGATTTGATCCTTCCCATATTATTTCTCCTCTCTTCCTCACCCGTGCAAGAACTCCATATCCGAACAAAATCTGAAGCTGTGGGCCGGCTAACGGCATTGCTGCGTGTATTTTTGTTGGAATGAAGCGCGGACATAAGCCACAAAAGGCAGCATTCGGTTCATCCAAATGCTGCCCAGACGGTCGGCTGTCACCAGATCTCCGATTCCCTGGTGGCGCTCCACCTTAGGCTGCACGGAAACACTCCCGCCGCCTTATCCGTCAGTAATCGGAAACCTCATTAAAATTTAAAAAATACTATCCAATGGGTCTATTTAAACACAATTTTGTCACGAAGTCAACCAATAAAATGCCATTTGCATGGATTTTGTGAAAATCTGGAAAAAGCATTGCCGTCTTTTGCCGCACCCTGTATAATATATACGATATGCACATAAGATGATAATCCCCGGAAAATGCCTGATTTATCCGGCGGATTTTCACAATTTTAAGAGAGGAATGGATATCTATGAATCGAGAGGAGTTTCTGGAAATTCTCAATACGCAACTGCAGGGTGAGATTCCCTCTACCGAAGTCTCACAGCACCTGGCCTATTATGATCGTTTTATCCAGCAGAAAATCAGCCAGGGCCAGACCGAAGACCAGGTTCTGGAAGAACTGGGAGATCCCCGGCTGATCGCCAAGACGCTGATCGATACAGAGGATATTCCCAACATACAAGGCTTTCGGCAAAGCTTTGCCTATTCCGCCGAGGAGTCCAACCCTGCCGGCGGCGACTCCGCCCTAGAAGACGACGAATTCCAAAGCCAGTTCCAGGACGAAGAAACGGGGCGGGAAGACTTCCAGAAGGAAAACAACCAGCCCAAACGCGCGCGCTGGTTGAATCTGTCCACATGGCGCGGCACGCTGGCCGCCATTGCCGCCACGCTTCTGCTATGCGTCTTTCTGGCTACGCTCATAGGCGCGCTGCTTCCGGTGATCGGCATCGCTTTGCTGGCGGGCATTATCATCTCCCTCATCAACCGCCGCCGTTAGAGCGCTACAGGGACTCCGCCCGGTCCTTCACATTTTTCTTGAAATTAATCACCTCATGGTCATAACTTTCGTTCATCAGACTGGACTGAATCATAAAGTCAGCCGTAGCCCGATTAATGGCCATGGGGATGTCGTACACCTGGGCGATGCGCATCAGCGCCTTCACATCCGGGTCGTGGGGCTGAGCCGTCAGCGGATCTGAAAAAAACACCACGAAATCAATCTGGCCTTCCACGATCTTGGCTCCGATCTGCTGATCCCCGCCCAGCGGGCCGCTGTTAAACGCCCGGATGGAAAGCCCGGTGGCATCCACGATCATCCTGGACGTGGTGCCTGTCCCATACAGGCGGTGCTTTTTCAAAATCTCGCAATTTTTCTTGCACCATTCAATCAGCTTTGGCTTCTCGTTATCGTGGGCTATCAGAGCAATTCCCTTTTTCTCCTTAATGGTAAACGTAATGTACTTTCCGTCCATATCTCTCCCCCTTCTGTTTTGCGAACGTGAAAAACCCCTGCAGAACAACCGCTGCCCTGCAAGGGAAAACCTACGTGCGTGAGAAGATTTGAACTCCCGGCCTTCTGATCCGTAGTCAGACGCTCTATCCAGCTGAGCTACACGC
>CAOJVE010000201.1 GCA_948444865.1 uncultured Lachnospiraceae bacterium
GAAGGATTCACGCTTTATATAATGTAAACGTGAGAACTTGTGGGCGCTCATCCTATGTAATAAACTTAACCGCATTTATTTTTATAGGCCCTGATGCGCCAATAATATTCCCTGCCTTTTTTCAAGCCTGTAAATTGATAACTCACAGTCTTATTGCGGGTTATTTTCTTACTCTTTAGATTCCGGGTAAAGTTCTTATCTGTGGCAATCTCAACGATGTACCCTGTCGCTTTGGCATTGCGCTTCCATTTAGATAACAGACGGCCGTGCAGCGCTTTCCCGTTTTGGTGATTCTGCACCTGGCCGCCTACCTTCGCCGGATGCACCGTAACTTTGCATGTGGCCTTCACGCCTTTGGCGGTCTTCGCGGTAATCACTGCATCCCCCACATTTTTCGCTCTCACTTTTCCTTTTGCGTCCACCGACGCAACCGATGGACGGCTGCTGCTCCAGGTTATTTTATCTTTGCTGTTGGACGGCAGACGTTTACAGGTAAGCTTCTTGCTTTTCCCTGTATACAAATCCAGCTTTTGGCTGGACAGCTTCAGAGATTTCGTATACACTTTCGTGTCTTTTTTCACCGGAACGCTCGTGGCGCCGATGTTCTTTACTTTTTTCAGGGCTTTATAAGGCTGTATCAAACCATAGCCATACCTGGGATCTCTCCCCTTCGTCCCCAGATCAAGCGCCGTATTCCTTAAAATGCTGTGGCGCTCCCTGGCAGTCATGGACGGTTTTGCCTGGAAAAGCAAAGCGGCCGTCCCGGCAGCGACAGGCGCGGCGGCGCTGGTCGTGCCCCCGGGAGCCACCAGGTCCATTCTGTCGTTGTAAGTCCCCCTTGGTATAACCACGTATTGGTTTTGGCCCGCGCTGTACGTGGCGGCGCCTACGCAAAGGGTGTTTGTGTGCGAAGCCGGATAATGATATTCTTTCTTTCCCGTGTTTCCCCCGGAAGCGCACTCGTGGCCGCCGTATACGCTTTCTGGATTGCGTTATACTCTTCCCAGTCGAATTTTTTATAAGTCCAGCCGCTGAAACTGACCACCCGGCACCCTTTGGAGCGCGCCCAACGAAGCCCGTCGATCACATTGCTTTCATAGGACAATTTTACAATATACAAATTCACTCCCGGCGCGACTCCCAGCAACTCCTTCGCGCAATCTGTGCCGTGACTGCTGGAACCGTCATAGACGTCACTCCAGCTTGTGGAGCCGGTCCGGGCGTTGTATACGCCTTTGACATTGGAACGAATGGCCGGATCATAAGGATTCACGCCGGTATAGTCAAAGACGGCCACATTCACGCCCCTGCCTGTGACGTGTTTCCAGACGTCGTTCAAACGCAGCCGGGCATAATCCGCATTGCCCGCCCCGGCGCGCGCCTCTACATCCTCCTTACATTGCTGAGCCGCCTGCAAATCCTCTTTCGGCAGAGCATAGACCGCGCACGCGCTGGTTATAAACAAAAACATACACAAAATAAGGAGGCAAATTCTTTTTCCCATAACATCCTCTCCACGCAATAAAGCATGTTTTAAAAATCATTCATAATAGTACGAATTAAAGATCGCGCCGGCCACCGGCACGGCGGATTCGCTTCCCGTCCCGCCGCCTTCGATGATGACGCTGACGGCGATGTCCGGATCTTCCACGTTGGAATATCCCACAAACCAGGAATGGCTGTCTTTGATCTCCCCTTCTCCGTATTCCGCCGAGCCAGTCTTCCCGGCCACTGTATAGCCCTGGCCGCCCAACGACGTGGCTGTGCCGTACTCCACCACGCCTTCCATCAGCTCCGCCAGCACGGACGCCTCCGACACCGGCAGCAGCTCCCGGTAGGCGTCGGGCATATATTTTTTCACCTGGTCGCCGTTGTAGTTCTCCACCCGGTCGATGAGGTACGGTTTCATCAGAACGCCCCGGTTTGCGATCGCGCTGGCCACCATAGCCATATGCATGGGCGAAACCAGCGTGTTGCCCTGTCCAATGGAGGTCTGCATCATCAGGGGCACGCCAGACTTCCCGTCCACGGAAAGAACGCTGGACTTGTAATCCATGGTCAGCGGAAGCTTCTTGTTAAAGAGCAGGCTTTCCCCCGCCTCCCGCAGCGACTTGCCGCCCAGCCGCACGCCCATCTCCGCAAAAGCGCTGTTGCAGGAATAGGCGAACGCCGAGCGCAGATCCTCCTGGCCGTGGACCGTCCGGTCATAGTCTGTGATAGTATGTTCCTGCTTGGTAATCTCTCCCTGACAGTTGTAATTGAATCCATCCACCGTGCCGTGTTTGCGCAGATAATCCAGCGCCGTCACGATCTTGAACACCGATCCGGGAGGATACTGGCCCTGGGTGGCCCGGTTGAGCAGGCTGCTGTTCTCCTCGTCCGCCGTCAGATAATCCCAGTTGTCTTCCAGATAATTGGGATCGAAATCCGAACGGCTGACCATGGCCAGAATCTTCCCGGTGGAAGGCTCCATAACCACCACGGCCCCTTTACGGTCGCCCAGCGCGTTATACGCCGTCGTCTGCAGCTTCACGCTCAAGGTCGTCACCACATTATCTCCCTTATTCTTTTCATTTTTAAATTCATTTTTCATCTGCTCCAGGAAAAAGGCATGGGAGCTTAACAGATGAAAATTCGCCTCCGACTCAAGCCCCGTCTTGCCGTACGCCGCATAGCCCACCACGTGGGCGAACATATTGGCGTAGGGATAGTACCGGTATTCCAAACCATCCTCCGCGATCTGGGTGGCCGCCAGCGTGTCCCCTTCCGCGGAAAGAATGCTTCCCCTTATCACCCGGTCCGCAAACGTGTCCTGGCGGGTGTTGTAGGGGCTGTTGATAAATTCCTCGCTTTTCACCAGATTAAAATACAAAAGCCAGCCGATCAAAGAGACGAATATGGCCACAAACATGTAGGAAACAATGGCGTAAGGCTGATTCCTGGACTGAGCTTTATTCTTTTTTTTACTGCCCCATTTCTTCCCGGGCATTTTCTTCAAGCGCTTTCCTGATTCTTTCAAGTTCTTCATCCTCATCTTCCCGCAATATATAGAGTCCCTGAATAATCGCCAGCATGATAACCGTCGTCAATGCCGAACTGCCCCCGTAGCTTACCAGCGGCAGGGTGATTCCCGTCATGGGAATAAATTTGGTGGCGCCTCCGATGTGGAGGAACACCTGGAACGCGTATTCCGTCCCCAGCCCCAGGGCGATCAGCTTGTAAAAGGGGTTTTTGATCTGCAGCGATATATTGACGATCATCAAAAAGAAGCTCATGCAGATCAAAATCAGGCAGATGGCGAAAACCCCG
>CAOJVE010000202.1 GCA_948444865.1 uncultured Lachnospiraceae bacterium
ACAGCTCGAATCCGAACACGGTGGGCGTGATCACTTTCAATCCTTCAATCTCACATGTCTCTACTGTTATTTTTCCCATTTTCTTCTGTTTATTCCTTTCAAAGCCCTTCGGATACTTCCAGCAAATATTTTCCATAAGCCGTCTTCAGTAACGGCTGGGCCAGCGCCACCAACTGTTCTTTCGTTATAAATCCAGAGCGGAACGCGATTTCCTCAATGCAGGAGATGTAAAGGCCCTGGCGCTTTTGCACCGCCGCCACAAAGTCCGCCGCGTCCAGAAGCGAATCGTGGTTCCCAGTGTCCAGCCAGGCGAATCCCCTTCCAAGGGTTTCCACCTGCAGGTCGCCTCTTTGCAGATACGCGTTGTTCACGGATGTAATCTCAATCTCTCCCCGGGCGGAGGGCTTCACCTCTTTTGCGATGGAAACCACATCGTTGTCGTAGAAATACAGCCCCGGCACCGCGTAATTGGATTTGGGGCGCTCTGGCTTTTCCTCGATGGACAGCGCTTTGCCGTTTTCGTCAAATTCCACCACGCCGTATTCCCTGGGGTCCCGCACGTAGTAGCCGAAGATGGTGGCTCCCTTTTCCCTGGAAGCCGCCCGGCGCAGGACGCTTGAGAAGCTCTGTCCGTAGAAAATATTATCGCCCAGCACCAGAGCCACATGGTCGGAACCGATGAATTTCTCCCCGATTAAAAACGCGTCCGCCAGTCCCCTTGGCTCCTCCTGAATGGCGTAGGACATGGAAAGCCCTAGCTGGTCGCCGTCGCCTAAAAGCTCCTGAAATACCGGCAGATCCCTGGGCGTGGAAATCACCAGGATTTCCCGGATGCCCGCCAGCATCAGTGTGGACAGGGGGTAATAAATCATCGGCTTGTCGTATACGGGCAAAATCTGCTTGGATACCGCTTTTGTCAATGGATACAGTCTGGTTCCGGCTCCTCCAGCCAGTATGATTCCCTTCATTTGTTCTCTCCTCCCCCGCTTAGATCTGATACATCTCTTCGTAATATTTCTGATAATTTCCGCTGGTTACGTTCTTCATCCACTCTTCGTTCTCGAAGAACCACTGGATGGTTCGGCGGATGCCGTCCTCGAACCTGGTGTCTGGAAGCCAGCCCACTTCTTTTTTGATTTTATCCGGCGCGATGGCATAGCGGCGGTCGTGGCCTTTGCGGTCCTCCACATAAGTAATCAGGCTGTCCTTGACCAGCTTGCGGCGGCCGTCCCCTTCTGGCAGCATTTCCCGCAGGGTATTAAGGATGATGTGGATAATCTCGATGTTCTGCTTCTCGTTGTGGCCGCCGATGTTGTACGTCTCGAACAGCCGCCCTTTCTCCATCACCATGTCGATGCCCTTGGCGTGGTCCTCCACGTACAGCCAGTCCCGGACGTTCTTGCCGTCGCCGTAAACCGGAAGCTTCTTGCCCTGCAGCGCGTTGTTGATAATCAGCGGAATCAGTTTCTCCGGAAACTGGTACGGTCCGTAGTTGTTGCTGCAGTTGGTGATGTTGGCCGGGAATTTATAGGTGTCCATGTAAGATTTCACCAGCATGTCCGAGGAAGCCTTGCTGGCCGAGTAGGGGCTGTGGGGCGCGTACGGGGTCGTCTCGTAGAAATATCCGCCGTCCTCGTCCAGAGAGCCGTACACCTCGTCGGTGGACACGTGGAGGAACTTCTTGCCCTCCTTAAACGTGCCGTCCGGCAGCTCCCAGGCCGCTTTGGCGCCGTTTAACATCACCAGGGTTCCCAGCACGTTGGTCTTCACAAAAACTTCCGGATCTTTGATGCTTCGGTCTACATGGGACTCCGCCGCAAAGTGCACAACCCGGTCAATGTCGTTTTCCTGAAAAATCCGGTTCACCGCCTCCCAATCACAGATGTCCGCCTTGACAAAGGCATAATTTTCCCGATCCTCCACGGACTTTAAGTTCTCCAGATTGCCCGCGTAGGTCAGCTTGTCCAAATTAATGATGCGAATGTCGTCGCCATACTTCTGAAACATATAGTGAATAAAATTGGAACCTATAAAACCAGCGCCGCCGGTTACCAGATATGTCTTCATCTTCAAACCTCCGATTTATCTTCTTGGCAGTTCCTTAATAAATATAGATATACTTATCCATTATATCATTGCCTGATGCATGCTTCAACCAATTTTTTCCTGCCAAAGCATTTATGCCGCACTTTGGAATTCCATTTACAGTATATCCATTTCCATAAAGAAAATCAACGTCCCCGCCAAAAGGCGCCCGGATTTCTCCCGACGCCTTTCACTCTTATTTCGTCTTCACATTCATTGCTTTTGACCAGCCAGAATAATATTTCTTGCCGGAAACGGTCTTGTATGTGCGTATCCGCACATAATATCTTTTCTTCGCCTTCAGCTTTGAAATCGCAGTGGAAACCGCCGCCTTTTTGACCGGAACCAGCTTTGTGGCGCCTTTGGCAAATTTTTTGCCGGTGGAATATTGTATCTCGTAGCCGGCTGTCTGGACGGCCTGCTTTTTCCATTTTACCGTAATCCGCTTCTTGCCCGCCGTCAGCTTACTGAGGGGTGCGCCTTTCGGATTGATGCTGAAAGTTACGCTCTTCGTCCCGGCATAGCCGCCTTTGCCCTGGATTGTGACGGTGGCCGTTCCCACATTCTGGTTGTTCTTATAGCTGACGGTGTAATCCGTGTTTTTCTTCAGGGTTTTACCCGCCAGCTTCACTGTGGGCGCAGGCGTCAGTTTCTTCCCTGTATATGCATATGCGGTCTTCACGCCGGAAACCGCTGCGGTTTTAATGGAAACCGGACGTTTCTCCTCCTGCACCGTAACCGCGCACTCCGCGAAAACGCGTCCGTCCAGGGTCGCGGCGCGGATGACGGCGGTTCCGCCTTTGTGGGCCGTGACCATGCCGTTGGTGTCCACAGTGGCCACCGCGTCGTTGCCGCTGCTCCAGATTACGGTATTCTCCGTTGTGTTAGCCGGCTCGAACACAGCCGTCAGATTATACGTCGCGTTTTTCTTCAGGGTGACTGTCCGATCGCTCAGTTTTATTCCCGTGGCGGGAATGCCGCCCTGGGAGATGTTGGCAATGGCGTCCATAACCGCACCGCCCGCTGTCTGGATGGAGGACAGGCTCTTGGCCTTTTTCAAAAGGCAGCTCTCCAGTGAAGCGTATGTGGCAAATGTCCAGCAGGAGCCATAATCTCCCTGATCCTTCACTTTCGTCACGGAGTTTTCCCTGCGAAGATCGTATGAAGCCGGAAGGATCGCACCCTCCACAAAGGAGACGGTGTTCGCCCCTATATCAA
>CAOJVE010000203.1 GCA_948444865.1 uncultured Lachnospiraceae bacterium
GCCTTCTGAAAACCGCCAGCTGTTCATCTTTTAGGCTGAACACGTCTTTTCCCTCAATCAGCACCCGTCCGCTGTCCGGCCGGTCCAGCGCTCCCAGCATGTGCAAAAGCGTGCTCTTGCCCGAGCCGGAGCGCCCCACAATGGCTGTGAACTTCCCCCTCTGGATGTGCATATCCGTGTGGTCAATGGCCTTGACGACATTTTCCCCTGTGCCGTAATATTTACATAAATCTTCTGTTTCCAATATTTTTTCACTCATATGGATGCCCCTTTCCTGTTTGATTTGTAAACATTTTATCCTTTTATTCTTACAAAAAAGGCGCATTTCGGATAACAATTTTGTAAGAAACGAAAAAAATCAGAAACAATGAAACGGAACCGTAATCTGGAACAGGCTTCCGACTTTCCCTTTTTTCACGCAGATGGTTCCGCCCTGGGCTTCCAGGATCCTCCGGGCCAGATAAAGTCCCACGCCGGTGCCTTCCGCCTTCATTGCCTTCGACGAGCTTCCCCGGTAAAAACGCTGGAAAATTCGGTTCGCCTCCTGGGGCGCAATCCCGACGCCCTCGTCCTCGATTTCCAGCAGATAGTGGCTGATCATGGGCCGCACGCGGATTTCGATGGCCGTGTCTTTCTCGGAATATTTCACCGCGTTGTCTAAGACATTCACCAGCGCTTCCTGGGTCCAGCGGGCGTCCAGGCTCAGATTCTTGTCCTCAAAGTCGTCCAGGGAAATAGATATGCCCCGGTCGTACGCCTTCATATAGACGCTGTTGACCGCGCCCTTAAGAATCTTTTTTAGACTTGTCGGCTCCTGATGGATCTGGATCATGCCCGCCTCCAGCCGGGACGCCTGCACCAGCGAGTGAATCAGATTTTCCAGCTTGTTCACCTCGCAGAGTCCCTGCGCCAGAAACGCCCGCTGCTCCTGGAGCGTGAAACTGCTCGTGTCAGCGATTTCATAACACATCTTTAAGGAGGAAAGCGGCGTTTTAAGCTGATGGGACACGTCCGTGACCAGCGCTTTGGTCTTGGCCTCCTCCTCTTCCATTCGCCCTCTCAGCGCCTGATTTTCTTCCCGCGCCTGGGTGAGCTTATCCTGCAGATCAAAGAGCTCCAGCTCCATTTCCGCCTGTCTTTTCTTTTGAAATAAGAGCAGCGCGCCCAGCAGCAGTCCCAGAAAAGCCGTTACGAAAAGCAGCGGCGTAAGGAACGCGTCCACGGCCGGGGAGGCGGCCGCGTAATTTCCCACATAGCCGTATTTTTCATCGGCCCTTCGACCTGTATTGATCGCATATTCCTTGCCGGCCCTTTGCTTTCCCCGCAGGACGCTTACGTATTCCCCTTCTGTTTTGGGCTCCATCAAAATCAACTGGCCCAGCATTTCCTCCTCCTGGGTGCGCACCGTCTCCGCCCACGCCAGCATAGCCATGGCGCCTCCCGCCATTACGAAAAAAAGCAGCCCCCAAAAAAGGACTACTCTTTTAACACTTCTTTTGTCCATATATACCCAATGCCTCTTACATTCTGTATTCCGTCGTTTCCCAGCTTTTTCTTCAGGCGGCTGATGTTCACCGGAACCGTATTGTCATCCATAAACTGGCCGTCCATATCCCACACGGCGTCCGCGATCTGCTCCCTGGAAAAAATCTGCCGAGGATTTTCCAGGAAGAATACTAAAAGCTGCATCTCCTTTTTGCTCAAAAACAGCGGCTCCCGCCCTTTCCAGACTTTCATCTCCCGCAGGGAAACCCGTATGTCCCCGCATACAAGATACGAAACTTTCGGCGCCTCCACCCGCTTCATCAGCGCATGCACCTTTAAGATCAGGGCCATCAGGCTGAAAGGCTTGGTGATGTAATCATCCGCTCCCAGATCGTAGCCGTTTACAATGTCCATCTCCGCGTCCAGCGCCGTGAGAAATATGAGGTACACGCCGCTTTTTTCCCGGACCCTGCGGCAAAACTCCAGGCCGTTTCCGTCTTCTAAGGTTATGTCTGTGATGATCAGATGCACTTCGTGACGCTCAAAAAGCTCTTCCGCCTGGGTCATGCCAAACGCCGGGAGGACATGATAACCCTCCCTTTCCAGGCGCATGGCGATTCCCCGGTTCAAGTTCTCGTCGTCTTCCAGCAATAGAATGGTTTTCTTCTGCAATTCGCCTTCCTTATTTCACTTCCACGGTCCATCCATGGGCGTCTTCGATCTTGCCCAGCTGGATGCCCGTCACGGTGTCATAAAGCTTCTGGCTCAGCTCGCCGATGCCGCCGCCCTGAATCTGGAACACTTCCTGCTCGTAGCGCAGATGGCCCACCGGTGAAATCACAGCCGCGGTGCCGGTTCCCCATACCTCTTCCAGCGTGCCGTCCTTGGCCGCTTTCTCCAGCTCATCCACGGAAACCTTCCGTTCTTCCACGTCATACCCCCACTCTTTGCACAGGGTGATGCAGGTGTCCCGGGTCACGCCGGGCAGGATGCTGCCGTTTAAGACGGGAGTAACCACTTTGCCGCTGATTTTGAAGAAAATGTTCATGGCGCCCACTTCTTCGATGTATTTACGCTCCACGCCGTCCAGCCACAAAACCTGGGAATACCCTTCTTCGTGGGCTTTGATCTGCGCCGCCATGGAAGCCACATAGTTGCCGCCTGTCTTCGTCTCTCCGATGCCGCCCCGCACCGCGCGCACGTATTCGTCTTCGATCCAGATCTTCACCGGGTCGAGGCCTTCCGGATAGTAGGGGCCCACCGGTGAGAGAATCACCATAAATTTATAAGTATGAGAAGGACGCACGCCCAAAAATGGGTCTGTGGCGATGACAAATGGACGGATGTAGAGAGAGGTGCCCGGCTTCGTGGGAATCCATTTCTCGTCCACCCGCACCAGCTTCTTTATGCCTTCCATGAAAATGTCGTCGGGGATTTCCGGGATCATCAGCCGGCGGTTGGAATTGTTGGCCCGCTCCAGATTTTTGTCTGGACGGAACAACAGAATCCTGCCATCGTCCGTCTTATACGCCTTTAACCCTTCAAACATTTCCTGCCCGTAATGGAACACCATCGCCGCAGGGTCCAGCTCCAGATTGTGATAGGGCACAATCCTGGCGTCATGCCAGCCTTTTCCCTCCTCATAGTCCACTTCCAGCATATGGTCCGTAAATATGGTCCCAAATACCAGCGGGTCGTCCGGCAATGGTAAAGTCTTCGGTTCCTTGGTCTGTTCCAGTCGAATTTC
>CAOJVE010000204.1 GCA_948444865.1 uncultured Lachnospiraceae bacterium
CTGTGGTGGGCACTTCCGGCAGCGGGAAATCCACGCTGCTGCACATGCTGGGCGGGCTGGACCGGCCCACGTCCGGGACGGTGAAGGTGGACAACCGGGACATTTCCCAGCTAAAGGACGAGGAACTGACCATCTTTCGCCGCCGGAAAATCGGCTTCGTTTTCCAGAGCTACAACCTGATTCCGGTTTTGAATGTGTATGAAAATATCATCCTTCCCGTGGAGCTGGATGGGAAACAGCCGGACAAGAAGTACGTGGAAGAAATTATCGAAATCCTGGGGCTGGCGTCCAAGAAATTCAGCCTGCCCTCCCAGCTCTCCGGCGGCCAGCAGCAGCGGGTGGCCATCGCAAGAGCGCTGGCGGCAAAACCGGCCATCCTTCTGGCGGATGAGCCTACCGGAAACCTGGATTCCGTCACCAGCCAGGATGTGTTAAGCCTTCTGAAAGTCAGCAGCGACCGCTTTAAGCAGACGGTGGTCATGATTACCCACAACGAAGAAATCGCCCAGCTGGCGGACCGGATTATACGAATTGAAGACGGCCGCATCAAAAGCGACGGGCTGGTAAAGGAGGGCGGCCATCATGCGTAAAGTGAAAAATAAAAAAGTCATCCGCCGCCTGGCGGACAAGAGCTTTCAGAGCAACCGCACCCGAAACCGCATCGCCATTTTGGCCATCGCCCTGACCACCTTATTATTTACCGCATTATTTACCATCAGCCTGGGAGCCATCGAAAGCTTCCAGCTGGCCACCATGCGCCAGGCCGGCGGCGACAGCCACGGAGTTTTCAAAAACCTGACCTGGGAACAGTATGAAAAATTAAAGGCGCATCCTTCCATACGGGAATCGGCGCCCTGCATACTGGTGGCCGATGAAATCAAAAACCCGGAATTTCTCAAACGCCATATGGAAGCCTGGTATTATCCGGCCTACCACTACAAACATTGTTTTGTGGAAATCCTGGAAGGCGCGGCTCCCGAAAAGGCCAATGAAATCCTGATGGACGAGGTTTCCATGGAGCTGCTGGGCTTAGAGGCGAAACCCGGACAGGAAGTGACGCTTCAGATGCGCCTGCGGCAAAGCGATGAAAAAGCCATCCGGCGCACCTTCCTGGTCAGCGGCGTAACCCGGGCCGACCCCGCCCTGAACGTGGGATTCGCCCTGGTCTGCGACGACTATCTGACAAAATACGCAGACGAGCTGACGTATACCTATGACAAGGATTATTCCGCCACCGGGGCCATCCGCATGGACGTGAATTTCGCCAACTCCCTGGGCATCCAGAAGAAGCTTGACAAGGCAATCGCCGACTGCGGCTACTCCACAGACGAGACGCAGGAAAACTACATCGCCGCCAACGCCAACTGGGCCTATGTTTCCGATGGCGCCGAAGCCGACCCGCTGACCATGGCCGCCATCGCCGTGGGGCTGCTGCTGATTTTTTTCACCGGCTACCTGATTATTTACAACGTGTTCCAGATATCCGTCACGAAAGACATCCGCTACTACGGCCTTTTGAAAACCGTGGGAACCACCGGGCGGCAGATGAAGATGATCCTGCGGCGGCAGGCGCTCACGCTGTCCGCGTTTGGCATTCCGCTGGGGATCATCACGGGCTTTTTCATCGGAAAAGGCATTGTGCCCCGCATTCTGGCCAGCACGATTTACCAGGGCGAAGCGAAGGTTTCCTTTCACCCGCTGATTCTCGTCGGTTCGGCGCTTTTCAGCCTGCTCACGGTATTTACCTCCATCGGGAAACCGTCCCGCATGGCGGCGAAAGTTTCCCCGGTGGAAGCCGTGCGCTATACAGACAACGCCCAGCCCAAAAAGCAGCCCCGGCAGAAGAAAAGCCTGCGCGGCGGCCGCATTCACCGCATGGCGCTGGCCAACCTGGCGCGAAACAAGGGGCGGACGGCTGTGGCAATCGCCTCCCTCTCCCTGGCGGTGATCCTGTTAAACAGCGTTTTCACCATCACCAATTCCTTTGACCTGGATAAATACTTAAAGAAATTCGTGACCTCCGATTTCCTCATTGCCAACGCCAGATACTTCAACAGCCAATACTGGGGTTCCACCGACAATACTATCGACCAGGAGAATTTAAGCGAATCCTTCATCGAAGCCTGCCAGGCTCAGGATGGTTTTGAAGAGGGCGGGCGGATCTACGGAACCGCAACGGTGGCGCCGGAGGCCGCTTCCTACCAGGCGCCCGACCACATCAAACTGAACGAGAACGGAAATCCCTACCGGATGTGGGGCGGACAGCAGGTGGAATACGCGCCCGACGAGCAGGGCGCCTACCGGAGGGCCTCCATCCTCTATGGCCTGGACGATTTCCCCCTTGGCAAAATCGAGGTCTGGAAAGGGGAAAAAGACCTGGATGTCATCCGCCAGAAACTGGCCACCGGTAAATATATCTTAAGCGGCGTGCAAGTCGACGACAACGACGTGCCCATGCCGGAAACGGCCATGCACCTGCCCGGCGATTCGGTCACGTTGGTCCAGGCGGACGGCGCCAGGCGAACCTTTGAAGTGCTTTCCCTGGTGAAAATAAATTATTATGGCCTGTCCTGCCGGATAGGGCTTATGTTCCAATACTACACGACCTCCGACGTTTTCCTGGAAATGGCGTCGCCCCGCTACCTGATGAGCTACGCTTTCAACGTGGAAGACGAAAAAGAAGAAGCCTTGGTGCAGTTTGTAAAACAGTACACGGATGTCCAGGAACCGCTGATGTCCTTTGAGTCCAAACAGACCTACTTAAAAGAATTTTCCAAAATGACAGGGCTGTTTGTGCTGATCGGCGGCGTGCTGACCGCCGTAATCGGACTGATCGGAATCCTGAACTTCATCAACACCATCTTAACCGGCATCGTGTCCCGGAAAAAAGAGTTCGCCATGATGGAGGCCATCGGCATGACGGATGTCCA
The DNA here is from genome assembly GCA_948444865.1 of uncultured Lachnospiraceae bacterium. Lineage (GTDB taxonomy): Bacteria > Bacillota > Clostridia > Lachnospirales > Lachnospiraceae > MGBC164599. The sequence goes on from CAOJVE010000204.1 coordinate 2,931, forward strand.
GCGCACCCGGATGCTGATGCTGGAAGGGCTTTATTACGCGGGCGTCACCATCGCCGTCTCGCTGCTGGCCGGAAGCCTCTTCTCCCTCACGGCCGTCCGCGCCATGGCCGGGGGCATGTGGTTCATGAAATACCGCTTTGTGATCGGACCCATGCTGGCGCTCTTCCCGGCCCTGCTGATTCTGGGCGCGCTCGTTCCTTATCTGGTGTATCTGCCCCAGAGGAAAGAGTCGGTGATGTATTATTTGACGGATCATTGAT
>CAOJVE010000205.1 GCA_948444865.1 uncultured Lachnospiraceae bacterium
ACGACAACTGCCTGTTAAAATAATTATTCAAAAAAATCCCTATGCCGAATGAGGCGCCCCGGCTCCGCCACCAAAAACTGCTCATTCCAGCGTCCGCCCACCAACCGTTCCAGCATCTGATTGCCGCCCTGCACATAATCCAGCGCGGCGTGTATCCGATCCGCGTTTTCCTGCGCTTTTTCGGCGTACGCTTCGGAGTAACAGTCGTTGAAGCCTGTGTCCACAATATCCAGGTTCCCATAGGAATCAAAATACATATGAAACAGCATTTCCGGGCTGACGCCCTCATACCCTGTCTGATTATCCTGGAACATTTTTTCAAAAGAAAAATCCTCCGGGTCCGGCTCCATCATATATAAATGCCCCGTCTTCTTGGGATTGGGGTTGTACTGCCCATCCGTCTGCAGCATCATGGAAACGCAGTCGTCCACCCGGGGAATCACGAAACGCCGGGAAAAAGAAACCGAATCCAGCGCGCCGCCGCAAAACCCCATGGCTACCAGGACGTTTTTCACCGTCGCCGGCAGCGATTTTTCGGCATCGAGGATGCACTGTCTCATGCATTTCGGCTCCATGTGATTTTCCTTATCCAGAAAAACTGCCGGATAGCAAGTTCCTTCTTTTTCCTGGGCGGCGGAAACGTAAATTTCCAACGCGCTGCAGGCAAAGATCACTGTGTCTGAACGGTCCATATTTTGTCTTATCCACTCCTTAAAATGCCTTTACTTCCTTTTATTTTTCAAAAAGTTTTATGGCCATCTGGGCCACGCTTTCTCCAAATTCCTCGAACTCTCCCGCGGACTTTTCAATCTCTTTTCCCATGCCTACCGCGCCGATCTGGAATTTATGCGCCGCGCCCTCTCCCGTTCCGGAAAAGATCAGCATTCCTTTTACCAGCATATGCCGCAGAACCTCCATGATCGCCGTGTCCACGCCGCCTGTGGGCGACTGCGCCGTCACAAACGCCGCGCCAAGCTTTCCTTTCAGGTTGATGCGGAAACTGTGGTCAAACCATTTTTTCAGCTCCCAGCTCATGCTGGAAAAATAGACGGGCGTTCCAAAGATGACCGCCTGGCTCTGGGCCAGAAATTCCAGATCCGGTTCCTCTTCCCGCAGGTTCATCAACTTCACCTGTACAAACGGATACTTTGCTAAGATCCCGTCCTGTATGTACTCCGCCGCCTCGTCCGTGTGGCCGGTCTGGCTCACGTAGATTACTGAAATTTTCATTGTTTTCTCCTCCTTTTTTACATCTCTTCTCTTAGCCGCTGCAACAAATGCCCCAGCGCGAACATCGCCGTTTCAAAATGCATATAGTCCAGAATGTTTTTATCTACCAAAAGCTGCAGGCTTGACGGAAAATCTTCGTCGGCATCCCAAAAGCGCAGAACCATGGGAAGGAAGGAAAACATCTGCAGTTCGTAGGCAGTATCGCCCTTTTCCCTTTTTTCTCCGCCAAGTCTTTCACAGGCATGGCTCAACGCAGCTGTTTTCCCGGTAAAATACCCCCCGGCGCTTTTGTAAAAACCGCCTCCTTTTTCCAGCGTGCCGCCCTGGACGGAGCCAAGGTTTTCCACATTCGCCCATTCGTGGGCCAGATGGCAGTCGTCTTTGGAATAGCAGAGCACGTCGTATATGGTCATGGCCTCGTTGTAGTTGGCCGGCTCTTCCGTTCGGAAAGCGTCCGCTGACCAGCTTACCTGCCCGCTTCGGCGGTCGATGCGGTATTGTCGGCTGAAGAACTGAATGTACAGGAAGTCATCGTCATAGTCCAGTCCAAATTTTCGGATCATCTTTTCCTGGTCATACTGCAAAAACGCGCCGGCCATCTCATTTTTCATCTTTTCATAATTGGAAATTCTCTGTTCTGTTTTCATCTCTCACCCGATACAACCTTTTTTAACTGCTCATTCAGCCGCGGCAGCAGACGCTGGTCTTTGGAGAGACGGTATAACACCAGATTTCCCTCGTATACGGCCAGGCAAAGGGCGGCCATTTCTTCCAGCTTTTCCTCTGGGACGCCGTCCTTTCTAAGCGCCCCCATGAAGATTGCCTTGACCTCTTCCATCGCCTGGTGATAGCGCAGCGCCAGCGCTTCCTCCTGAAAAGCGATCTCCATGCCCACCACCGCCAGCGGACATCCGTAATACCGTTTATCCGCCAAATCTTCCTGAAGGGCCTGCAGAAACGAATCGCAAAACGCCGGCCAGGAATCCGTCGCCTCCGAGACAGAGCGGAGCAGATCCAGAATTCGATGGCCGTAATACGCAATCACCGCTTCCGCCACGTCCGCCTTTTTCTTAAAATGAAAATAAAAAGAGCCTTTGGGCAGCCCGGTGGCTTTCAAGATTTCGCTGACCCCGGTCTTCGTATAGCCATTCCTCCAGAACAAATCGCCTGCGGTTTCTATGATTCTCTTTTTGGACAGTTCTCCTTTTGTCATATCTTTCCTCTCGTTTCTTTTATAATAGACCATTCAGTCTGTTTTGTCAACAAAAATGTGGGAGGCATCTTTCTCAAAAAATGCCTCCCTTATTTTTTCGCCCGCCGACGCTTCTTATTTCAGACAGCCATAAGCGTCGTCGTCCACCGGCTCCAGCCATTCGTTGGAAACGTCCGCGCCCGGAACTTCGATGGCCAGATGGGAAAACCAACTGTCTGGCGCGGCGCCGTGCCAGTGCTTGACGCCTGCCGGGATATTGACCACGTCGCCGGGGTGCAGCGGCTGCGCTTCTTTTCCCCATTCCTGGTAAAACCCGCGGCCGCCCACGCACACAAGAATCTGGCCGCCGCCCGAAGACGCATGATGGATGTGCCAGTTATTCCGGCAGCCCGGCTCAAAGGTCACGTTAAAAATCCCTACCTGTTCGCCGGAAAGCGGCGCCAGATAGCTTTGCCCGATAAAATACTGGGCAAAATCGTCGTTGGGCCTGCCGACGGGAAACAGCATATTTCTCTCATGCGCCTCTTTTGCGCTGCCGGCCGGCGCCTCCTCATTCCACACCTCTTTGGCCATGCGAAAAGCCGCCCAGGCCTTCGGCCAGCCCGCGTAAAAGGCCGCGTGGGTCAGGATCTCCGCGATCTCCTCTTTCGTGATCCCGTTGTTTTTCGCGCTCATCAGATGGAACTGAAACGAAGAGTCCACCAGCCC
>CAOJVE010000206.1 GCA_948444865.1 uncultured Lachnospiraceae bacterium
ATGGAAGACATTACGAAATATATAAAACTTTTGGTTCAGGCCATTAAAGACAGCAATGAATATCGCCTGTACAAGCAGGCGGAGGCCGTCTTGGATCAGAATCCGCAGCTGAAGAGCCGCGTGGAGGACTTTAACCGGGCCAACTTCCGGCTTCACACCGAGAATGACACGCAGCAGCTATTCCAGGGCATCAACGTGTTGGATAAAGAGTCCAAGGAGCTGAGGAAAATTCCGCAGGTCAATGCGTATCTTCAGGCGGAGCTGGACTTGTGCAAGCTTCTCCAATATGTGACTTTGGAGATCAACGGCGAGATCGATATTCATGTGCCTGGGAGTTCACTGTTGTAACATGCGCCAAGGAGAATGGCATGTCAAATATCAATACAAATCAGGATCACGGGGTGGCGGTGGCCAGCGGGTTTTTCCGCATTGTGCTCTACATCGGGGTCGTCGTTTTAGTTCTCTGGCTGGGAAAATCGGCCTACAGTTTCGGGTACGATATTTTTAACCAGCAGGCCATAAGCCCCGGAGACGGCGAAGAGATTACGGTGGTTATCAAAGAAGGGGCTTCTGTATATAATATTGGCAAGACTCTGAAGAAAAAAGGATTGATCGAGGACGCCAAGGTGTTCTTTGTCCAGGAAAAGCTTTCCGTCTACAAAGGGAAATTAAAGCCGGGCACTTATATCTTAAGCACAGCTTTTACGCCGGATCAGATTATGGCTGTTCTGGCCGGAGAGCAGGAGGATGAGAGCGCGGAGGAAGAATCTTGGTGATCGTAAACGAGCGGCTGACCGCCTATATCAATTCCCTGGACGTGGGCGGTCCCGCTTACCTGGAGCGGATTGAGCGGGAGGCGCGGGCGGCGTCCATACCGATTATCCGCAGGGAAACCCAGAGTTTTTTGCGCACGGCATTGGCCATGGGGCGGCCCCACAGCATTTTGGAGGTGGGCGCCGCCGTGGGGTTTTCTGCGCTTTTCATGTGCGAATACGCCCCGCCGGACTGCCGGATCACGACCATAGAAAATTATGAACCCCGCATAGCCGCGGCCAGGGAAAATTTCCGTAAATATTGCCGGGAAGGGCGGATCCGCCTGCTGGAAGGAGACGCCGGACAATGGCTGTCCAGGCTTACGGGCCCTTACGACTGGATTTTTATGGACGCGGCGAAAGGGCAGTACATTCACTGGCTGCCGGACGTTCTGCGTCTGCTGGCGCCGGGCGGCGCGCTTTTTTCGGACAATGTTTTGCAGGAAGGCGAGATTGCGGAGTCCCGCTTTTTGGTGGAGCGCAGGGACCGCACGATCCATAAGCGGATGCGGGAGTATCTGTACGCGCTGACCCACCACGCGCAGCTTTGCACCTGCATTCTGCCGCTGGGGGACGGTCTGGCCGTGAGCGTGAAAAAGGCGTGAAAAACCGCGAAGATGGAGGAAGATTTGAGCGAGATTAAGAGGAAAAAACCAGAGCTTCTCATACCGGCCAACAGTCTGGAAACATTGAAAATTGCGGTGATCTATGGAGCGGACGCGGTGTATGCAGGCGGAGAGGCCTACGGACTGCGGGCCAAAGCGCGCAATTTCTCCATGGAGGAGTTGCGAGAAGGCATTTCATTTGCCCACCAACATGGGGTGAAGGTCTATGTGACGGCGAATATCCTGGCGCACAACTGGGACCTGGAAGGCGTGCGCGCATATTTTCAGGAATTAAAAGAAATCCGCCCGGACGCGCTGATTATTTCAGATCCGGGCATCTACGACATTGCCTGTGAAATTTGCCCGGAAATCGAAAGGCATATCAGCACCCAGGCCAACAACACCAATTACGGCACGTATTTGTTCTGGCACAGAATGGGGGCGAAGCGCGTGGTGTCCGCCCGGGAGCTTTCCCTTCAGGAGATCCGGGAGATTCGGGAAAAAATTCCCGCAGAGATGGAGATTGAGAGTTTTATTCATGGGGCTATGTGCATATCTTATTCCGGGCGGTGCCTGCTGAGCAATTATTTTACCGGGCGGGACGCCAACCAGGGAGCCTGCACCCATCCCTGCCGCTGGAAATATGCGGTTGTGGAGGAGCAGCGGCCGGGGGAATTCTTTCCGGTTTATGAAAACGACAGAGGGACCTATCTGTTTAATTCCAAGGATTTGTGCATGATCGAGCATATGGATGATTTGATAGAGGCGGGCATCGACAGTCTGAAGGTGGAAGGGCGGATGCGGGCGGCCCTTTATGTGGCCACGGTGGCCAGGACTTACCGCAAAGCCATTGATGACTGTATGAAGAGCGTGGAGAAATACCGGGCGAATATGGACTGGTACAAAGAGCAGATCGTCTGCTGTACGTATCGTCAGTTTACCACGGGGTTTTTCTATGGCAAACCCGACGAACATACACAGATCTATGATGACAATACGTATGCCAAAGGGTATACATATTTAGGATACGTAGAAAGCGTGGACGGCCAAGGCCGGGGCCGGATCACCCAGAAGAATAAATTTTCCGTGGGGGACGCCATAGAGATTATGCGGCCGGACGGTTCCAATCGGCGCGCGGTCGTGCTGGAACTGCTGGACGAGGAGGGCGGCCAGCGTAAGAGTGCGCCCCATTCGCGCGAAATCCTCTATGTACGACTGGATGAAAAGCTGGAAAAATACGATATTTTACGCAGGGGGGAATAGCTGGCGCAGCTTTGAGAGCGCGTTTTTTTCGATGCGGGAGACGTACGAGCGGCTGATTCCCAGCCTTTGCGCGATTTCCCTCTGCGTAAGTTCGTCTTCCCCGTACAGGCCATACCGGTACTTCACGACTTCAAATTCTTTGGGGTTTAAGGCATCGGTTATGAGATTGGACAATTTCTTAATCTGTTCTTTTTGCGTATATTGCTCCACCACATCCACCGGAGGGCTTTCCATAATGTCCAGAAGGCTGATCTCGTTGCCCTCTTTGTCCGTGCCGATGGGTTCATATAAAGACACTTCCCGGGAATGTTTCTTCTTGGCGCGCAGGAACATGAGAAGCTCGTTGTCGATGCAGCGGGCCGCATAAGTGCTCAGGCGTGTCTGTTTATCCATGCTAAAAGTGGAAACGGCTTTTATAAGGCCGATGGTTCCAATGGAAATCAGGTCGTCTAAATCT
>CAOJVE010000207.1 GCA_948444865.1 uncultured Lachnospiraceae bacterium
TGACTACATAGTCATAGACACGCCGCCCGCCTTAAATGTCCTGACCGTGAACGCGTACACCGTCGCTGACCATCTGATCATACCCATGGTCCCGGAAATCTTAAGCCTTCTGGCCGTCACCCAGATTAAAGACACCATCGACTCGGTTAAATCTTCTTTTAATCCAAACCTAAACGTGCTGGGCATCCTGCTGACCAAATTCAACGGACGGACGATCCTGGCCCGCGAGGTGAAGGAAATGACCGAAAACATCGCCCGTCAGATCGGAACCAAAGTGTTTGAGACGCAGATCCGCAGCAGCGTGACGGTAGCCGAGGCGCCCGCCCATGGAGAGAGCGTCTATGATTATGCGCCCAAATCCAATCCGGCCCTGGATTACAGAAAATTTGTGGAAGAAATCGCCCCGGATATACATTTTAAGTAAGAACAGGAGAATGACCCATGGCTCGAAAAAGCAATAAGACTTCACACGTACTACACCTTCTGGCCGGCGAGGAGCCCGTGCCGGAAGCGCCAGAGGAAAAGGCGGCCGCCCCTGCGGCGGCAAAAGAGGAAGCCCCTACCGAGGAAAATCAAAAGCCGGCCCAGCCGCCGGAAGAGGCTCCCAATGTTTCCATTATTTCCACCGGAACCAGCGAGGGGGACGCTTTGGCGGATTTGATCAAAGATCAGCTGGAGGAGGCCTTTCCCGAGGAGCTCTTAAACCCGCCCTCGGATTCCGCTGTGCCGGACGAACGACCCGACATCGCCAAATTCGGGACAGCCGACCCGGCCGACGCCGCTGAGCGCATCGAAGCGCAACCCGTTTCGGAAACATCCGCCGAGCCTGCAGCCGCCCAAACGGAAGGAGGGGCGAATGAGCCAAATCCGCAAAACGACGAAGACGCTTACACCGATAAGGGGAACGGCCCCACAGCCCCGGAACCGCTAACAGATATTTCCGGCGACCCAAAACCTCTGCCAGAGATGGCCAACAGTCCAGAACGTCTTTCCGAAATGGCTGATAGTCCAACGCCCCTGTCGGAAATGGAGGAAATGGATGACCGTCCGAAACCCCAGGAGGAACCATCGAACGCATCTGATGCCTTGACTCCTGCGCCAGAGGATAACCCCACGACCGCAGCGCCTGTGCCAGACACCCCAGATGAGATTTCCGCCGAAGACGAAACGACCGCCCCGCAGAGTTCAGACTCGAACGCCGACCAGACCGAAGAGACGATTCCCGGACAGACGACGAACATCGACGAAACAAACGCGACCCAGACCTCAGACACGCCGACCGACCAGGAGCCCGAACTGCCAGCAGACGCCGGCCAGACGCCAGACGCCTCCTTTGCAGCGAACGAAACGAACGACGACGTGCAGGAACCGGAAGCCGCGCCGCAGACAAAACAGCCCGCGATGTCCAGAGCGCATCTGGATTCCGTCTTATATCCTGACAAGGACGCGGAAAACCACAATTACCAGTTCGTCAATGTGATGGAATACATCATCAAGGACATGGTTATTGACTATATGAAGAAATTCGATATGTGCACCTGCGAACGCTGCGTGGTGGACACAACCGCCTTGGCGCTGACCTATTGCCCCGCCAAATACATTGTGGTGGATAAGCACAGCGTGTCGCCGCTTCTGAATTATTACTCCAACCGTTACGTAGGCGATGTCACCGTGGAGCTGACAAAAGCATGTATTTTGGTCAAAGAAAACCCCCGCCATTAATTGACGGAGGTTTTTTCCTCTTCATCTTCCCCTTCTTCATCCTCTTCCGGCGGCCGGTCAAAATCACTGGTCAGCCCATCCCAAATTCCATTGACCTCCTCCACGCAGTCCAAATACAGCTGCGCGATGGTGCTCGTGGAAATATTCAATGCCTCTGTATGTATTTTCAAACGCTTCCAATCCGCCTGTTCATAATCCAAAATCAGCCGGAACAGTCTTCCGCCGATTCCGGTATGGACAATCAGCGCATCTTTCACCACTTTCGGCAGCGGAATATCCGTCAGAATCTCCTCCAGCGTCGCGTCGATCATATAATCCATGGTGGAGAACATGCCGATCATATACGCCTCCGACTTGGTGATCTCCGACGTATGCATACGGTCCACCAAAGCCGAGGCAAAAGTCGCCCTTAAAAATGACAGTTTCAGCACTTCCTCCGAAGCGTTGTTTCGATTACTTTCATTCATGCTCAGCAAATACACCCATTGCCGCAGCTGACTAATTCCCAGCGTCACCAGCGCCTGGCGAATGGAGGAGGTTCTCTTGCGCATGGCGAAATACGCGGAATTAACCATTTTCAAAATAGCGTAGCTCAAAGAAGCGTCACGACTGATAATCTCCTCGATCAAAGCCACATCCGGCTCATCTTTGGTCACTTCCACCACCAGCTGGAAGAAGTTTCCCTCCATGTATTCCATTTTGCTGGACTTGGTGATGGTGGCGCTTTCGATGTAATTTCCCTCCAGGAAATCCGCACCCACTTCTTTTGCCAGATCGTAGTCTTCCTTGGTGTTTACGCCCACAACAATGCATTTCTTGTGGAAGCCGTGGAGCATATCCACCAAATTCACCAGAGAAATCTTGCCTTTGCCGGTCTTCTTATCCGCCAGCTCCACTTTGGCGTAATCCGCCATCTCCAGCATGCTGAAATATTTTGGCGAAAACTGGAAATTATTAATGGCAAACCGATAACCGGCTTTTCTATATTTCTGGATAATATTGGGGGCCAGCGGGTGCACCACAATATTGTCCTCAATCTGTATAATCAGTTTCTCTTTGTCAAACATTTTCGGCGTATTGCGGAAAAACAAAGATGGCGGAAAAGACAGAAAAGTTAATTTTTCTCTGAAAATAACACTATTGTTCTGCATAAGAAATCCGGATATTGTATCTGCAACCGCACTTTCCGAGGCATTGTACAGGCTGTCATTGTCGCTCTGGATCATAATCTCATAGCCGACTACCTCATCTTTCTCCCGTTCTTTAATAGCCTGGCGCACTACATATTTATCCATTGCTTACCTTCCCCTCCAACAAATGATCCATAACCTTTACCAAATGCCCAATCTCAGGTTTGGATAACTGCTCGTCAGCCCCCAGCTGTTTCCCCTTGATCTCC
>CAOJVE010000208.1 GCA_948444865.1 uncultured Lachnospiraceae bacterium
GTGATTTCAGATAATGGGTTTTCATGCGTCCAGTTCCGCTGGCTTTGTGCCGTCCGGCGTAAAGATGGAATCCGCGCTGAGGCCAATGCAGCGCACGGGGCACCACTTTATGCACTGAGGACCTTCCGGGTTGTCGCGGCACAGGTCGCATTTGACGGCTTTCCATTTCTTACGGGTCTTGTCCCGCTTCATGGCGATGCGGGCAGGCTGAAACTTACAATTTTTGGCGCATTTTCCGCAGCCGATGCAAAACTCCTCGTCGATGTACACGATTCCATTTTCGTCAATCTTCATGGCCTCATCTTTCTTCGGACAGGCCTCGTAGCAGGGGTGGTCGCTGCACTGCTGGCAGGCCACAATGCGGTGCATCAGTGAGCGCGTCCCCAGATCCACTTTGATGCGGCTGTTGCCAGGGCCGGTAAAGCCTTCGTGGGTCAGTCCGCACATGATTGCGCAGGTTTCGCATCCGGCGCACAGGGAGTATTCCGGAGAATACTGCACGATATGGTTGCCGTACTGCGCCAGTTCTTCCGGTGAGCGCGGCTCTTCTGCATAAATTTTTTCTTCCAAAATTTGACTCCTTTTCATCTATTCGCTTTTGTTTTAAAATTATATTTGAATATGGGCGGATGGTCTAATTCGTTTTTCTGCTAAAATAACAAATATTTCCGTTAAATCGGAAAAAGGGGTTAAGGAGTAAAACGTTATGGAGGAAAAAAGAATGTTATTAGAAGTTTTGCTTATAAGCCTTTTGCTTTCTCCAAAACCGCGCGGCATATACAAGTTTTCTGCCATATGGTATAATCGAAGCATCCATACAAAGGAGGAACTTTCGCAAGAAATGGATATAAATGGATTGAAATATTTTCTGAAAGTGGCGCAGTGCCTGAATTTTACCCGTGCGGCAGAGGAGTGTTTCATTACGCAGACAGCCATGAGCCAGCACATTGCGAATATGGAAAAGGAACTGGGCTTTCAGCTGTTCGTGCGAAATAAACGCAAGGTTGAACTGACCGTAGCCGGACATAATTTTTATAACCACATATCCCGACTCATAGAGAATTATGAAACTGCGGTTTCTTCCAGTCAAAGTCTCGCGTCCGGCGCCACAGGCAGCGTCGTGGTGGCTGTGACAAGCTGTATTGAAAGTCTGATTCTCATGTTCCGTATCCGGCATTTTAAGACACAGTATCCGAGTCTGCAAATGTCCATGATTACCATACGCCCATGTGAAATGGTGGAATATCTGCAGCGGGGAAAGTGTGATCTGGCCATCGGCGTGCCCCACGACATGGCGGAAGTCCGCGGCATAGAGGTGCATATCCTGGGTTCCTTTAAACCTTACGTCGTATGTCCGGGAAACCATCCTTTGGCTGGGAACAAGCGGATCACGCCGGAAATGCTTTCCGGTCATTCGATCGCCCTGTTAGATCTCAGGAACATGCCTGCAACCCTCAAACAAATGCATTACGATATGGACCAGATGGGCCTGCATGATTTTCAGAATATGGTCACTTTTGAACAGATCGAGCGGATGGAGGATCTACTCTTCATGTCCCTGGTCACTTCCAGATTGTCGATTGTGCCAGAATTTGCAATCGGCTACGCGGAAGGCGATCTGACATTGCTGGAACTGGATTCGCCGAAAGCGGTCACATTGCCTCTGGGCATCGGTTATATGGCCGACAACTCCAATCCTGTGCTGTCTCTGGCCCTGGATGTGATTCGGGACAGCCGCATTCCACTGAATTATTGAAAAAATACATAAAATAACGCCCAAAAAACGCCGGTAAACTCTCAAAAAAGGTTTTGCCGGCATTTTTATATCATGCAAAAAAGTAATAAGTGTCAGGAAATAATAAAATATTTGATGAATTGAGAACTTTTTCTTGTTTGTTTTAAAAAGAGAGCGCCTTTATACTGACTGTAACAAAAGTTTTTTATAAAGGAGTGTGTGAAACCTATGAGTAACAAAAATTTTCTTCGCTACGCATTGGTTGTGCTGATGTTTTTGGCGCTGACGCTGAACGGTTTTACCAATATGGTATTTTCCGCCCGCGCCGTGGACGTTATGGAAAAGTACGGCATGACCCAAACGCAGCTGACCTCGATCTCCGGCGTTTCCAATCTGGGCGGCTTTTTCTTTTCCATTCTGGTGGGATACCTGACCGACCGGTTCGGGCTGCGCAAATTTCCATCGCTGGTGTTCGTGGGCGCGTCGGCGGTTGCCGTTCTTCGGCTGTTCGTCAGCTCTTATTGGCCGCTTTGGATTCTGACTTTCATTTCCTCTGCGCTTTGGCTGCCCGCCACCATGCTGGGACCCAAGCTGTTTTCTTATTATTTTGAACCAAAGGAAATGGCCTCTGTTATGAGCGTCTACAGTGCGGGCTCTGGTATGGGAACTACGTTGGCTTTCGCCATCGCGGCCATGTTTCCCACCACCCGCGCGGCTCTGGCGTTTATCGCGGCAGGCATGATTGTCATCACAATCGCGTGGATTGTTATGGTAAAAGATCCCGAGCATGACAAAGGAAGCGCACAGACGCAGGACAGTGGGCAGTCTTTGAATATTTTCAGCGTTCTGAAAAGCCCCACAATGATCAAAATCATGCTCTGTGGCGGTTTGGCCGTGGGCTGCGCGATTCTCATCAATTCCTATGCCGTGACTTGCATGATCGGCAAGGGCATGAATCCGGCCATGGCCGGCACGACGGCTACGGTGATGAACCTGTGTCTGCTCTTTGGCAGCATAGTCAGCGGCTTTCTGGTGGATAAGATTGGAAAATACAATCTGCCGTATCTCTTTATCTGTGCGGTGGGAGGCATTGGCTATTATCTGGTTTACGCATTCGTTCCCCCGGGAATTCCCACCATGCTTTGTATGGGCGTCTGTTCCTTTATCGTGGCAGGCAGCATTGGCGTAAACATGGGCCGCATTGCCCTGATTCCGATGACCGGCGAATTCGGTCCCGAGATGGGCGGTATGGCCGGCGGCATGAACCAGACGGCGGCGGGGCTTTTCGGCTGGCTGTTCCCCGTAATTGTGG
>CAOJVE010000209.1 GCA_948444865.1 uncultured Lachnospiraceae bacterium
GCAGACTGGGAGCGGGAGCGGTTCACCATGGACGAGGGCTGCTCCAAGGCGGTGGAGGAAGTCTTCGTGAAACTCTACAATAAAGGATACATTTACAAAGGCTCCCGGATCATCAATTGGTGCCCGGTGTGCCAGACGTCCATTTCCGACGCGGAGGTGGAGCACGCGGAGCAGGAAGGCCATTTCTGGCACATTCTTTACCCGATTGTGGGCAGCGACGAATTTGTGGAAATCGCCACCACCCGGCCGGAGACGCTTTTGGGCGACACGGCGGTGGCGGTGAATCCAGAGGATGAGCGTTACACTCATCTCATTGGAAAGACGCTGAAGCTTCCGCTGACGGACCGGGAGATTCCGGTGATTGCGGACGCGTACGTGGACAAAGAGTTCGGGACCGGCTGCGTGAAAATCACCCCGGCCCACGACCCCAACGACTTCGAGGTGGGCAAACGCCACAACCTGGAGGAAATCAATATCTTAAACGACGACGCCACTATCAACGAAAAAGGCGGCAAGTACGCCGGCATGGACCGCTACGAGGCCCGGAAAGCCATGGTGGCGGATTTGGAGGCGCAGGGCCTGCTGGTGAAGGTGGAGAAGCACGTCCACAACGTGGGAACCCACGACCGCTGTAAGACCACCGTGGAGCCCATGATTAAGCCCCAGTGGTTTGTGAAAATGGACGAGATGGCCAAAGCCGCCATTCAAACTCTGAAAGACGGTGACCTGAAATTCGTGCCGGACCGTTTCGACAAAACCTACCTTCGCTGGCTGGAGAACATCCGTGACTGGTGCATTTCCCGGCAGCTCTGGTGGGGCCACCGGATTCCCGCCTACTACTGCCAGGACTGCGGGGAAGTCACCGTTTCCAAAGGCGCGCCGGAGAAATGCCCCAAGTGCGGCTGTACGCATTTTCACCAAGACGAAGACACCCTGGACACCTGGTTCAGCTCCGCCCTGTGGCCGTTCTCCACGCTGGGCTGGCCCGAGAAAACGCCGGAACTGGAATACTTTTTCCCAACGGACGTGCTGGTGACCGGCTATGACATTATCTTCTTCTGGGTCATTCGGATGGTGTTCTCGGCGCTTGAGCAGACCGGGGAGACGCCTTTTCACCATGTGCTGATTCACGGGCTGATTCGGGATTCCCAAGGCCGCAAGATGAGCAAATCCCTGCAAAATGGAATCGACCCGCTGGAGGTCATTGACAAATACGGAGCGGACGCGCTGCGCCTGACGCTGATTACCGGAAACGCGCCGGGCAACGACATGCGTTTCTACTGGGAGAAAGTGGAGGCCAGCCGGAATTTCGCCAACAAGGTCTGGAACGCGTCCCGTTTCATTATGATGAATATTGAGGGCAAAGACCTTAAGACGCCGGAGCGGTTCCATTTGAAAGCCGCGGACCGCTGGATTTTGAATAAATTAAACGAGCTAATCGCGGAAATGACCGAGAACATGGACAAATTCGAGCTGGGAATCGCCGTGCAGAAGGTCTATGATTTCATCTGGGATGAGTTCTGCGACTGGTATTTGGAGATGGCCAAGGCGCGCATCTGGAAAGCGGAGTTTGACCAGGATTCGGCGGATTACGCCATGTGGACCCTGCGCACCGTGCTCACCGAGGCGTTGAAGCTTCTGCATCCGTTTATGCCTTTTATCACCGAGGAAATCTACTGTACGCTGCTTCCTAAGGAAGAGTCCATTATGATTGCCCAGTGGCCCACCGTGCGGGAAGAATGGGAATTCCCGGCCTATAATTCCATGGTGGAGGCGGTGAAAGAAGTGGTGCGCGGCGTGCGAAACGCCAGGGCCGAGATGAATGTGCCTCATAACAAGAAGACCAAGGTCTACATTGTGGGCGCCGACGAGCGGGCCTGCGAGATGTACGAGACGATGAAACAGTCTTATCAGAATTTCCTAAGCGCGTCCAAAATCCGGGTGCAGTCCACAAAAGAGGGCATTTCGGAAGATTCCGTCTCCATCGTGGCTTCCAACGCGGTGGTATATCTGCCTTTGGATGAGCTGGTGGACAAGGAGAAGGAACGGGAACGTCTGCAAAAGGAAGAGGAACGTCTGAAAAAAGAAATCGCCCGCGCCCAGGGAATGTTAAACAACCCCAACTTTGTGAAAAAGGCACCGGAGAAGAAGATTCAGGAAGAAAAGGATAAGCTGCAGAAATACCAGGATATGATGGAAAAAGTGAAACTGCAGTTGGAAAAATTATAGGAAAGCTTTGGACATAAATGACATGCGGGTTCGGACGGGAGGCGTGTATGGACAGAAGGCTTAGGACTTTAAATCGAATCTCACTGCCGCTTCAGATAGCGGCGGTGTTGGTTGGCTACTATATTATTGAGGCCATATCCAGGCATTCTCTGCGGGAGGCGTTTATCTTTGTGCGGGAGCGGCCGCTGGTGTATCTGTACAATGCGGGATTGATTTTCACCACCACACTGGTTGTGTATCTGGTGCGCCGGCGGGTGTTTGTGCGGCTTTTGCTGTGTATTTTCTGGCTGGGGCTGGGGATCATAAACGGCGTGCTGCTGGCCCAGCGGGTGACGCCTTTTACCGGGCCGGACCTGCATCTGATCACCGACGCGCTGAAGATCGCCAACCGCTATCTGCCCATGGCGGGCGTGGCGGTGGTTGCGGTCTTTATTGGGCTGGCTTTTGCCGGCTTGGCGTGGCTTTTTTTCAAAGGGCCCAAGTACCAGGGGCGGCTTATTTACCGCTTAAATCTGCCTCTTTTTCTGGCGGCTGTGCTGGCGTTCGCCGGGGCGACGTCTCTCGCGCTGGAAAAGAGGGTTTTGTCTAATTATTTCGGAAACATTGCCTTCGCCTACGAGGATTACGGCTTCCCGTATTGTCTGGCCACCACTATTTTCAATACGGGAATCGACTGTCCGCCGGAATACTCGGAGGAATCCATAGCGGGAATTGAGGAAGAGGAAAATAAGTTAAAAAAGACGAAGGAGGATCATCTGCCCAATATTATTTTCCTGCAGCTGGAGTCCTTCTTTGACCCGTCGCT
>CAOJVE010000210.1 GCA_948444865.1 uncultured Lachnospiraceae bacterium
AAGAACGCAAGAACAGCGTTCTTCCGGCCTTGCAGCAATTTATTCATTGTTTGTGTCGGCTACGTCGGCATGTTTGGAAGTGTGAAAAATACTTCTAAGGCAGCAAAAGACACTGACTAAGAAGTATTAAGTTTCCCAAACTGCTAAAGCAGTTAGAAAAACGCGAAAGACAGCGTTTTTCATATCTATTTGAGCCGCTAAAGCGGAATGGAGATTTTTATGAAAAAAATAGCAATTTTGGGGTCTACCGGTTCCATAGGCACGCAGACGCTGGAAGTGGTGCGCAGCAATCCCGATCTTCAGGTGGCGGCATTGGCCGCGGGGAGCAATGTAGAGAAGATGGAGGAGCAGATCAGGGAATTTCATCCTGTACTGGCCGCCATGTGGACAGAGGAAGCGGCAAAAGATTTACAAGCCAGAGTGGCTGATACGGAAGTAAAAGTGGTTTCCGGCATGGAAGGTCTGTTGGAAATAGCAGTTTTGGCAGAGAGTCAGGTATTGGTCACAGCTATCGTGGGAATGATCGGTATCAAGCCTACGATTGCGGCGATTCAGGCGGGGAAAGATATCGCGCTGGCCAATAAAGAGACGCTGGTGACGGCGGGGCATATTATCATGCCCTTGGCAAAACAGCACGGTGCGGCAATATTGCCTGTGGACAGCGAGCACAGTGCGATTTTCCAGTCTATGAACGGTGAGCCAAAGGACAAAATAGAGAAAATACTGCTGACTGCTTCCGGCGGGCCTTTCAGAGGCAGGAGCAGGGAGCAGCTGCAGAATATACAGGTAGAAGATGCCTTAAAGCATCCTAATTGGGCCATGGGCAGGAAGATAACCATTGATTCCTCCACTCTTGTAAATAAAGGATTGGAGGTTATGGAAGCCAAATGGCTGTTTGGAGTGGATTTGGACAGAATTCAGGTAGTGGTACATCCTCAAAGCATTATACATTCCGCAGTGCAGTATGTTGACGGCGCAATTATGGCACAGCTGGGAACGCCTGATATGAAGCTGCCCATCCAGTATGCTTTATTCTATCCCGACAGACGTCCCATGGCGGGGAAGAGAGTGGATCTGTTCGATTTGGCTCAGATTACGTTTGAGAAACCGGATACGGATACGTTTACCGGTCTGGCGCTTGCCTATGAGGCGGCAAAGACAGGAGGCAGTATGCCCACCGTATATAACGCGGCAAATGAGAGAGCAGTTGCGCTTTTTCTGGATCGAAAGATTTCTTATCTGCAGATAACGGAACTGATCGGGAAGGCAATGGAACAGCATAAGGTGACGGCGGCGCCCACGGTAGAACAGATTTTAGAGGCTGAGGCCGAGACATATGAATATATTTCAGGAAGGATGAAATTGTAAAGATGACTCTGATATTGTTTACTCTCATATTCGGGGTGGTGGTAATTGCACATGAATTCGGACATTTTCTGTTGGCGAAGGCAAACGGAATTCATGTAGTGCAATTTGCTGTGGGAATGGGCCCCAATTTGATTTCGTTTAAAAAGGGCGAAACAAAATATTCCTTGAAGCTTTTTCCCATCGGCGGCGCCTGCATGTTTGAAGGTGAGGACGGCTTAAATGAAAAAGAGGGAGAGCCCAGCGAGGGATCCTTTAATAAGGCCAGTGTCTGGGGCAGAATATCCACGGTGGTGGCAGGTCCTTTTTTTAATTTTATTCTGGCCTTTGTGATAGCTTTCATTATGGTGAATATGAGTGATGTATTTGCCATCCGTGACTCTGTGGTATCCCAAGTTTCGGAAGGCGGCGGGGCAAAGGCGGCGGGGCTTCAGGCCGGAGATTTGATCCGCTCCATAAACGGTGAAGAGGTTAGACTGTATCAGGAGATTTCACTTTACATGCAGGCAACTTACAGAGGCGGCGATCTGGAGATTGGCTATGAACGTGACGGAGAACGCTATACCACTGTCTTGACACCGCAGTACGACGAGTCCACGGGGATATATCTATTGGGCATATTGAACGGTGAGTTTCAGGAACCCAAGGGAATTGATACTTTGAGATATGCATGGTATGAGATGCGCTATTCTGTCAAGACTACCTACAAAAGTCTTGCAATGCTGTTGCGCGGGCAGGTAGAGCGGGAAGATGTGGCGGGGCCTGTGGGCATTGCCGTAAACGTGGTGGGTAAAACATATGATGAAGCAAAAAATTACGGCTGGCAGAGTGTAATGATTAGTATGCTCAATATTATTCTGATGCTGTCGGTAAACCTCGGGATTCTGAATTTGCTGCCCATTCCGGCATTGGACGGAGGCAGGCTGGTATTTCTTCTGCTGGAGGTCATCCGGGGAAAACCGATACCGCCGGAAAAGGAAGGTATGGTACATTTTGTCGGTCTGGTATTTTTTATGGTATTAATGGTATTTATTTTCTTTAACGATCTTGTAAATATCTTTATGCATTGAGAGTTATCTTGTGCGTCAAATCGCGATATATGTTTAATTCAGTCTGGTAAACATCAGTGTACAAGGGGCTGTAAACGATATAAAGAAATGTTTCAGATATGCAGAGTGGAAAAGTCAGATTTTCCACTCTATTTTTACATACTCGCTGGTTGCGCTGATTGATGAAATCAAGCCATCCGTGGCTTTCCTCTTATCCTCAAAACTGATATTCTCCCAGTCGTCCAGATAGCCGGACAGCAAATCAATCTGCTGCTGGGAAACGGTCTCCACGGATAAATCGGCAATCGCTTTTGTGATTTTCTGGCGGCGCGTGTCCAGTTCCTCGATTTTCTTGTTGGCGTAGGCAAGCAGGGTGGCGTTTGCCCCGGCCAGTGTATCAAGTAACTTTTCAATTTCTGCCTCTATCTGTGCCAGCTCCACTTGATAGGCGGTCAATTTCGGGTTGGCCTTTTCCACGCCGCCCCGAAGGGCAATGTTGTCGGGGTCAGCACCGGGGTAAGGCTTTCCGGCACAATGGTTCTTCCATGGAAGGGGACGGTTCTCGTTTCTCTCTGGTAGGTTACAGATTGTACCATCTGGGCCTCCTTTCCGAATCGGG
>CAOJVE010000211.1 GCA_948444865.1 uncultured Lachnospiraceae bacterium
AAGGTTTACATATTGCTGGGCGTACGCATCCTTTGGGAATTCGGACAGAGAGCTTTATGGCAGCGTAAACGTGCCGCAAATGATTATTTCCCAGCAGGATATTAGCCTGGATTTAGCCGGATTTAACAGCGGAGTTATATCCTGCGTGATGAAAAATATGAGCGGTTCGTACACGTTTGACCATTCCTATACACCATCTCCGGACACGAGCGATCTGTCGTTTTCATGGGAGGAGAAAGAAGGGAATCCAAAGTATTATTACCTGACTATAACGGGGAAGACGGTGGGAACGTCGACTGTAACGATATTCTTGAAACGGACGGCGGACGACAAGGTCTTTGACCAAAAAACCGTTCAGGTAACGGTGACGGATTCCATGCCCAAGCATACGGTGTATTTTGACGCCAACGGGGGAACCGTGGACCGGGACAGTAAAATCGTATTTCGCGGAGACACATATGGGCTGCTGCCGGTTCCGGCGCGCGACGGGTATGATTTTGCCGGCTGGTATACGGACAGAACCGGCGGCGAAGAGATTACAAGAACCAGCGTGGCAAAAATCAAGGCGGATCAGACCCTGTACGCCCATTGGACTTCCGAGTCAAATTCGTATACGGTGCGTTTTGACGCCAATGGGGGAGAAGTCACGCCGTCCAGCAAGACGGTGAACGCCGGGGAGGAATACGGCGAACTGCCCATTCCGAAGCGGGAAGGCTACGCCTTTGCCGGCTGGCACACGGAGAGAACCGGCGGGGAGGAGATTACAAGCGACAGTCTGGCCCAGCTGACCGAAGATCAAACGCTGTACGCCCATTGGACCGAGGATTTGCAGCAAAAATACCTGGTAAGCTTTGACGCCAATGGCGGGGAGGTGGCGATTCCCAGCAAAGAAGTGGCCTATGGCAGCGTCTACGGCCAGCTGCCTGTGCCGGAGCGGCTAAACTATACTTTTGCCGGCTGGCACACGGCCAGAAGCGGCGGAACGAAAATCACAAAAGACAGCCGGGTGGAGCTGACTAAGAGTCATACGCTGTACGCCCACTGGGCCGAGGATTCAAAAAAAAGCTACACGGTGACATTCAACGCCAACGGAGGCAAAGTGTCGCCCGCCACAAAGACGGTGGAAAATGGCGGGGAATACGGCGATCTTCCTGTGCCGACCCGGACGGAATATGATTTTGCCGGCTGGCATACGGCCCAAAGCGGCGGGATGAAAATCACAAGCGAAAGCAAAGTGGAGCTGATGGAAGACCAGACGCTGTACGCTCACTGGATATGGAAAATCGCGCCCCCGACGGTCACGACGAAAAAAGCGGCAAACATTAAGAAAAACGCGGCCACATTGACAGGCGCGGTGGACGATAACGGCGGCGACGGCAATCTGACCCGGAAGTTTGTCTACTGGAACAAATATGACCCCCTGTCCAGATATACGGTCAGCGCGGGAGAGGACTTTAAGGCAACCATCAAAAATCTGGCCCCGTCGTCCACATACTACTACTATGCGAAGGCCTCCAACAAAGCGGGCGAGGGCATTGGCAATGTGCTGTCCCTGACCACAACGTCCGAGGAAACGCCGGTTTCCATCGCCGTATCGCCCACGTTTCTTTCCATGGAAAAAGGGGAAACGCACCAGCTGATGGTTACGGTTCTGCCTGCCGATGCGGCCAATCGAAAAGTGCGCTGGTCCAGCTCCGATTCCGCCATCGTGCAAGTGGACGGCAGCGGAAAGCTGGAGTCCAAGAAAAGCGGCAAAGCGACCATCACGGCCGCTTCGGAGGCCAACAGCCGCCTTAGCGCCGCCTGCACGGTGGAGGTTCAGGAAGCGTCCATGCCGGATGTCAAAGGGGCTTTTGATTTTTCCGAATGGAACATGGCCTCCAACGCGGCGAGAGGCGTCCCGGACGGATTTGATTTTCAGGAGGGCGGCAATTATTCCATGAGCACGGCTTACCTGGCCCGCTGGGACGGCGCGGTGATGGAGCAAAACGATCCGTACCCTGTCCATCCCAGAGGGGTATACCGTGAAGTGGACGCGGACTACCATGTGCAGGAGGTCCTCTGGCTTCCAGAGCGTAAAAGCTGGTCGGATAACAACGAGATCAAAGCGGCGGTCATGAATTACGGCGCAATGTATCAGTCGTTTATGGTGGATTGGAGTCATTTTGACCGCGCCAGGAAAAACTATTATTATCCTGAAAGCTCTCCTAATCTGCGGTCAGGCGGGCATGCCATCGCGGTAGTCGGCTGGGACGATCATTATCCCAGAAGTAATTTTACCAAAACCCCTCCGGGAGACGGCGCGTTCATCTGCAAAAACAGCTGGGGCGAAGACAGCGGTGAGGATGGATATTTCTATATTTCGTATTATGATAAATACATAGGAAGACGCGGCGGCGGGGCCGTGGTTCCGTCCATCGAGCATAAAACCAACTACAATACGATTTATCAGTACGACCCGCTGGGGGCCTGTTCTGCGCTGGGGTACAACAACACCACCTTTGCCGCCAATGTATTTCCCCAGAAAGGCGCCTCTTTGAAAAACGATGAAGTATTGCGGGCGGCCTCCTTTTACACGTATGATAAGAACACATCCTACGAAGTGTATGTGGTGACGGATTATAAAGACAGCTCCTCCCTGAAAGCAAAGGGAACGGCGGTGGCCTCCGGCTCCATCAAGGACATGGGGTACCACACGATTCCGTTCAGTAAAGGCGTTTCGCTGAAAAAGGGGACGCGTTTTGCGGTGATCGTTAAGCTCAGCGTGGGCGGCGGCACGTCCTATGTGTATTATGAATATCCGATGGAGGGTTACTCCAGCGGCGCCCGCGCCAATGCGGACGAGAGTTATTACAGCGCAAACGGCGCGCAGTGGAACGATCTGACGGCATACACAAGAAACGCCAACTTCTGCATCAAGGCGTTCACGGACAACGGCATGGCCGCCCGTTCTTCCCAGCTGTTTGAGGGCGTCGAGGAGCAGGCGCGCGCGTATGAGGACGAGA
>CAOJVE010000212.1 GCA_948444865.1 uncultured Lachnospiraceae bacterium
CTCCTGTAAACCTTTTATGTCATTTGGCTCCAAATTCTTACGCTGTTCTTGCAGACTGTCCTCCAAAATGCGAAGGAGCGTGTCCGTAAACGCTTTTCCCTGGCCCTCTTTAAGCCCTGCGGGCAAATCGCCGTTCAGCAAAGCGGCCACGGTCTTTTGTTCGCCCTCGTCCTCGAACCGGCTCCAGACCCGGGCCGGGGCAAAGGCGCCCTCCTTTTCCTGCTGCTCATACAAAAGCTCGGCCACCCTCCGGTACAGCGGCGTGGTGAAATCCTCCGGCTTTAAATACGCCTTGGCCTGCCCGAAAATCCCGGGCTGGTTCACCATCCAGGCCAGCATCAGCTTCTGCGCCTTTTCTCTGGCGTTTTCCCCGTCCTCCTTTTTTCTGGCGGCGGGGCTTCGGATCTCCTGCCGCTTGGGCATGCCGGCGCCGGTCATCGCCAGGCTGTTCACCGTCTTATGCAGCCGCTCCTTGGGAACCCGGTACTTTTGGGCAATGGCTTCTATATAATTGTCCCGCTCCAGCGCGTCCGCAAATTCCAGCAGCCGCGCGGCCACGGCCCGGAAAAAATCGGTCTTGCCCTGGGGGTCCGCAAGATCATACTCCCGCTCCAGCATCCGCGCCTGGAACAGAAAGCTGTTCTCCGCCTGGGCCAGACGCTGCTGAAACGCCTCCCCGCCCTGCGCCTTTATGAACTCGTCGGGATCTTTATATGGGCTTAAATCCACCACCTTCGCGTGGATTCCCGCGTCGCGCAAAAGAGGAATGCCCCGCTGCGCCGCTTTTATTCCGGCTTCGTCGCTGTCGTAAATCAGCAGCGCTTCCTGAGCGTACCGCCGCAGCAAGCTGGCGTGTCCGGCGGTCAGCGCCGTGCCCAGCGAGGCCACCGCGTTGGTAAATCCCGCCTGGTGCATGGCGATCACGTCCATATATCCCTCACAGATGATGATATTTTTCTTCCTGGACGAGCGGGCGCGGCTGAGGCCGTAGAGATTCCGGCCCTTGTCGAAAATCTGCGTTTCCGGCGAGTTTAAGTATTTGGGTTTGCCGTCCCCCATCACCCGCCCGCCAAAGCCGATCACCCGGTTCTGCACGTCCGTGATGGGAAAAATCACCCGGTTCCAGAATTTATCGTACATTCCTCTGCGCTCGTCCGCCTGAAAAAGACCGCTGTCTTTCAAAAGCTCATCCCGAAAGCCTTTTGACTTCAGATAGCGGTACAGACCGCCGGTTTTCACCGCAAACCCTAAGCCAAACTGATGAATCGTCTCCGGCGTCAGCCCCCGGTTCGTGAGATATTCCATGGCCTGGGCGCCGCAGCTTTGTTTCAGCTGGTAGTGGTAAAACGCGGCGGCGGCTTTCTGGACGCCCAAAAGAGCGCTTTTGTAGTCGGACTTTGCCCGGTCTTCCCTGGATTCCTCCATTGCCGGCAGATCCACGCCCGCCTGCCTTGCCAGCTGCTGCATCGCCTCCGGGAACGTGCAATTCTCATATTCCATAAGGAACGCATAGGCGTCCCCGCCGGCGCCGCAGCCGAAACAGTAATACATCTGCTTGTCCCGGTTTACGGAAAAAGAAGGCGATTTCTCATTGTGAAAAGGGCACAGCCCGAAATAAGAACTTCCTTTTTTCTGCAGTTTCACATACTGGGAAACCAGATCCACAATGTCCGTTCTCGCCCGGACTTCTTCTATTATATCCTCTGTGTAATGCAATCATTTCCTCCCTGACGCTTCTATTAATAAACCGACCAGCACTTCGGCACAAATATGTGGTTGAACTTGTCCATGGAATACTGGTCCGTCATGCCCGAAATATAATCGCAGACCACCCGCTCCACCGATTCGCCCTGGCAGAAAATCAGATCCTGGTACTCCCGGGACATCTTCTTGGGATTTTCCATATAATAATGAAACAACTGGATCAGCATATTGCGGGCCTTCTCCTCTTCCACCTTGGCCACGGGGTTTCTATAAACATTCTGGAACATAATGTCACGCAGGTCCATCAGAGCTTCCTCCACGTCCTTTGACATGCCGATCTTGTCCTGTCCCACGCTGTTGTCCACAATGTCATGGATCAGCGTGTTCAGCCGTTCCTTGGTATTGTATCCCAGCAGCATCCGCAGGGTGATGGGAATGTCGTCCTCCGTGAGAAGCCCCGCCCGCTGCGCGTCGTCCATGTCGTGATGTATGTAGGAAATCTTATCGCACAGCCGCACGATCTGGCCCTCCAGCGTGTGGGGCGTTCCGCTGGTCCGGTGGTTTAAGATGCCGTCCCGCACCTCCCAGGTCAGATTCAGCCCGCTTCCGCTTTTCTCCAAAACCTCCACCACCCGCACGCTCTGCTGGTTGTGGGCGAATCCGCCCTGGCTTACCTGGTTAAGCGCATGCTCGCCAGCGTGTCCAAAAGGCGTGTGCCCCAAATCATGACCCAGCGCGATGGCCTCCACCAAATCCTCATTGAGCCGCAGCGCCTTGGCAATGGTCCTGGCCGTCTGGGAAACCTCCAGCGTATGGGTCAGACGGTTCCTGTAATGATCCCCCTGGGGCGCAAGAAACACCTGGGTCTTATCTTTCAGCCTCCGAAAAGACTTGGAATGCAAAATCCTGTCCCTGTCCCTCTGGTACGCCGTGCGGATGTCGCACTCCTCTTCTTTCCTGTCCCGCCCCCTGGAATTCCGGCTTAGGGAAGCGAACGGACTCAAATTCTCCACTTCCCGCTCTTCCAGACTCTCCCGTATATTCATAATCCTTCATCCCTTCCAACTTCATCCTTCCCACCCCATAAACGCAAACCCCATGGAGTGACAAAAATCCTTCTATAAAATATATTCTACACATATAATATATTTCCTCTTTTTATTTCTAAAAATCCAAAAAAATTATTGACGAACGGGCAAAGGGGTGTTATAATAAGTTTCGTTGTAAAGATAATATCATTTTTACATTTTTAAGATTTATATTTTTTATGCGGAAGTGTCGGAACTGGCAGACGAGC
>CAOJVE010000213.1 GCA_948444865.1 uncultured Lachnospiraceae bacterium
TCGGTTCCTTGGTCTGTTCCAGTCGAATTTCTGTCATAATGTTCTTCATCCCTTTCACTTCAATCAAGCTGCAAAACGCTGCGCGCGTCCGTGCGCATATGTAATGGCTGCCGCGCTTCTTATCTTTTGCCGCCTTTTAATATAGCACATTTTATGGAAAGATACAATTATTTTAAATGCTTTGTCCGATTGTTGGCCGTATTGGGATAATATTTCACCGTCTTGTTCTTGGCGTTTCCTACTATTTTCTTCAGATCTCTGTTGAACGCGGACTTGCTGACGCTTACCATCGAAGACTCATACTGCGGCGTTCTGGCCTTGGTGACTTTCTTGTAAGATACGCCGATTCGGCCGTCTCCGTCAAGATCCATATTGGCTTTTTTCTCGCTGACGCTTAAAAACTTATAAACGGCCTTCCCTTTCGATAACTGATAATAATAACGCCCATAACCGCCTGTCCCCTCATGCACCGCACAGAAAATGCCTTTCTTTTTATAACAGGAGAAACCGTCCATCAGATTGGTCACGAATTTTACCTTTCCGTTCTTATAAGTATACAGTTCATAATAGCCGTCCGCATGGCTGTTTGAATTTCCTGCACAATCCAGAATCAATTCCGGAACGGAATCCTTGTCAATATAGGCCAGAGCGAACTTGCATTTCTTTAAATCTATCTTTATTCGGAGAATAGCTGTGCCATGTAACCGTGTCTTTGGACAGAAAGGTTTTATAGGCTTTCAGCGCCTTACTTTTCTGTGAGGCCGCCTGCACTGGCTGTCCAAGTATGCATATGCAGCTTAACAGTAAGGCTCCAAGCATGATTTTTACAAAATTTTTACGCATTTTTATCATTTCCTCTCATATTTTACAAAAGTATATTCTAAATCAAAGTAAGTCTGCTCCTCGCTGGACGCCGTGATCTCCCACTCGTCCATCGCGTCCAGATTGGGGAAGTACGCGTCGGCCTCGTAGGCAAAGTCAATTTTGGTCACGTGCGCCGTATCGCAATGGGGAAGCATCTGCCGGTACACGCTGTCGCCGCCGATAACGTAAATGTCCTGGGTCGGATAGTTGGCAAGCTTTGCCAGAAGTTCCTCAAGGTTATGGACCACGAGGGCGCCTTTTGCCCGGTAATCTTTATTTTGGGTCAGGACGATATTGGTCCGGTTGACCAGGGGCATTCCTCCGGGGAAGCTTTCCAAGGTTTTGCGGCCCATGACCACGGTCTTGCCCATAGTTTCCTGCTGAAACAGCTTCATGTCCGCCGGAATGCTCACCAGAAGCTTATTGCTTTTTCCGATTCCCCAGTTTTTATCCACTGCCACAATCAGATTCATTGTCTTGTCTTCCTTTCGTATCAGACTGCCACCGGAATGTTTTTCACCTGGGGCCCGGTCTGGTAATTTTCCACCCGCAGGTCGTCCACGGTGAAATCATAGAAGTCTTTTACATCCGGGTTCAGGGTCACCTTTGGCGCGTCGTATGTGGGCCGCTTGATCAGCTCTTTTACAATGGGCACGTGCCGGTCATAAATGTGCGCGTCCGCAATCACATGCACCAGTTCCCCTACCTGCATGCCCGACACAATGGCAAACATATGCACCAGAAGCGCGTACTGACACACATTCCAGTTGTTGGCCACCAGCACGTCCTGGGAGCGCTGGTTCAAAATGGCGTTCAGCGTCAGCTTGTCCTCCCCCGGCTGCTGGGTCACATTGAAGGTCATGGAATAAGCGCAGGGATACAGGGCCATCTCGTGCAGATCCCGGTGCACGAACAGGCTGGTGAGAATCCGACGGCTGAACGGGTTGTGCCTCAAATCGTAGAGCGCGCGGTCCACCTGGTCCATCATGCCTTCTTTGTAGGAATGCTTCACGCCCAGCTGATAGCCGTAAGCCTTGCCGATGGAGCCAGTCTCGTCCGCCCAGCTGTCCCAGATGTGGCTGTTCAGTTCGTGGATATTGTTGGACTTTTTCTGCCAAATCCACAAGATCTCGTCAAAGGCGCTGCGGATTCCGGTCTTCCGCAGGGTCATGGCCGGAAATTCTTTTCGCAAGTCATAACGGTTCACCACGGCGAACTTCTTAATGGTATAGGCCGGCTCCCCGGTGTCCTCCCAGATGGGGCGCACTTTTTCCCCCTGGGTGTCCACGCCGTTGTTCAGAATGTCCTGGCACATGTCGATGAAAATATGATCTGCAATACTCATTGGTTTTCCTCCTTTATGCTTGGTGAATGTTTCCCGTATAAGCGTCATCGGCGCCTGGCGAACTCGCGCGCGGATACCGCGTACATGTTTCGAGAATCGTCATATTTTCTTAAAAAATTCAAGGCATATATGTTATTATTTAGTAATATTCGCAATATTTTATTAATATATGTGGCGCTTATCTATTGCGGCGGGCCTTCCCTTTACTTATCCGTTTCGTTCATTGCATCTTCTTCTGTTTTATGTTATATTAATGGGTATGAAAGAATTAATGATCAACATTTTAAAGCCCTTTTCATTTCTGCCCGCCATCTTAATTATGTACGCGATTTTCACGCTGTCCGGCCAGCCGGGGAACGCTTCCGCCGACTTGAGCTACAAGGTCAGCTACAAAATCGTGGAATTGAAGAGTCGGCTGGCAAACGAGTACAAAGACGAATACCAGCTGGCCTACGAAGCGGAACTGATCCACGGGAAAGTGCGAAAGGCGGCCCATATGACCGAATACTTCTGTCTGGCCATTGCCGTATCCTTTCCCTTCTATGTATATGGCCTGCGGGGCATTCCCCTGATGCTTGTGGCCGGCGTTATCTGTGTGGGCTTCGCCGGGCTGGACGAATATCACCAGTCCTTTGTGGCCGGCCGCGGCCCCTCGAAGCGGGACGTGGCCATTGACAGCATCGGGATTTTCTTCGGAATCCTGGCCGTGCGCATTTTCTGTTGGATTTTCCTGCTTCTGCTCCCCAAAAAGAG
>CAOJVE010000214.1 GCA_948444865.1 uncultured Lachnospiraceae bacterium
GGAAGAAATACAATTCCCTCGAGCTGACCGCCGTGAAAATCATTTTCGACGAAGACTACGCGGGAAAAGAATTTCCAGAGGATGAGATCCTGCGCATCACAGAATCTTCCGTAAAAAAAATCAAACAGGAACTGTCCAAGGAGCTGCTTTTGCGGGAACAGGAAATCCCCGGCAGCGTCAGCCTGTCCGCCGGCTCCTGCATTCTGTGCCAGGGTGAATGCGCCCGCAAGGAAAATAAACCCTGCCGCTATCCAGATAAAATGCGCTACTCGCTGGAATCCCTGGGCGGAAATGTGGGCATGACCATCAGTAAGCTTATGGGCGTCGAGTTGGAATGGATGGAAGAAGGAAAGCTTCCTCACCATTTCGTGCTGGTTTGCGGATTGCTGCGCAAATAAAATATTTATCTACATAGGCAGCCTCACAGGGAATCTCCTCTGTGGGGCTGCTTTTTATGTCATGGAAAATTTCGTCGAAAGCCCGCCGCGCAGGATTCTTTCTCGATCTTAAATCAAACGCCGTATTTGTCCCGCATTTCCCTGGCCAGGTTCCGGCCAAGCGTCTTGGCCTCTTTTACAGGCCCTTCCGCCCGGCCCGTGTGCCATTCTCCATTTGACTCCTTGTAATACAAACATTTGATGCGCATCCAGTCATTTTCGATTTGGGCATGGGCGGCCACCGGCGACGTGCATCCACCGTCCAGCTCACGGACATAAGCCCGCTCCGCCAGCGCCGCATACCGCCCCTCCCGGCAGTCGTAATCTTCCAGATAGGAATAATCTTCTCCGGCCCGGCCCTGTATGGCCAAAATTCCCTGACCCGCCGCCGGGATCATTTCCTCGGGATCAAACTGCCGGCTGATGCGCTCTTTTAGTCCCAGCCGCTTTAAGCCGGCGCTGGCCAACACCAGCGCGCCGTAATCCCCCCTGTCCAGCTTATCCAGCCGGGTCAGCACATTTCCCCGCACGTTTTCACAGGGATTGTCGGGAAACAGCTTGGACAGCTGCAGCCGCCGGCGCAGACTGGAACAGCCGATGGGCTTCCCTTTCTCCAGCTCCGTGCATCCCTTTGGCAAAACCAATGCGTCCCGCGGGTCCTCTCTTTTGGAAAACGCGATCAACGGCAGCTCTTCCGAAACTTCCATGGGCATGTCTTTCAGACTATGTACCGACAAGTCACTGCGCTTATCCGCCAACGCTTTGTCCAACTCCTTGACAAACAGACCCTTCCCGCCGATTTGATCCAGCGTGCGGTCCAGTATGATGTCCCCGGTGGTCTTCATGGTCAGAAGCTGCACGTCCCAGTCTGGATGCCGCTCCCGCAGATAATCCGCCACCATCTCGCTTTGCACAACCGCCAGCTTGCTCTCCCTGCTCCCTATGATAACCCGTTTCTTGTCCTGCATGTGATTTCCTCCATCCAAAAGTTTCTGTATCCTCTCCCGAGCGTCTTTGGCCAGACGATGGTTAAGCCCCGCCGCATTGATTCCCACCGTTATGGGCCCGCTTGTGGCCACGCCCGGAAAATGAAAGCCGCACAGCTTCCGGTCACTGGCCACATTCGCCAAAATCCCGCGCTCCTTGCACGCTTCCCCGATGCTTTTGTTTAAATCCGGGTCATCGGTGGCCGCCAACACCATCTGGCAGCCCTCCAAATCTTCCACGCAATAGGCGCGTTCACAGATTTCCACATTTTCCAAATCCTGCATCCGCCACAAATCCGGGCTGATTTCCTTGGCAACCACCCGGATATGCCCCGGCTCAAACTCCAGCAGAGTCTGTATGCGGCGCCTGGCGATCTTGCCGCCGCCCACTGCCAGAATGCGCCATCCAGACAAATCCAAAAACAGTGGAAACCATCTATGTATTTGTCTTTTAAGCATCCTCGTACACCTTTTCCAATCCGGCCACGCACTCCAGGAACGCGTCTTTTTCTAAGCTGTCCCGCAGGCCAAAAATCAACTTGTTCACCACTTTTCCAGCTGCCGTCTCAATGGTCCGCTGAAGTTTTTCCCGGTCCTTGTCCTCCATGGGCGTTTTCTGCAAAATCTTATGAATCCGCAGCTCCAGGTCATGGACGGCCTCCGTCTGGATTTCCTGTATCCGCGGAATGACGTCCCGCCCCTCCAGCCACTGGTAAAATTCGTCCATCTGCTCTTTCACAATGGACTCGGACTGCCGGAGGCTCTCCTCCATCTCGGGCAAAGCCTCACTGTCCCGAAAACTGTCCATATCGTAAAGGGTAATGCCCTCTCTCTGTCCCAAACTGGGCTCTATGTCTCGGGGCACCGCCAGATCAATCAAAATCAGCGGCTTGTCCAGCTCCACCTGCTGAAAAAGTTCTTCCCGCAGCGTAAGGTTGGGGCTGGCCGTAGCGCTGACGACCAGATCGCACTGGGGCAGCAATTCCATCCGGCGGCCATAATCAATTCGCTGGCAGCCCTGGGGAATATTCACCATGCCGCTTCGGTACTGACGAATCGTCACCGTCACGTCTCCTCCCGCCTGCCGCAGCGTCTGGGCCGCCATCTTGCCCATCTCGCCATTTCCGATTACCATGCATGTCTTTCCCGCCACCTCAAAGCCCTGGCGGCTCAGCACGCGGATCGCCTGGTGAATCACCGACGGATTGGCACGGTGGAACGCCACTTCCGTCTTAATTCGCTTGCCCGCGGTGACCGCCATGCGAAACAGCACCTCCAGCACGCTGTCCGTGCTAAACGCGTCCCTTGCCAGCGCCAGCGCGTCTTTGACCTGGGTCAAAATCTGATCTTCCCCGAGGATCTGGGATTTCAGGCCGCTGGTCAAATAAAATAAATGCTCCACCGCTTCCTGGTCATGGCGGACCACGAAATACTCCCGGTAGGATTCCCCGGACGCCTGCTTGATCGCACACAGACTCTCAAACAGAGAACCCTCCCAACCCTCCTCGACGCTTGCCCAAACTTCCATCCGG
>CAOJVE010000215.1 GCA_948444865.1 uncultured Lachnospiraceae bacterium
GTCTGGCGGCGGGAGTGATCACATCTTTTACACCCTGTTCCTTGTCCACGATTCCCATGGTGCTGACGTACGTGGGAGCCACGGCCAAGGAAAATCTGGGAAGGGCGTTTTCCATTTCCCTGACTATGGCGCTGGGGATGGCGTGCACGTTTGGCGTGTTTGGCTCCATCGCGTCCGCCATCGGTCATTTTATGCACCATGCGGGGGAATGGTGGAGTATCCTTTTGGGGATTTTGATGATTTTAATGGCTTTGCAGACATGGGGGATTATACATATTATTCCGCATGTCCACCTGGAAGGGGAAAATAAGAAAAAAGGATACATCGGAGCATTTTTAACAGGCGCCCTGGGCGGTGTTTTTGCCTCTCACTGTGCGACTCCGGTTATGATTGCGCTGCTGGCGATGGTTGCGAAAGCGGACAAGGGGACCTGGTGGGGGATCTTTCTGATGATACTTTACGCGGTGGGGCATAGCGTGCTGATGGTGGCTGCAGGCACAGCTTACAGCAGCATGGAAGCCATTATCAACAACGAGAAGTATCTGAGGGCCGGAAATATTCTGAAGACGATTCTGGGATTTGTGATTCTGGCAGTGGGTCTGGTGATTATAATTTTCCGGGATTGATTTTTTGAAAGGGAATGTGTGTGAGATGTTTATTACCAGAGAATGTGATTATGCGGTTCGGGTAATCCGGGCTTTGGTGGATGAGGAGCGCTTAAGCGTGGGTGAAATCTGCAAAAGAGAGGAGATTACCGCCCCCTTTGCCTATAAAATATTGAAAAAGCTGCAGACGGCTAAGCTGGTAAAGGGATTTCGGGGCGTTCACGGGGGATATGCGCTGGAGCGGCCGGCGTGTGAGATTACCCTTCTGGACATTTACCAGGCCATTGACCCGGAGATGTTTCTGGTGGAGTGCCTAACTCCAGAAAAAAAATGCAGCAGGGACGGAGCCGGCGGGATGCCCTGCCAGGTGCACCGGGAGCTGGAGGCCATCCAAAAAGAGATTTATGGCATGTTGTCTGAGAAATCTCTGGAAAAAATCCTGCGTCAAGAATAACGCCGGATAAAGGGGCCATACTATATATCAAAAATCTTATTGGACACATTTCCCAAAATATGGTATGATTTAAGCGCTGGAGCGGTTTTTTGGCGCGCTCCGGGGAAGATGTCTGCGCGAACAGGCATTTTCTGATTTTTTTGGGACTCCAGTTTGTATGCTATTTGTGGACAGCAGTAGCAGCAGTTTTGGGGTATGTAAATGTTTTTATCACGATCTTTAAGGAGGAAAGAACAATGGCAAGAAAGATGAAAACCATGGATGGGAATCATGCGGCTGCCCATGCGTCTTATGCATATTCTGATGTAGCGGCTATTTACCCCATCACGCCTTCTTCCGTTATGGCGGAAGCCACAGACGAGTGGGCCACGCAGGGAAGGAAAAATATTTTCGGACGTGAGGTGCAGGTGACGGAGATGCAGTCAGAGGCAGGGGCGGCCGGCGCGGTGCACGGCTCTTTGGCGGCCGGCGCTTTAACTACCACATACACGGCTTCACAGGGGCTGCTGCTGATGATTCCGAACCTGTATAAGATAGCCGGAGAACAGCTTCCCGGCGTGTTTAACGTGTCCGCCCGCGCGCTGGCCAGCCATGCGCTTTCTATTTTCGGCGATCATTCCGATGTGTACGCCTGCCGTCAGACCGGAGCCGCCATGCTGTGTGAGTCCAGCGTGCAGGAAGTTATGGACCTGACGCCTGTGGCGCACTGCGCGGCCATCAAAGGGAAAGTTCCTTTCATTAATTTCTTCGACGGTTTTCGGACCTCCCATGAGATTCAGAAAATAGAAACCTGGGATTACGAGGATCTGGCCGATCTGGTGGATATGGAGGCCATTGACGAGTTCCGCCGTCATGCTCTGAATCCCAATCACCCATGCCAGAGAGGCTCCGCGCAGAACCCGGATATCTTCTTCCAGGCGAGAGAGGCGTGCAACCCCTATTACGACGCGCTTCCGGCTATTGTGCAGGAATATATGGATAAAGTAAATGCCAAGATTGGCACAAACTATAAATTGTTCAATTACTATGGAGCCGAAGACGCGGAGCATGTGATCATCGCCATGGGTTCCGTCTGCGACACGATTGAGGAGACGGTGGACTATCTGATGGCGAAAGGGGAAAAGGTCGGCGTGGTGAAAGTGCGTCTGTACAGGCCGTTTTCCGCCAAAGCCTTCATCGGCGCGATTCCCGCTTCCGTAAAACAGATTACCGTGCTTGACCGCACGAAAGAGCCGGGCGCGCTGGGCGAGCCTCTGTATTTGGATGTGGTGGCCGCCTTAAAAGGAACCCAGTTCCATGACACGCCTGTATTGACCGGACGCTATGGCCTTGGCTCCAAGGACACCACGCCGGCGCAGATCGTCGCAACATTCGAGAACAAGGACAAGAGTCCGTTTACCATCGGCATTGTGGACGACGTGACCAACCTGTCACTGGAAACCGGAGATTCCCTGGTGACCACGCCGGAAGGAACCATCAACTGCAAGTTCTGGGGACTGGGCGCGGACGGCACCGTAGGCGCGAATAAGAACTCCATCAAGATTATCGGCGACAATACCGACATGTACGCCCAAGCGTATTTTGACTATGATTCCAAGAAATCCGGCGGCGTAACCATGTCCCATTTAAGATTCGGCAAATCGCCCATCAAGTCCACGTACCTGATCCGCAAGGCGAACTTTGTGGCCTGCCACAATCCGTCTTATGTAAATAAGTACAATATGGTGCAGGAACTAGTGGACGGCGGCACGTTCCTTTTGAACTGTCCCTGGGATATGGAAGGCATCGAGAAACATCTGCCCGGACAGGTGAAAGCGTT
>CAOJVE010000216.1 GCA_948444865.1 uncultured Lachnospiraceae bacterium
TCCTCCTGAAACTATTTAATCTTTTGTTTTCTTTCTCTAAATGACTCTAGGGTTGTTCCTCCTTTGAAGAGCGCCAAAGGGAGACCAGCTCCGCCTCGGTGTACTCCGCAAAGGGCTTGTCCGCCAGGCCCTCAACCCTGCGGAACCGCCGGCTGTACTTGTCGCAGGCCAGGTGCAGGGCCTCCTCCGGGTCCACCCCGACCATCTGGGCAAGCTTCGCGGCGGCAAAGAGGAGGTCGCCCAGCTCTTCCCGGACGCCATGCGGACCCTCTGCGTCCTCGCCGGACTCCAGGGCCTGCCGCAGTTCCCCCAGTTCCTCCTCCAGCTTTTCCAGCGCGCCCAGAGGACTGGACCAGTCAAAGCCTGCCTTGGCCGACTTCCCGGCAGTCTTTTCCGCGCGCCAGAGGGCCGGAAGGGTATGGGGCACAGCTTCGATGGCGTCCGCCGTGGACTGCTGGCCCTTCTCCTTTCGTTTCAGGATTTCCCAGTTGGCCAGGACCTCCTCGCTCCCGTCCACCTGTACCGTCCCGAACACGTGGGGATGCCGGTACACCAGCTTCTTTGTCACGCCGTCCACCACATCCTCCATGGCAAACCGGCCCCGTTCCGCCTCTATTTGGGCATGGAAGGCCACCTGCATCAAAACGTCCCCCAACTCCTCGCACATCCCCGGTGCATCATCGCGGTCCAGGGTGTCCAAAGCCTCGCAGGTTTCCTCCAGAAAGTTCCGCCGGATAGACTGGTGGGTCTGTTCCGCGTCCCACGGACAGCCTCCCGGGGCGCGCAGAAGACGCATCACCTCCAGGAAGTCTTCCCAGCCGTAGCGGGACTTACACTGAAAATCTACCACAAATTCCCCTCCTTTGCAAGGAATTTCGTCAAAAAAATTCACAAAGTTACAGCTTTTTTCACTGAAATTATCTCAAATGCAGCATGGCCGCCAACTTCTGTCCGTGTGGGACGTCCCGCAGGTCCTCCGCCCGAAGAATCCGCAGGGCGATTACCAGGATGGCGTAAACGATTACCCCGGCTAAGATTCCCGCTAAAACCGCCGCTGCATTCGCCATGTAAGCGGAGTGACCGGAAAGCAGCCGGTGCGCGAAGCCGTAGGCCGCCCAAGCCCCGCCGCCCATCAGCACGGATGCGACGACTGGTTTTACAAAGAGTTGTAAATACCGCGGCTTCTCCGGAGAGTATTTCCAGACGAAGAACAGATTCAGCCCCACAATCACCAGGTAGCAGCAGAGGGTAGAAATGGGCGCGCCGTGGATGTTAATCGCGGGATTCCCCACCAGAATATAATTCATCACAATTTTGGTCACGCCGCCGGCCACCACGGTAAAAATCGGCAGCTTTTCCTTTCCGTAGGTCTGCAAAATCGCGTTGGTCAGAATCATCAGGCAGATAAACACCAGCGCCACGCCCAAAATCTGGAGGTGCGGACCGGCGGCCAGGGCGTCCTCCTGCCGTTTGGGGAGCATCAGGCGCATAATGGGCGTGGACAGCGCCGACAGACCCACGCCCGCCGGAATTGCCAGCACCGCAATCAGCCGGAACGCCGACGAGATAATCCGGTTGGCCCTGGCATGGTCCTTCTGAGCCAGCGCCGCCGCCGCGAAGGGAATCAGGCTCATGGTCACGGGGTACACAAAGGACGCGACCATATTGGGCATATCCATTGCCATACGGTACTGACCGTTCAGCAGGGCTGCGGATTCCTCCGAGAGCAGCAGCGCACCCTGGAGCCGGCCCATGACGATTTTCGTGTCAATCAGGTTGATGATCCCCAGCGCCGAGTTCCCCAGCGTGATGGGAATCCCGATGGCCAATACCTGCCCGATAATGGCCCCGCCGCTGGACGCCCGGTCGGTGGAATGCTCCCGGTTCCGGTGGGTCAGCATATAGCACACCAGGAAGCATACGGACAGTATCGTGCCAGCCGTGACGCCGAAAATCGCCCCCGCCGCCACGTTTGCCATGCCGCTCTCTTCCGAACCTTGAATCAGGCCCAGAAGATACCATGCCAGAGGAAGGCCGATTCCCACCTTGCACAGGGCCTCCAGAACCTGGGAAACGGCCGTGGGCGTCATGTTCCCCTGTCCCTGGGTGTAGCCCCGCATACAGGCCAGCAGGCACACGCAGAACACCGCCGGAGCCAGCGCACGGATCGCCTGGGACGCCATGGGGTTTTCTTCGAAGGCGGCAAGCTGTTCCGCGCCGAAGAACATCAGCATGGACCCCGCAAGGCCGATGGCAAAGAAGAGCCAGATAGCGGTCCGGAAGATTTTCCGTTTTTCATTCTCCCGACCCTGGGCGTGGGCCTGACTGGTGAGCTTGGAGATAGCCAGAGGCAGACCGGCGGTGGCAAAGATATTCAGGAAATTGTAAATCAGGTAAGCGGTGTCAAAATACGTCTTTCCCACGCTGCCCAGAATATTGTTCAGCGGGATCTTGTACACCGCGCCAATCAGCTTGACGATGACCACGGCGGAGGCCAATACAGCGGCGCCGCCTATAAAGGACTGCTTTTTTTTACTTGACATGAAGAGCTTACCTCGAATTTTCAAAAAAATGCGGGGAAATTTCCCTCTCTTCCAATCTATGGCCGGGAAGTTTCCGTTATGCGTTTTTTCCGGCTGGCAAAAGATCCTCCCAGCGCCGGTCTCTTTCCCGCCTTACAGTTTGGCAAGACAGCCCTTAACCAGAGCGGTAAACCGGGGCGCGGCGGATTCTGCGGCGGCTATGACCTCGTCGCTGCTCAGGGGCTGGGGAAGGACGCCTGCCGCCATATTGGAGCACAGCGTGAAGCCCAGCACCTGCATTCCGC
>CAOJVE010000217.1 GCA_948444865.1 uncultured Lachnospiraceae bacterium
ATCGGCGGGGGTGATGTTCAGTTTGGAGAACAGGTCTTTGGTAATCTGAATCTGTGAGCCTTTGGCCACGTTGTTCATGCCAACCTGTGAGTTCAGCATATTTGCCAGCATATTGTTGAATGAGGCCATTTGCTGGTCATGGATGGCTCTTAACTGGTCTAAGCTTAAGCCTTTGTCCTTGGAGGACGCCTTCTTGCCCTCTTCACTGATTTCGATGGTGTCTTTGTTGGCCGGGGTTTTCTTGGCTTCTTCGCCCTGCAGGGCTTCTACGGCGTTATCCACTTTGGACTGTGGCATGGTTGCATATACAGGGTTTGAGGCAAAATTGCCGGATAAAGCTTCAATTGACATACGTAATCCTCCTCTCAGATAATGATCTATTCATGAAATGTTATTTTTCCACGAATTGCCTTTCTATTATAATATCGTAAGAAGAGGGCGTTTTCATAAGTGTTATTTTGCGAGTTTCCCCTGTTTTTCCAGCTTGCGTTCGCCCAGGTATTTTACATAGCTGATGGTCTTATCGATCGTCGGGAAAATATCGGTCTTTTGATTTATATGGTCTTCCATATAGCTGACGAACATGGTGTACGTTTTTCCGTCTCCCAGCCGGATGCGGTAAAACGCGCCGTTGGTCATGGCTGAGAAGGAGGGATCTCCGTTGTATATGAGCCAGCCTATTTTACCGTATTCTTCACCGATGTCGCCTCTTGTATAGAACCGCCAGGTTTGTGAAAAGCCAAAGAAATCCTGGTAGCGTTTCAGCTTTATTTTGTTGTGGTTTATGTAGCCGTCTTTCCAGATGTATTTCCAGAGCGCGGTCATTTCTTTGGCTGTGGTAAAGGGACAATAGGCCCGGCTGTCGTTGTATCCGATTCGGTATTTGCTGCCATCGGACATAACGGGAACTTTTTTGCCCAGCGCTTTTTCCAGCCACTTCATGAAATCGGCCCGGCGTTTATTGTCAAGCCTTATGTATTCAAAGATGGCGTGTGAAGCCGCGTTGTCGCTGTCGTGCACGGCCCTTTCGGCGCATTTTTTCAGGCTTTCCGTTACGGTCGCGTTGTCCCGCGCATAGGTCAGCTTTTTGTTTCCCCAGTTTTTTACACAGTACGCGTAATAGGAATACACAAACTTCATGGCGCTGGCGCCGTACTGGACTTTATTTTCCCGCACTTTATAGGAAACGCCCAGCGACGGGATGGCGGCGTATACGGTTCCGGTGGAGGGGATGTTGGGTTTTTTGGCTTTTTTTATAATGGAATTTTTCACAGTCACTTTGCAGGTGAGTTTTTCTGTGCCTGACTTGGCGGTAATGACGGCCTTTCCTATCTTTTTGGCCGTCACTTTTCCTTTGGCGTTCACAACCGCCACCGAACGATTGTCGCTGCTAAAGCTTACCTTTTTGGATGCGCCTTTTGCCTGCAGGGTATAGGATTTCCCCTTGGAAATGGTTATGCTGGATTTGCTCAGGCGAAATCCGGCCGCCTGCACCGGCGTCGCGCAGATGAGAGCCAGAAGCGCCAGCAGTATGAAAATTTTTTTGTATGAATGTTTTTGCATAAATAAACCCTTCTTTCTTTTGTTGGAAAAGATTGTCGCTGCGCCTTAAGACGGCGACTTTGCTTTTTGAGTATTTTGGGAAAGACCTCCTTTCGAGGCATGGCTGCTGCAAAGGCGGAGCCATTATTTGACATGGGCGGCCACACATAATATATCGGCAGGAAAGGAGATCTTTTAAGAATTTATTTGCGGCTTCTTTATCCCAGCGCCACGTCCAGGATCATCATAATCAGAAATCCGGCCATAACGCCCAGGGTGCCCACGTTGGAGTGCTCCCCCAGATGCGCTTCCGGAATCAGCTCTTCCACCACCACGTACATCATGGCGCCGGCGGCGAAGGCTAAGAGCCAGGGCATCACGGGCTTAATTCCTCCGGCGGCCAGCACGGTGAGGATACCGAATACCGGTTCTACCAGGCCGGTCAGGCTTCCAATACAGAATGATTTTTTCGCAGTGAGGCCTTCCTGGCGCAGGGGCAGTGAGATGGCGGCGCCTTCGGGGAAGTTCTGTATGCCGATGCCGATGGCCAGAGCCATGGCGGCGGCGTAGAGCGTCGGGTCGTTGCTGTGCTGGGCGGCCAGCGCAAAGGAAAGGCCCACAGCCATGCCCTCCGGTATATTATGAAGCGTCACCGCCAGAACCAGCAGGGACGTGCGCCGCCAAGACGCGGATATGCCCTCGGTTTTGTTGGTGTTGGGGTGCAGGTGCGGCATAATGCCATCCAGGGTCATCAGAAACGCGATTCCCAGTATAAAGCCGCCGGCGGCGGGCATCCACCCGATCATGCCCATGGAGACGGCCTCTTCAATGGCAGGAATCAAAAGACTCCAAACCGAAGCGGCAATCATGACGCCGGCGGCGAATCCGAGAAAAATCTTCTGTATTCCCATACGCATTTGGTTTCTGAAGAAAAAGACGACGGCAGAACCCAGAGTCGTCATGGCAAAGGTAAAGCCAGTTCCGCCGGTGGCCCATAACAGAGTTTTCATGGGAAATCCTCCTTGGTTGGATTTTATAGTAATTTCGCATTTATGGTTAAAATATGGAGTTCCTTGTCCAAATATGTATGTCCGGCGGCATAATTTTTGCGCGCAGATTTGCAAACTCTGATTTGCGTCCGGCCAAAATTAATGGTATGATATACACATAACAAATCAGGACAGGGAGATGTATATGGCAGATAAGAGATTTGCGCTGTTAATTGATTCGGATAATGTTTCATATAAATATATTTCAGTTATTCTGGACGAGCTGAGTA
>CAOJVE010000218.1 GCA_948444865.1 uncultured Lachnospiraceae bacterium
ACATTTTTTGACAATTAGCATTGTTCTGATATTTGTACTGTGTGTGTTTATATTTTCTTTTCTGGCCATTTTCATAAACAGAAGAGGCGAAGACACCATTAACAAAATTGGCACGGCGTATATGACCAGCATGAGTGAACAGGTTTCCCTGCATTTTAAGACGACCATACAGCTGCGGCTGGCTCAGATGGACGCCCTTGTGACTACGATCTCCGCCCAGAAAAGCGCGGACGGGGATGCGCTGCGCCAGGTGCTTGCCTACAATGCCGAGGCCCGAGGATTTGAATATCTGGCCTTTTATTCGGCGGACGGGACATTTGAGATGATCGACGGCGAGGAGATTCAGGTCACGGACCCAGAGCCTTTTCTGCATTCTTTAAGAAATAACGATGAAAAAGTGGCGGTGGGCACGGACGCGAGCGGGGACAATCTCGTTTTGCTGGGCGTGGCGGCGGATTATGTCATGAAAAGCGGAGAGAAGAGCATCGCCCTTGTGGGCGGGCTTCCGGTGAGTTATATATCGGATACTCTTTCGATGGATTCGGAAGGAAATATGGTGCATTCACACATTATTCGCAAGGACGGCAGCTTCGTAATCCGCAGTTCGGACGCCACCGAGGATTCGTATTTTGAGCAGATTCGCTCCATGTGGGAGGCGAGAAACGTCCCTGAAGCAGAAGGATGCATCCGGGATTTATCGTCTTCCATGGAGAAGGGTGAGGGTTATTCCGTGGTTTTGGACACCGGCGTGCGGGGGCGGCTGCATTTGTTTTGCTCTGGCCTTCCCTATACCGAATGGTATCTGGTTTCGGTGATGCCTTACGGCACGCTGGACAAGCAGGTCAGTGACCTAAGCCGTCAGTGGATTTCGTTTACGCTGGGAGGCTGCGGCATTATTTTGCTGACGCTGCTGCTTCTTTTCGGAAAATATTACGATTTGACGCGCAAGCAGGTGCGGGCGCTGGACGACGCGCGCTCTGAGGCGATCAAGGCCAATAAGGCGAAGAGCGAATTTTTCTCCAATATGAGCCATGACATCCGCACGCCTATGAACGCCATTGTGGGGATGACGGCCATCGCCATCGCGAATATTGACAACATACAGCAGGTGAAACACTGTCTGCGGAAGATTTCTCTGTCCAGCAAGCATTTGCTGGGGCTGATCAACGACGTGCTGGATATGTCCAAGATCGAGAGCGGCAAGATGGCGCTCAATAAAGACCTGGTGTCTTTGAGTGAGATCATGGA
Source organism: uncultured Lachnospiraceae bacterium (assembly GCA_948444865.1). GTDB lineage: Bacteria > Bacillota > Clostridia > Lachnospirales > Lachnospiraceae > MGBC164599. Next base: position 1,249 of record CAOJVE010000218.1, read on the forward strand.
CAGCATGGTCAGCATCGTGCAGCCGCAGATCAAAGCGAAAAGACAGAATTTTAATGTATTTATTTACGATATTATCACCGAGAACGTGTGCTGCGACAGCGTGCGTCTGAATCAGGTGATGTTAAATCTTTTGTCCAACGCCATTAAGTTCACGCCGGAGGAGGGAACCATAGAGTTTTCCATATGTGAAGAGGCTTCGCCCAAGGGTGAGGCGTTTGTGCGCATCCATCTGCGGGTAAAAGACAACGGCATTGGCATCGCGCCGGAATTTATGGACAAGATCTTCGAGTCTTTCAGCCGGGAAGACGACAAAAGGGTGCAGCGGACGGAAGGCACCGGCCTTGGCATGGCCATCACCAAGTACATAGTGGATTCCATGGGCGGCTCCATCCACGTGCAGAGCGAGTTGGGAAAGGGGACCGAGTTTCATATTGTGCTTGATCTGGAGGCGGCTACGGTGCCGGAGGAGGATATGGTTCTGCCCCAGTGGAAAATGCTGGTGGTGGACGACGACGAAATGATGTGCCAGACCACCATTGCGTCCCTGAAAGAAATCGGCATCGACGCGGACTGGACGCTGGATGGCGAATCCGCCATCGAGAAGGTGAAAAAACGCCACAGCCTGCACGATGATTACCAGATTATTCTGCTGGACTGGAAGCTGCCAGGGATCGACGGCGTGGAAACGGCCCGTAAGATCCGGGAGCATATGTCGGATGTGTCCATACTGCTGATTTCGGCCTACGACTGGAGCGAGATCGAGCAGGAGGCCAGGGACGCAGGCGTCAGCGGGTTTATTCCCAAGCCGCTGTTTAAATCCACGCTGTTTTATGGATTAAAGCCGTTTATGGAGCTTACAGAGGAAGGGGAGACGACGGCGGAAGAAGAGGGCCTGGCGCTGAAAGGGCGGCGGGCGCTGGTGGCGGAAGACAATGAGCTGAACTGGGAAGTGGCAGAGGAGCTGTTAAGCGATTTGGGCCTGGAACTGGAATGGGCGGAAAACGGCCAGATCTGTGTGGAGAAATTTAAACAGTCAAACGAGGGTTTTTATGACGCGATTTTGATGGACCTTCGGATGCCGGTGATGACGGGACTGGAGGCGGCAAAGGCCATTCGCGGGCTGGACAGAAGGGACGCGGATATTCCCATTGTAGCTATGACGGCCGACGCGTTTGCGGAGGACATTCAGAAATGCATGGACGCGGGTATGAATGCCCATGTGGCCAAGCCCATTGATATACAGGAAGTGGGCCGTCATCTGAAACATTTTATAAAATAAAAGAATGCGGACGAAGAAATTTTTGGTTTCTTTGCCCGCATTTTATGTTTTCGTGCGCAATTAATGATCGTCTTGCGGCTCAGCCGGACGCTCCCGCCACTGTTCTTTGTTGTCATAAGACCAGACGACCATATTCCGGCCGTATCGCTTGGCGTCGTAGAGCATGGCGTCCGCCAGCTGCGCATAAGAATCGTATGTATTTTCCATCTTAGGGATTAAGGTAATGCCCCCGATGCTGATCGTAACCCATTTGGCCACCAAAGGATTCTGGGGACTGTGGAGGTCCTCGATGG
>CAOJVE010000219.1 GCA_948444865.1 uncultured Lachnospiraceae bacterium
ACTGGGAGAAAGCCGCTTTTGAAGAGGCAGAGCATGCTGCCAAATTCGCTGAGCTGCTGGGCGAAGTGCTGACCGACAGCACCAAGAAGAACCTGGAAATGAGAGTGGACGCTGAAAACGGCGCAACCGCTGGCAAAGTTGACCTGGCAAGACGCGCGAAAGAAGCCGGCCTGGATGCAATCCATGACACCGTGCATGAAATGGCTAGGGATGAGGCTAGACACGGCAAGGCTTTCGAAGGTCTGCTGAAGAGATATTTTGGCTAAAAACAGGATAAAATAAGGTTTTTTAAGAGGAACGGAGCGTATACGCCTGTTCCTCTTTTTTATGCTTATCACAGGCAGCCGCTTCCGCTCTGCCATGCCGCTGCCTTTTTTGTTTTTTGCAGCAAAAAGGGGATGCCGACGCACCCCCATGCTTTTGCCCCATTATGAAGCCTTTTACTGCACCATGCCCAGAATCTCCTGCTTGGAGACGCTGCCCGTCCTTTTGTCGGCCACTTCCCCGTTCTCAAACAGCAGCAGCGCCGGAATCGACATCACCTGGTACTTCCGCGCCAGCCCAGGGCTTTTGTCCACATCCACTTTCGCAATCCGAACCTGACCTTCACCGGATAATTCATCCAGCACGGGAGCGATCGTCCGGCAGTGGCTGCACCAGTCCGCATAAAAATCCACCAGCACCGGCGCGTCCGTTTGAAGAACTTTTTGTGCAAAGTTGCTTTCGTCCACTTTCTCGATTTCCAATTTTGCGCCCCTCCAATCCGTTTTTTTGCCCATTCTACCCCGCGTCGTTTTGGTAAGCCGCGGCGGATAGACGCTATTAGTATGCATTGCTTTTCTTTAAATCATGCATAAAAATCCCTGGATTTAAAAACCGGCATTCAAAACGCCCAAACGCAAAAGCCGGGATCACGAAAGAACATAATCCCGACTTCAAAATAATTTCCTGTTAAAAAGTCCCCATCATCAGCTCCCCATCGTCGTAAAAAACCTGACACTTGGCCGTGGTGTCCCGGACTGTAAGCTTTGCGTAGTCCAGCGAAATATAGGTCGTTGGGTATATAATGTCGCTGCGCACCCTGCACTGGCTGAAATCCGGCCGTTCATTCTCCAGCTTTTCCAGCTTCGCGGATATGACGTCGATTTTCTCCACATACAGAATGCTCTGCACCTGCAGTTTATCCAAAATTTCTTTCTTACTGATCGGAAGCTCTATTTTGCTCTTTAAATAAGTAATATTTTTTAAGATCTTATCAAGCGTATCCTTATTCAGCTTCAATTCCTTCCGCAGATACTCCAGATTGTCCTCGTCCTGCATGGACTGGCCGATCTTGATCTCCGTTTCGCAGCCGCTTTGGTTTCCGATACGCCTCGCCTCCACGGAATTGCCGGCCACTATGGAGCCGCCGATGATAACGCCCTTCCCCTGCTTGGCGATGACGCTTCCGCCGCATGTAATATTGGAATTAATAATTGTTGACGCATATACATCATGATGGCAAATCACATTAGCGTTTTCCATAAACGTAAGCTTCACATCGCCGCGGGCTTCCAGCATTCCCTGGCCGTTTCCGTTCATGCCCTTGGCGATCTCAATGCTTCCCCCGGCGGACAAAACCGCGCCCGCCACCATTCCGCGCACGATGATGTCCCCTGTGGCGCATACTTTGAATCCGCTTTTGACGTCCTCCTTGATTATGATGTTTCCGTTAAAGTCCAGATTTCCCACCGCATTGTCCACCGATTTATCAATGGTCAAAAGCCGGTCCACGTTGAAAAGTCCATTGTGGAAAGAAATGTCGCCATCCATGGTTGCCAGAAGTTTGGTGCCGTCCTCCGACAGCTCGGTGTTTTTCCCCTGGGGAATCTTCGGCTGCACTCCGGGTTTCGCCTTTAAGAGTTTTCCGGTGACGTCGATGCCGTCCTCGCCTTCCGTGGGCGGCGTGATCTCACAAATCACATCCCCCGCCAGAACGCCCTGGAACCGCCGCAGACTCTTGTGATCCACGTTTCCTCTGGCGTCTTCCTTAAGACCCACGTCTTCCTGCCGGGAAAAGCAATCATCCACACGGCCGTCCTCGCCGTTTGTCCGAACCAGCCCCCGCGCAGCCGCAAACAACACGCCGTATCTTTTTTCCGCCGCAATGCCGCTGATCTTCTCCTCATCTATGCCATATGTAACTTTATTGTCTTTTAAAGCCTCCTCAATCATCTCCAGGGAAATCTCCTGGCCCTCTCCGATGGGCGGAAAAATGCATGCAAAAGCTGTCATCTTATCGGAAGGAACGTACACGGCGCATCTGGCGTCCTCCGCTTTGATTTCTATGGGCCACCCGTTGTCATCCATCATAAGCCCCCCCTGCTCCGCATTCGCAAACATTTCCGCGGCCCCGCGTTTTGTCTCGTTTATCTCCAGTCTGTCACGCAATGCAGGAAGGAAATACTCCACCGCCTGCATATCGTCTGGATACTGCTCCCGGTTCGCCCAGAGATCTTCCAGCAATTTGTCAACCGGTTTTCTTTTCGACGTTTCCGCCGCCTGCCGCGTCTCCCGCTCCGCTTTTATCTCATCCTGCCCTTCATACCCGTCCTGCTCATCGTTCTCGTTTCGGCCTCTGCGCATAAATAAATCCAGTATTGACATGCAACTCGCCCTCCTATTCTTCCAAATTTTATTTACCGCCCTTATGTTTGTCTGAATATTCAGTCTTCCACTTTTATTATACCACAAAACAAGGGAATATATCTACAATTTTTTCAGCAACATACAC
>CAOJVE010000220.1 GCA_948444865.1 uncultured Lachnospiraceae bacterium
TGAAATTTTTTTCATGTTTGTTTGGGAGGAAAAAAAGAAGAAACCCCTATGTTCATCTGGGATTTCTTCTTTTTCGCCTTTTTATTTATTGACCTGCCGCGAAAATTCCTCCACCGCCTGGTCGATTTCTTCTCCGGCCCCGATTTTTTGAAGCATCTTCCACCAGCCCGCGCGCGCTTCCACCCAGCCGGGCGTCACCTGGTAATAGTCTCCCATATACTGCATGAACATACTGTACTCTGTCATCAAAAGGTCGTTTTTATAGATATCAGCCATATCCCGCACCGGCCAGAAAGTCGAGGCCAGAACGGCCCGTTTGTAGGAGGCGTCGCTTTCTGTCATATACCGGATAAATGTCTTTGCCGCCTGTATCCGTTCTTCATCCCCGTTGTCAAAAATGCCGAATCCCCATATTCCGCCCTGAAGCTTTGGCTCCCCTTCGCTGACCGGAAAAGTCATGGGGAAAATATCAAAACCTAATTCCGGATTATTGATGGTCTGGGTAATCTCGATGGATGCGTTCCAGCAAAAAGCCATGGCCAGCTCTCCTTTGCAGAACTGGGCGATCTCGTCGGCAGACGCCATATCCGGTTCAAATTCTATGCCCTTTAATTCCTTCAAAAGCCGCAGAGCCTGTTTATTTTCCTCGCTGTCTATGGTGTAAAAGCTGTGATTTTCGTCTGTAAATGTCCCTCCATACAGATTATTTACCAGCGCGCGGGTTCCCTGATCCCCGCTTTGGTTTTTGCAGTATACGACGCCCGCCTTTTTCTTCGTGTAATCAGACACAAGATTCACGGCTTTTATAAAACCCTCCGTGGTCCAGGAATGGTTTTTTTCATCAATAAATTCAAGGGCCCCGGCCTCCCGGAACAGATTATAATTAATGGCCATACAGTGGGCGGTCATGCAGACAGGAAATTCATAGTATGCGCCGCTGCCATCCTGGCAGGCTTTCCGGATATTTTCATAGATTCCATCGGCAGCGTCCATTTCCCACAGATCGGACAGATCTGCCAAAAGCCCTTTTGCCCCCCAATCCGCCACGAGCCGTTCCGGCCCTTCAAATACCAGATCCGGCCCATTTCCCTTTTCAACGGCCTCCCGGATTTTCTCGTCCCCGTCGTCATAGGTCAGGCATTCCACGCTCACATGTATTTCCGGATGCTCTCTTTGAAAGCTGGTGATTAGACTGGATACCGAAGTTAAATCCCCCCAGTTTCCAACGGGAAACGTCCAGAGGGTAATCTTCTGTTCCTGGCTGTCCTGCTCCTGGGTTTTGGCCGGATCTGTAGGGACATTCTTGCCGCCGCAGCCAGACAAGGCCATCAGAGCCGCCAGCGCCGCACACAGCAGGCTTGTTTTTTTTAACATAACTATCTCCTATAAACTGAATCAAATATATTTTTACGTATTGTCAAGATAATGGCACAGCAGCTTCATCAGCTCCTCCAGATCGTAGGGCTTCGCCGCGTGCGCGTTCATCCCGCAGGCAAGGCATTTTTCTATGTCATCCTTGAAGGCATCCGCGCTGACCGCGATAATGGGAATCTTTTTTGCGTCTTTTCTGGGCAGGCTGCGGATAGCGGCCGCGGCTTCATACCCTGTCATGACCGGCATCCGCAGATCCATCAGGATGGCGTCATACCATCCGGCTTCCGACTGCTCCATCTTTTCCACACAGATTTTTCCGTTTTCCGCCCAGTCAAGCTCCAGTCCCAGTTCGGAAAGGAGCTCCTGGCCCACCTCCCAGTTCAGTTCATTGTCCTCCGCAAAAAGAATCCTTTTGCCGGTCAGATCAACGTCTTCTTTTGTTTCATCTTTCTCTTCTTCCCGGAGCTGGACAAAAGGGAGCAGGCTCTGATACAGCGCCGACCCAAACATAGGCTTCATAATGAACCCGCTGACCCCCGCCTGCGCGGCCTGCGCCTCCAGCTCATCCCATTCCCCGTCAGAAAGGAGAAAAATAACCTGTTTTTCGCCAAAACGGCTGCGCAGCTCCCCTGCGATACGGATGCCGTCCTGACCCTCTATATCCCAGTCAAGAAGCACGATCGGGTCTTTCCCGCTTCTGTGGCTTTCCTCCAGCCGTCCAAAAGCGCTTTTTATGTCCCGCGCCCACTCTGCCTTAAGCCCGATGGAGCGCAGCATTTTTTCCGCCGATTTACAGCACATTTCGTCGTCGTCAATGACCAGCGCGTCCCTGGGCGGAAGCGGAGGATTTTTCTGCCGCTGTATTTTTTTCATGTCCAGGGTGACATAAAAATCACTGCCCTTGCCAGGCTCGCTTTCTACGCGGATGCTGCCTCCCATGGCGTCCACAATATATTTGGTAATGGCCAGGCCCAATCCGGCGCCTTCGGTCTTATCCACCCGCGCATTATCTTCCCTTGCAAACGCATCAAAGATTTTCTCCTGAAATTCCTTTGACATTCCGATTCCGTTATCCTTAATTTCCAGGGAAGAGCGGATGTACCCGTCCCCCTTGGGCGACGGCTCTTCGTAAAGGAATGCCTGGATCGCGCCGCCTTCCGGCGTAAATTTCACGGCGTTGCCGATAATATTGATTAAAATCTGGCTTAGCCGCACCCTGTCTGTATATACGTTTTCACACTGCAC
>CAOJVE010000221.1 GCA_948444865.1 uncultured Lachnospiraceae bacterium
GTGACTGTAAAAGCGTTTGGAAGCAAGCCGGAGGCGGACATACCGGTGACTGTGATTGTTAGGGGGGATGCGTAATGCCGCTGTTGTTTTATGGACCCGGCGGAGGCGGGGGCGGAAACGGATATAAATATCAAAGCAAAGACGTGTCTGGGCTTTCGTATGGCAGGAACGCGGACGGGAGCCTGACCCTTAGCTGGTCAGACCCGGAAGACGGCGGGCCCGCCGCCGAATGGAAGGGCGCCGTGGTTGTCTGCAAGGAGGGGGCGCCCCCTCAAAGCGTGGACGATGGGGAAATCATTTGCGAAAGCGCGGTGAAAAACCAGTATAGAGACGCGGGGCTTATTCTGAATGTCGGAGGGCCCGGCTATTATTATGGCGTTTTCCCTTACACAAAAGACTATGTTGTGAATGTGGACGCGGCGAATGTCGTGTACATTCCGAACGCTGGCTATAACGTGGCCCTGGAAAATGCGTCCTGGGCGGACATTGCGTACATATCATCCCAAGGGATTGCGGACCAGGTGTGGAGCGTTGGGGATGAAAAAGAACTTGTGCTGTCCGGGGATTACAATGGGAGCGTTATGATGCAGATTGCCGGGTTTAACCACGACAATCTGGCAAGTGAGGGGAAGGCTGGAATAACTTTTTTGAGCAAACAGCTGCTGGGCGCTGGGGGAATGAACATAATACAGGGGGGACAATATTGGTGGAGGGACACAACCATGCGGATTGATATTATGCCCCAGATTAAAAGGGCTTTTCCGGCTGATTTGCAAAAATTTATAAAAACAGCTATAAAAACAAGTTCGGGATATAAAGACTACAATAGCAGCAGCAATGGGGTTCGCGCAACGGAGGATGATGTGTTTATTCCATCGTTGTCAGAGGTTTTTGATTCAGCCGCCATTGATAAAAAATATCCGTTCAAGACGAGTAATTATTATAGCCCGGAATACGCAAAAATCAATGGGGCGAAATATCCGATATTTGAAACGGACGCGGATGTAAAAAAGAGCGTATTGTCCGGCGGTGGGGCGCGATGGTGGACAAGATCTGGAACCTATACTGCCTACGGAGAGAGCTTTTTCTGCATAGGAGCGGACGCTGGCATATCCGTAGAAACATATAAAACTATCCAGGGAATTTGCTTTGGATTCTGCATATAAAAAGGAGCGTGAAAAAATGGAAAAATATTTAACCATACTGCAAATAATTTTCGCGGGCGCAATCGCCTGGGTAAGCGACCGGCTGGGCATCCTATTCCCCCTGCTGTGCGTCTTATGCGTCCTCATGATAGCGGATTATTTCACAGGGATGGCGGCCAGCAAAGCGGAGGCCCTTGACCATCCAGGCGACAAAAAATACGGCTGGGACTCCAAAAAAGGAGCCAGGGGCATCCTCAAAAAAGTGGGCTACATGGCCGTAATCGCCGCCGCAATCGCCCTGGACTATATGATCTTGGTCATGGCCGGGCAGATGGGCCTGGACGTGAAAAAAAGCGTGTTTTTCGGCCTTCTGGCCACGGCCTGGTACATACTCAACGAGCTGCTTTCCATCACGGAAAACGCGGGCAGGATGGGCGCGGACGTGCCGGACTGGCTGGCCCGCTACATCGCGGCGTTAAAGGATAAAATCGACGACAAAGGGGACGGGGCCGAGTGAGGCCCCGAAGGAAAAGGAGGCAATTATGATAAAAATTGTATTTAAAAATGGTTGCGTAGTTAAATGGAAAAAGAAAGAGTGGACGGATTACAAATACGACGGAAAGCTGTTCATCGTAATTAAAGATGAGGAATGGGTGGGGTTTTACAATATAGACAGCATTGTGTCCGTAATCGTCAAATAAATAGGAGGAAATTATGAGCAACAGTTCTTTAGCAAGCTATACAATGATAAGCCCATGCAGGACAAGCCCCAGGAACCATAAAATCGACACAATCACAATCCACTGCGTTGTGGGCCAGCTGTCCGCGGAAGGCATCTGCGGCTGCTTCGCCAATATGGCCGTGCAGGCCAGCTGCAACTACGCCATCGGCGCGGACGGACGGATCGGCCTGTGCGTGGAGGAAAAGGACAGTTCCTGGTGTTCCTCAAACAGAGACAACGACCACCGGGCGGTCACGATCGAGTGCGCCAGCGACCGGACGCACCCATACGCGATCAATGATAAAGTCTACAAATCCCTGGTCAATCTCTGCGCGGACATTTGCAGGCGCAACGGCATAAAGGAGTTAAAATGGCGGGCGGACAAAAGCCTCATCGGCCAGCCGGACAAGCAGAACATGACCGTCCACCGCTGGTTCGCGAACAAAGCCTGCCCCGGCGATTACATTTACAACCGCCTTGGCCAGATTGCCAAAGAGGTCAACGCCCAGCTGGGCGCCGGCTCCAGCGTGGCGGGGCGGACGAAAATCGCGGGGGCGGCCCAGGCGACGGCAGAGCAAATGCGGGCATATATTAAGGAAAGGAATCCGAACGTGGCCCAGTCCGTCCTTAAAATGCTCCCCCTGTATGTTTCCGAAGGCGCGGCGGAGGGAATCCGTGGGGACGTGGCGTTCGCGCAGTCCTGCCTGGAAACGGGGAACTTCACTTTTAAAGGCTCGGCGGTCACGCTG
>CAOJVE010000222.1 GCA_948444865.1 uncultured Lachnospiraceae bacterium
TACGAAGAAGCCGGAAGCATGGAACGCCGAAAAAGAGAGGGATATTTTTGATGAAGGATTTATTAAAGTTTCTTACCTGTGGAAATGTGGACGACGGAAAATCCACTTTAATTGGGCATATGCTCTATGACGCAAAGCTTCTGTACACCGATCAGAAAAGGGCGCTGGAGATGGACAGCCGCTTAAAGGGCCGCGGCGGCTCCCTGGATTATTCCCTGCTTTTGGACGGCCTGATGGCGGAGCGGGAACAGGGCATCACCATCGACGTGGCGTACCGCTACTTTACCACCGACGCCCGCAGCTTTATCGTGGCCGACGGGCCCGGCCATGAGGAGTACACCCGGAACATGGCGGTGGGGGCGGCCTTCGCGGATCTGGCCGTGATTTTGGTGGATGTGGCCAAAGGCGTAAAGAGACAGACCCGCAGACATATTCGGATCTGTAATTTAATGGGCATCCGCCACTTTGTTTTTGCCATCAACAAGATGGACCAGGTGCATTACGATAAAACCCACTTTGAGGAAATCGCGGAAGAGCTTGGGAAAATAATTGCAAACTTCCAGGCGGAAAGCGCCTGCTGCATTCCGGTGTCCGCCACCGAGGGCGACAACATCACCAGCCCTTCCGAGCGGATGGGCTGGTACAGTGGGAAGCCTTTGCTGACCTATCTGGAGGAAGTGGACGTAAAGAAAGCCGCCGGGGAAGAGGCCGGATTTGTGATGCCGGTGCAGCGCGTATGCCGTCCCAACTCCGAATACCGGGGTTTCCAGGGCCAGATTGAATCCGGGAGCATCTGCGTTTCCGATGAAATCACCGTGCTGCCAAAAGGGGAGAAGGCGCACGTGAAAAGCATTTACCGGGGCGATGCGTCGGTGGAAAAGGCCGAAAAAGGCTGTCCGGTTTCCATTTCCCTGGACCGGGAAGTGGATGTGTCCAGAGGATGTGTGCTGGTGAAGGATTTCACCGGAATGGTGAGCGATATGTTCTCCGCGCGGCTTTTGTGGATGGATGATGAACCGCTGATTCCCGGGAAAAACTATCTGGTGAAGCTGGGGACGAAGACTGTTCCAGGCGCCGTGATGTCCGTGAAATACAAAATCGACATCAACGACGGAAACCATGTGCCAGCGGATGTCATATATAAAAATGAAATCGCAGACTGTCAGATTTCCCTGTCAGAGAAAATCGTCATGAATAAGTTCAGCCAGTGTGAGATTATGGGTGAATTTATCCTAACGGACAGGGTGACGAACATGACGTCCGCCTGCGGCGTAATCAAGCATGACCTGCGCCGCGCCGACAACCTGGTTTGGCAAAAGACAGACGTGACCCGGCAGATGCGCGCGGCCCAGAAAGGGCAGAAGCCAATGACGCTATGGTTTACCGGACTGTCCGGTTCCGGGAAATCGGCGTTGGCCAACGCGTTGGAAAAACGCCTTTTGGCCATGGGAAATCACACGATGCTGCTGGACGGCGACAACGTGCGGATGGGGCTGTGCCGGAATCTGGGATTCACGCACCAGGACAGAATCGAAAATATACGCCGGGTGGCGGAGGTGGCCAAGCTGATGAACGACGCCGGCCTGCTTGTGCTGACCGCGTTTATCTCTCCGTATGCCCAGGATCGGGAAAACGCCCGGAATATCATCGGCGAAGATTTCGTGGAGATCTATGTGAGCACGCCGATGGAGGTCTGCGAGCAAAGGGACGTAAAGGGACTGTACGCCAAAGCGCGGCGGGGCGAGATTCCGAATTTCACAGGCGTCACCAGCGCCTACGAGCCGCCGGCGAATCCTGAGATCCAGGTGGACACAAGCCAGTGTTCCATGGAAGAGGCGGTAGAGCAAATTTTGAATTATTTAGAGTTGAGAAAATAAAACGATCCCGCGGGAATATGGACGCGTCACCCGACGGGAATGGAAACGGCGAAAAAAGTGAGGTGTATATTACTAATGAAAACATTATATCTGCACATTGGCTCACCAAAAACCGGGACAACCTCCATTCAGCATTTTTGTTATGACAATCGGGAGGCTTTGGAGAGGATGGGGTATTGCTATCCAGAGTTTTCGTATCCATATTTCAGCAATCGATCCAGACTTGAGTTTAAACGCAACGCGCTGTTTTTGCAGGCGATGTTTATGGATGAAAAGGGGGTTCGGCATAAAGACCGCGAAGAGGAGATTTTAAAGGACGGTCTGGCGCAGCTTCAGGAGCTGTTTAAGGAACGCGACCATATTATTTTATCCGACGAAGGGATCTGGCGCGCGGCCGCCAGCCGGAGAAAGAGCATCTGGAAAGAACTTCGGGAAGAGGGAGAAAAGGGCGGATTTACCGTAAAAGTCATCGCCTATGTGCGAAACCAGGACGAGCTTTTGGAGTCCTGGTGGAATCAGACCATTAAACACGGGATTTCCGAGAGCAATGTGCTGACGTGGGAAGAATACCAGGAGGTTTACCCTAAGTACATCAATCTCGATTACTACGCCCTGCTGCGAGCGGCGGCGGATGAGTTGGGCTTGGAAAATGTGATTGTGCGGCGGTTTCACCGGAAATTCTTTAAAAACGGCAGCCTTTT
>CAOJVE010000223.1 GCA_948444865.1 uncultured Lachnospiraceae bacterium
GAAGTGCTGACGGGACTGATTTTGTTCTTCATGCTGGGATGCGAGTTTTTCATCAATTACAAGCTGGTGCGCAGCCGGGAAAAGGAGGCCGATGCATGAATACCTTACTAAATTTGCTGGTGGCGGCAGCGTTGGCCGGAGCGCCCCTTCTTTTGGGAACGCTGGGGGAAATCCTCACCGAGAAGTCCGGGAATATCAATCTGGGCGTGGAGGGGATGATGTTTATGGGGGCCATCGCCGGACTGGCGGCGCCTTTTGTGTACGAGCAGTGGGCGTTGAAAGCACAGAGCGCGCCCGTGGGCTGGATTGGCGCGGCGCTGGCGCTTTTGGCCTCCTTTCTGGCCGGGGCTTTGGGCGCGTTGATTTACGGATTTTTGACCATCACGCTGCGGGCCAACCAGAACGTGACCGGGCTGACGCTGACCATATTTGGAACGGGCGCCGGGAATTTTTTCGGAGAATATCTGGGGGGTCAGGCCAGCGGGTATGTGGCGCTGGGGGATGAGATGAAGTCCGCCTTCGCCAATTTGTCCATTCCGGGCCTGTCGCAGATTCCCGTCATTGGAAAACTGTTTTTCCAGTACAATTGGGTAGTTTATTTTGCCATTGTCCTGGCGTTTTTGATGAATCATTTTTTCAAAAGAACCCGCGTGGGCTTAAATCTGCGGGCGGTGGGCGAGGACCCGGCGGCGGCGGACGCGGCCGGAATCGATGTGTCCCGGTATAAATATATGGCCACGGTGATTGGCGGCGGCATTTGCGGCATCGGCGGCATGTACATGAGCATGGTGACCACTTCCTGCGTATGGGTCCACAACTGTGTCAGCGGTTATGGCTGGCTGGCGGTGGCGCTGGTGATATTCGCGGCCTGGAATCCGGCCAGGGCTTTGCTGGCGGCGCTGATTTTCGGCGGACTGACGGTGCTTCGGCTGTATCTGCGGATACCGGGCATGCCCATGCAGATCTACGAGATGTTCCCGTTCATCGCAACCATTCTGGCGCTGACTGTGACCAGCGTCCGCCAAAGCCGGGAAAATGTGCAGCCGAAAAGCTGTGGATTCAATTATTTCAGAGAAGAGCGCTAGAACGTGTTTGAAAATTCATTCACGCCAAGCGCACGCCCCACTTTGCGGTATATTTGCCCCTCATTCAGTTGCCGTAGCCCGCTACGCCGCCTTCATTCGGGTCAAATTTCCCATTATAATGCCCTGTGGGTACAAATTGTGGCGCACGGTTGACATAAAGCAATTTTCAAACACACTCTAAGTTTATGACTGCGAAACGGTCATTCCATAATTCTTGCGTTTGGGCAAAATAGATAAAACCCGGTGATCGAAAAGGACGTTTCGCAATCATCTTAAAAAAACAGGGAGGCGATTTACAGTGGAATTTTGTATGGATTTGCATACGCACACGCTGGCCAGCGGCCACGCTTATAACACCATGCGGGAAATGGCGCAGGCGGCGGCGGACAAGGGTTTAAAGATTCTGGGAATTACGGATCACGCGCCGGATATGCCGGGAACCTGCCAGCATTTTTATTTTCACAATTTAAAGATTGTGCCCCGGACCATGTGCGGCGTGGAGCTTTTTCTGGGGTCGGAAGTGAATATCCGGGATTATGAGGGCCATGTGGATTTAAACGACCGGGAGCTGGCCCGGCTGGACGTGGTGATTGCCAGCATGCACACGCCCTGCGTGCAGCCAGGCAGCAAAAAGGAGAATACCCAGGCGTATCTGAAAGCCATGGAGAATCCGTATATCAATATCATCGGCCACCCGGACGACGGAAGGTATCCGGTGGATTACCAGGAGTTGGTGAAAGGGGCCAAGGAACATGGGGTGGCGCTGGAGCTGAACAATCATTCCCTGAATCCGGTGTGCAGCCGCGCAGGCGCCAGGGAAAACGATCAAGAGATGCTCAAATGGTGCGAAAAATACGGGCAACCCATTGTGGTGGACAGCGACGCCCATATGGACATTTACGTGGGGGATTTCGGTTATGCAAAAGAGCTGCTGGAAGAAATTGCATTCCCGGAGGAATTGATTTTAAACAGAAGCCCAGAGGCCATTCGTCCCTATGTGAATAAATACAAATGTAAAAAATAACTAGGAAAGGGGGAGCCATGAGTAAGAAAATCAGCACAGAGGCGGTGGAACTTCTATACCAGGCGATTCTCACCCTAAAGGACATGGAGGAATGCCATGCCTTTTTTGAGGATATCTGCACGGTCAATGAACTGCTGTCTCTGTCCCAGAGATTTGAGGTGGCGAAAATGCTCCGGGAGAAACGGACGTATCAGGAGATTACCGAGCGGACGGGCGCGTCTACGGCCACCATCAGCCGGGTGAACCGGTCTTTGAATTACGGAAAGGACGGCTACAGCATCGTGTTTGAGCGATTGGATGAGAAGGAAAAATAATCTTTTGGATTGCAGTCGGAAAAGACATTGTGCTATAATCGTAGAACAAGATCATTACGAAAGGTTGAACATAATGGAAGTATATTACAAAAGCACAAGGGGAAACGGGGAAACGGTGACGGCTTCCCAGGCGATTTT
>CAOJVE010000224.1 GCA_948444865.1 uncultured Lachnospiraceae bacterium
TCCCCGAAGCCGGTTGAGCAGATCCGGCCCGTACTCCTCGTAGCCATGGAGGATAACCTCGGAATCTGTGTCTGTTGTGAAGACATGGCCTTTCTCAATCAGCTCTTTTTTCAGATCCGGATAGTTGTAAATCTCGCCATTGTACACCAATACCAGCGTATGATCCTCGTTTTCAATGGGCTGCTTGCCATTATCAAGCCCAATGATGGAAAGCCGCCGCATGCCCATACAGGCCGATTCATCGCAGTAAAATCCCGCTTCGTCCGGCCCTCTGGAATAGATGCGCTGCATCATGTCGTTGATGGCCTGTTCCCTGTCATACGTATTATTTTTCGAGATAAAACCTGTAATTCCACACATTTTTCTAAAAGTATCCCCCTGACTTATGAAGTATGTATTACTCCGGCGGTTAAATATCGCCGCAAACCTCGCAAAACAAATCTTTTTATGCACGGCGGCAAAATGAGGCGCAGCGCGGGCTACGCCGATTGGCGCCAACGCAGCAAAAGGTCTGGGCCAGTAAGATGCTGCGGTATTTAACTGTCGGAGTAATAACCCCGGATCATTCCGCCCACGGAAATTTCCAGGAATGCCGTTTTCGCGTTTCGCTTATGGCATCGTATAGACTGCGTTTCCTTTGGCGTCGTAGATATTGTAGCCGGGCTTGCACACGCTTTTGGCGTTCTCCAGCATGCTGAAGGCCCCCAGCTGGCTGTCGATATCCTCCCAGCTTTTGCGCACCCGGTAATAGCCGTCCCGGTAGGACAGACTGGCGTCGCCTTTGGATGCGGAGGATTTGGAAGATTTTTTCACTGGGGACTTGAGGCTGGCCTGCGCCTGCGCCATGTCGTCTTCCTCCGTCTCCACGTCGTCCACATCGTCAAATCTGGTCAGGTCGTGGCGCTCAATGATGGCGCACACCTTGTCCACATAAGAGCTGTCCGTGGCGTAGCCGCCGTCTTTGATGATCTGAATCGCCTGCCGGTAATCTGACTGGCCTTTGAGGCCGTCGTAACGCAGGCCGCCGCCGGACTTGGCGCCCAGCAGGTACGCCGAATGATCCGCCAATGACTCCTCCACGCTGTCGTACTGCCGGAAATCCGCGGTGATGGTCACGACTTGTCCGCCGTATTCCTCCCGGGTCTCCTTAGAATAAATAGAGCTGCCGTCCCAAGAACTGTTTTCCCAATCGTTGTTGGAGAGCATGGCCTTCATGCCGAAGCAGTTGTTGGCCTCGGAGGCCAGCTCCGAAGTCAGATAACCGGATTCCAGGATGCACTGCGCCGCCGTCACGCTGGCCAGCACGCCGCTTTTGGCGTAATCCAGCCGGCACATTTCCCCGATCCGCTCAATCCTATCCTCCTGCGCCAAATCAATCAGATCCAGCGCCTGGGTCATGGAGCCGAAAACAGCCGCCGCCACCGACTTCTGGCTGTTCTGGGACACCGTGGGCTTTGGAATCCGCGCGGCCTGCGCCGGGACGCCTCCCACCGTCAACGCGGCGCAGCACATGAGTAAAAACGCTTTATTTTTTTTCATAAATTATTCTCACCTTATTCCTTTATCGCTTCCCTTATTGCTAATATTCCCATTATACAAAAAAATTTTCATGAAAACAAGCGCCTGATTTTTGTGTTTTCTATTCCGGGGCTTTATGCTATAATTTATCTATAACATTTGCATCGGACGCAGCCACGCCCGTTGACTGAAGGAGGTTCCATAATGGAAAAAAATATGTTTAAAATCACTTCGCGTTACGACAAGGACATTGTTTTGAAAGTAACGCCGGGACATTTCGCCACATCCCAGTCCCACGTCACCCATCATCTGGATCTGGTCACCATGAAATCCCGCTACTCGGAGGCTCTGCGGATCGCCCAGTCTCTGGCGCAGAAATACGAATCCTCCACGCCGGTGGACACCATCGTGTGCCTGGACGGCCTGGACGTGGTGGGCGCGCTGCTGGCCCAGTCCCTGACCAAAGCCGGCATTCTCTCCATGAACGCCCACAAGACCATGTACGTCATCCACCCGGAATTCAAGGGCGACATGATGATGTTTAGGGACAATCTGCAGCCCATGATCAAGGACAAGAACATCGTGATTCTGATCGGAACGATCACCACGGGAACCACCCTGGGTTCCGCCATCCAGTGCATCCGCTACTACGACGGAATCCTCCAGGGCGTATCCGCCATCTTCAGCGAAATATCCAAAATCGGCTCCATCGGCGTCAACGCGCTGTTCACCGGAAAAGACCTGCCCGGATACGAAAGCTACAAACCCGGCGAGTGCCCTTACTGCCAGCGCGGCGAGAAAATCAAGGCCATGGTCAACAGCCACGGCTATTCCAAAATCTGACCCCGTACATAACCCGTTTCGTCATTCTGTCAAGAAACCACAAAAAACTTTGTCTGATTCCCCTATGGTTTCTTTCGGCCGCCTCTTATATACTGATAAACAGTTGAAAGCGGAAACACAGAAATGAAATTGGGAGGAGACAAAATGGCAAGTTTATCATTACAGC